>DIVE01000074.1:2309-4789 GCA_002423265.1 Methylophilaceae bacterium UBA6140 | reverse complement strand
CTGCCCGCTCCACCGCTTCGCGGATATCCTTGATGCCGGCAAGCACCGCCGAGATCGGGATGAATTCGGCATCGGCCGTGTTGGCGATCAAGCGCGCCAGCGTGGTCTTGCCGACACCGGGCGGGCCCCAGAGTATCATGGACGGCAGCTTGCCGGAGCTGAACGCCAGCTTCAGCGGCTTGCCTTCACCGAGCAGATGCGACTGACCGACGACGTCGCCCAACGCTTTCGGGCGCAGCCTTTCCGCGAGTGGCGCTTGCGGGCTGACGGGTTCGAACAGACTGCTCATCTCGGCTGGCCGTTTACGTCATTCGCCGACGATATCGGCGCCTGCCGGCGGTTTGAACATGAAACCCTGGGCATCCAGACGCGGATTCCGCTCGAGCCTGGAAAAAAGGATGCTGGTGGTATTGCCGTAGCTGTCCTGCATCTGCATCTGTTCCAGACCGTTCTTGCCGAAACCCAGCCGCACTTCGTCGAAACCGCTGTCACGGTCATTCGGCCTGGCCAGCACCCATTCGAGTTTGTCTTTCGATGGCAGGTTTTCCAATGTGAAATTTTTCTCCACTTCCTTGCTGCCCGCGAGCAAGGCTGCCGGGCTGGAGCCGATGGCCTGGCTCATGTTGCGCACGGTGACCTGATTCAGCTCGGGGTCATAAAGCCAGATACGCTCGCCATCGCCGACGATCTCTTGCTGGTAGGGCTTGTTGTAGTCCCAGCGAAACTTGCCCGGACGCAACAACTGCATGGTACCGCTGACTTCCTGCACTTTCTGGCCGCGGTTATCCGTCACCACCTGCTCGAACTGCGCGCGCATGGCGCTGGTTTTTTCAAAAAACTCCTTCAATCTGTCGGCACCGGCCGCGTGGGCCAGCATGGGCATCGCCAGTAGCAGCGATAGAGCAATTTTTTTCATGGTATTTCCCGGATGATTATTCTGACTTCGGTGCCAGCACTTCGCGGTTGCCGTTGCTCTGCATGGCAGAGACCAGGCCGGCACGTTCCATGTCCTCGATCAGACGGGCAGCACGGTTGTAGCCGATACGAAGCTGACGCTGAACGGAAGAAATCGATGCACGGCGGGTTTTCAGAACGATGGCGACCGCCTCGTCGTAGAGCGGATCTGCTTCTCCGCCACTCTCGCCTGCACTGAAACCGGCATCGCCGTTTTCTTCCGTCTCACCGGTCAGAATACCTTCGATGTAATTAGGTTCACCCAGCGTCTTCAGATAATCGACCACGCGGTGTACTTCCTGATCGGAAACAAAGGCGCCGTGAATGCGCTGCGGGTTGCTGGTGCCGGGCGGCTGGTAGAGCATGTCGCCCTGACCGAGCAAGGCTTCGGCGCCCATCTGGTCAAGTATGGTGCGCGAGTCGATCTTGCTCGATACCTGGAAGGCCACGCGGGTTGGAATGTTGGCCTTGATCAGGCCGGTGATCACATCCACCGATGGCCGCTGGGTCGCCAGCACCAGATGAATGCCGCAGGCACGCGCTTTCTGCGCAAGCCGGGCGATCAGTTCCTCGACTTTCTTGCCGACCACCATCATCAGATCGGCCAGTTCGTCGATGACGACCACGATGGTCGGCATTTCCTCCAGCGGCTCGGGGTTTTCCGGCGTCAGCGAGAACGGGTGCGGAATACGGTTTTCGGCTTTGGCCGCTTCGCGTATTTTCTGGTTGTATCCCGCGAGGTTACGTACGCCCAGCACCGACATCAGCTTGTAGCGACGTTCCATTTCGGCCACGCACCAGCTCAGTGCGCTGGCGGCCTGCCGCATATCGGTCACCACCGGCGCCAGCAGATGCGGGATACCTTCGTAAACCGATAGCTCCAGCATCTTGGGGTCGACCAGGATCAATCGCACCTGGCTCGGCTCGGCCTTGTAGATCAGGCTGAGAATCATGGCGTTGATCGCTACCGACTTGCCGGAACCGGTGGTACCGGCCACCAGTACATGCGGCATCCTGGCGAGATCGGCCACCACCGGCTTGCCGGCGATATCCTTGCCGAGCGCGATGGCCAGCGGCGAATGCATGTCGTGATAGACCTGAGAACCAAGAATCTCGGAGAGAAAAACAATCTGCCGTTTCGGATTGGGAATCTCCAGTCCCATGCAGGTCTTGCCGGGGATGGTTTCCACCACACGCACGCTGACGACCGACAGCGCACGCGCCAGATCCTTGACCAGATTCGTCACCTGACTGCCCTTCACCCCGGCGGCGGGCTCCAGCTCGTAGCGGGTAATGACCGGGCCGGGCAATGCCGTCAGTACCTTGACCTCGATGCCGAAATCCATCAGCTTGCGCTCGATCAGACGAGAGGTGAATTCCAGCGTCTCGGCCGACTGCACTTCGATCTCGCCCTTGGCTTCATCCAGCAAATGCAGGGGCGGCAGCGCCGTATCTGGAATGCCTTCGAACAGGGAAACCTGTTTCTCCTTCTGCACCCGTTCGCTTTTCGGAATCTCCAGTGCCGG
>DIVE01000074.1:2021-2217 GCA_002423265.1 Methylophilaceae bacterium UBA6140 | reverse complement strand
AAAGCGGCAGCTCGGCCGGCAACGCCATGATATGGCCCGCTTCCAGCGTGGCAGAAGCCAGCAACAGCATAGCGAAACCGACAAAATTGAAGATCAGCAGCGGCTGCTCGTTGCTGGCGGCTTCGAGCTTGATATAGACCAGCCACATCGCATAGAAGCTCAGCACGACAAACCACCAGGCAGAAAAACCGAACAG
>DIVE01000074.1:0-2003 GCA_002423265.1 Methylophilaceae bacterium UBA6140 | reverse complement strand
ATGAGCGCCAGAAAAATACCGATCGCAACCAGTGCCAGCCACCAGGCCTCGCGCACCAATCGCGCCTTCTTCGGATTGCCTGCAATGGCGGCCGGCCTGACCTGACGGCTATTGACTGCTGTCGCTTTTTTCTGAAAAAACAAGATGATTTGACCCGACGCTATGGATTGAACGAATTGATTATAGCAGCATCGATGCTGCTTTCTAACAGCGCTGAAAAGACGAGGAATGCAACCGCGCGCGCGATGAAATCCGCGTAAAATAGCAACCTGAAACTTCCAATTGAATCCAGACCCGACATGACGCTTACTGAACTCCGCTATGTGGTAGCCGTTGCCCGCGAACGCCATTTCGGCCGCGCGGCCGATGCCTGTTTCGTCAGCCAGCCGACCTTGAGCATAGGGATCAAGAAACTGGAAGAAGAACTCGGCGTCTCGATATTCGAGCGCGCATCCAACGAAATCAGCCTGACGCATGTCGGCGAACAGATCGTCGCCCAGGCCGCACGCATTCTGGAAGAAGCTGCCAGCATCAAAACCATCGCACAACAAAGCGGCGACCCGCTCGGCCATCCCCTGCGTCTTGGCGCCATCTACACAGTCGGGCCCTACCTGCTGCCGCAGATTATCCCTCTGCTGCGCAAAAGCGCACCTGCCATGCAGCTGATCGTGCAGGAGAGTTACACCGGCGATCTGCGCGAATTGCTGAAACGCGGCAAGCTGGATGTAATCATCATCTCGCTGCCGTTTTCAGAGCCGGGGGTCGTTACCCAGGCACTATATGACGAACCTTTCCAGCTGGCGATGCCGGCCGACCATCCATGGACGAAGGAAAAAACCATCGCGCCTGAAAAGCTCGGCGACGAGACCGTACTGCTGCTCGGTGCCGGGCACTGCTTCCGCGACCAGGTACTGAAAATCTGCCCCAGCCTGGGCAACACGCAAACCGCCAGCGGCATCCAGCAGACGCTGGAAGGCAGCTCGCTGGAAACTATCCGCTACATGGTGACATCCGGCGTCGGTATGACCGTATTGCCCAGCACGGCCTGCGTGCCGACGCGCGAAGAAAACCGCATGCTGGCCTTCCGGCCTTTCGACCAGCCGGCCCCCATGCGGCGTGTGGCGCTGGCATGGCGCAAGAGTTTTCCGCGCCCGCAAGCGGTCGAAGCCGTGCGTCAGGCCATACTCAAAGCCAACCTGACCGGCATCGTGCCGCTCGATCTGCCGCCGCAGGATAGCCATTAAAGGCTGCGCGCAGCGATATGATTGGAGCATCAGCCCGACGAACCTATGATGAAGAACAAAGCGCGAACTCAGTCAAGCAGATGAGCAGATAACCGAGAAATCAATTAATCAAAGCAAACGGAGAACAACATGGATATCGGAATCAACGAAAAAGACCGCAAGAAAATCGCCGAAGGCCTCTCGCACCTGCTGGCCGACACCTACACGCTCTATCTGAAAACGCACTACTTTCACTGGAACGTCACCGGCCCCATGTTCAACACCTTGCATCTGATGTTCGAGACCCAATATAACGAACTGGCACTGGCAGTCGACGCGGTTGCCGAACGTATTCGCTCGCTGGATTTCCCGGCACCGGGCACTTACCGCGAGTTCAGCAAACTGGCCTCCATCCCTGAAAGCGAGGGCGTGCCGAAAGCGCAGGACATGATCCGCGAACTGGTTGCAGCGCATGAAGCCGTCTGCCGCACTGCCCGCTCGGTATTCCCGGTGGTAGAAAAAGCCGCCGACGAAGCCAGCGCCGACCTGCTCACCCAGCGCCTGCAAGTGCATGAAAAAACAGCATGGATGCTCAGGAGCCTACTGGAAAAATAAGCGCATGCTGTTTTTCGGTGAAGGCTAACATCGCAACGCGATGTTAAGCGCGAAGCGCGGCCGGAGCCAAAAGACGGCGCAGCCTGCTGGAGAAATAATTATTAAGGCGGTCTTTTGGTGGAGGCTAACGTGCAAGACACGTTAAGCGCGAAGCGCGGCCGGAGC
>DIVE01000038.1 GCA_002423265.1 Methylophilaceae bacterium UBA6140 | reverse complement strand
GTCCAACAGCAGTACAGTACCGGCCTCCACTTCCTGAGGCAGGGTTCTGTAATCCAGCCCGACACGATGCTGGTCACCCAGCTTGCATTCGGCATCAAGGATGAATTTGTCTCCCGCAGACAGCGCAATGCTGCCCAGCTCAAACTTGCCGATGCGTATCTTGGGGCCCTGCAAATCGCAGAGAACGCCTACCGGACGGCCGAGTTTGACAGCAATCGAGCGCACCAGATCCGCGCGGTGGATATGCTCCTCCGCTGTGCCGTGAGAAAAATTGAGCCGCACAACATCGACGCCTGCGACGATCATGCGCGCGATCATTTCCTCGCTGCTGGAGGCGGGACCCAACGTGGCAACAATTTTGGTTTTACGCTGTATCAAGGTATTCCTTTAAAAAAACAAAAAAGGGGCTCCGCAAGAGCCCCTGTTCAACCTGCTCAGGACGCTATCCCTTCGCACGTTGTTCGAGAATTTCCACTGCAGGCAATTTCTTGCCTTCGAGAAATTCCAGAAAGGCGCCGCCGGCGGTAGAAATATAAGACACCCGGTCATAGATGTCGTACTTCTGGATCGCCGCGATTGTGTCGCCGCCGCCCGCCAGCGTAAACGCGCCGGTTTTTGCGATGGCTTCCGCAATCGTTCTGGTACCGGCCCCAAACTGATCGAACTCGAAAACGCCGACCGGGCCGTTCCATACCACTGTACCAGCTTGCATGATGATATCTGCCAACTCTTTAGCAGATTTCGGGCCAATATCGAAAATCATGTCATCTGCCGCCACTGCATCGGCGTCCTTCAGCACTGCCGGCTCACCGGCGTCGAACCGCTTGCCGCACACCACGTCCACCGCAATCGGCACGGCTGCACCACGTTTGGACATTTTCTCCATCAATGCCCTGGCGGTCGGCACCAGTTCGTCCTCGCACAAGGATTTACCTACTTCATGACCGGCAGCCTTGAGGAAGGTATTGGCAATGCCGCCGCCGACCACCAGCTGATCGACCTTTTCCGACAAGCTTTCCAGCACGGTCAGCTTGGTCGAGACCTTGCTGCCGCCGACAATCGCTACCATGGGGCGCGCAGGATTCAGCAAAGCCTTGGTCAGCGCATCGAGCTCCTCCACCAACAGCATGCCCGCTGCGGCAACCGGTGCGAATCTGGCAACACCGTGCGTCGAAGCTTCGGCGCGGTGCGCGGTTCCGAATGCATCCATCACGAACACATCGCACAGCTTCGCGTATTTCTGTGACGTTTCATCGAGGCTTTTCTTTTCACCTTTATTGAAGCGGCAGTTCTCCAGCAACACCAGCTCGCCCTCGTCAACCTCGAAACCACCGTCCACCCAATCCCGCACCAACCGCACCGGCCTGCCAAGCTTGGCCGCCATCACCTCAGCCACCGGCTGCAAGGAATTTTCTGCGGAATAGACACCCTCCTCCGGCCGGCCCAGATGCGATGTCACCATAACACGCGCTCCGGCCTTGAGTGCAAACTCGATGGTCGGCAGCGACGCCGTGATACGCGCATCGGACGTCACCTTGCCATCCTTGACCGGGACGTTGAGATCGGAACGGATGAAGACGCGTTTGCCTCGCAAATCGAGGTCGGTCATTTTGATTACAGACATGTTCTACTCCCCAGGAAAACTCATACACCAACTCACACTTGAGTAAGCAGGCGAGCGGGATGCAATACAAGGCGCACAGCGCGCAGCGACCGGGACATACCTGGCAGGTAGGCGAGGAAGCCAGCACTGGACAACGCAGTAATGCGCCGCCGCAGGCCATGATTAAGCAATATGGCGGACCAGTCGCATCATATTACAGGTATACCCATACTCATTGTCATACCACGCCACCACCTTGACGAAGGTCGGGTCGAGCTGGATACCGGCGCCCGCATCGAATACGGACGGGCAAGGCTCGCCGCGGAAATCGGTGGAAACCACCTTCTCGTCGGTGTAGCCCAGCACGCCTTTCAGCTCGCCCTCGGAGGCGGTTTTCATGGCCTTGCAGATGTCTTCATAAGTGGCTTCCTTCACCAGTTCGCAGGTGAGATCGACGACGGAAACATCCGAGGTCGGAATGCGGAATGCCATGCCGGTAAGCTTCTTGTTGAGCGAGGGAATAACCTTGCCGACGGCTTTGGCAGCGCCGGTGGAAGAAGGAATGATGTTTTCCAGGATACCGCGTCCGCCGCGCCAGTCCTTGTTGGAAGGGCCATCGACGGTTTTCTGGGTGGCAGTGGCGGCATGTACCGTGGTCATCAGACCGCGCTTGATGCCAAAAACATCATGCAACACCTTGACAACCGGCGCCAGCCCGTTGGTGGTGCAGGAGGCTGCAGAAACAATGGCCTCGCCCTTGTAAGTATCATGATTGACGCCATAGACGAACATCGGCGTGTCGTCCTTGGAAGGTGCGGACTGCACGACTTTCTTCGCACCCGCATCGATATGTTTCTGACAGGTATCCAGCGTCAGGAAAAACCCGGTACACTCGACCACGACATCCACGCCGACCTCGCCCCATTTGAGGTTGGCAGGGTCTTTTTCGGCAGTGAGGCGGATTGTCTTGCCGTCAACCAGCAGATTGCCCCCCTCGACCGCGACATCACCATCGAAACGGCCATGCACGGAGTCGTACTTCAGCATGTAGGCCAGATAGTCCGGCTCCAGCAGGTCATTGATGGCGACCACTTCCATATCCTTGAAATCCTTGGCGACGGCGCGAAACACCATGCGGCCGATACGTCCAAACCCGTTGATACCCACTCTGATTGCCATGTGTACTTCCTCTCATCACAAACAAAAAGGGAGCCAGATTACGGCTCCCTTTCAGACTAACTACATCAAATTACAACACCGACTTAACGGTCTTCACTACATTTTGGCTCCGGCCGCACGCCAGCGCGCGCTTAACGTTCGCAACGCTCACGTTAGCCTGTACCGAAATGTGGCAAGCGCCATTCATCACAGAACGCCCTTTACCGTGTTGACCACATTTTCAACGGTGAAACCGAAGTGCTTCATCAGCACGCCGCCGGGGGCGGATTCGCCGAAGGTATCGATACCGACGACTGCACCTTCCAGACCGACATACTTGCGCCAGAAATCAGGGTGCGCAGCTTCAACTGCGACACGCTTGACACCCGGGGTCAGTACGCTGTCGCGGTAAGCTTGGTCCTGTGCGTCGAACACGTTGGTGGATGGCATGGAAACCACGCGCACCTTGGTGCCGTCTGCAATCAGTTCAGCGGCAGCCTTGACCGCCAGATCCAGCTCGGAACCGTTGGCGATGATGATCACATCAGCCTTGCCAGCCACATCGGAGAACACATAACCACCCTTGCGGATAAGGTCTAACTGCGCCGCATCATGCTTGATGCCGGGCAGGTTCTGACGGGACAGTACCAGACTGGTCGGGCCGTCGGTTTTCTCGACCGCGGCCACCCATGCGACTGCAGTTTCAGTCGCACTACCCGGACGCCATACCGTCATGCGTGGAATGTAACGCAGACCGGAAGTGTTTTCTACCGGCTGGTGAGTCGGGCCATCTTCGCCCTGACCGATGGAGTCGTGGGTCAGCACATACACCACACGCTGCTTCATCAGCGCGGACATGCGCATGCCGTTCTTCATGTAGTCGGAGAACATGTGGAAAGTACCGCCGAATGGCAACAGACCGCCATGCAGTGCCACGCCATTCATGATGGCAGCCATACCGAATTCACGGACACCGTAGGAGATGTAGTTGCCCGGCTTCTTGCCGTCAACGTGGGTGAAGCTGCTGCAGCTGGTCAGGTTGGAACCGGTCAGGTCAGCAGAACCGCCGAGGAATTCCGGCAGGGTCGGT
The DNA here is from genome assembly GCA_002423265.1 of Methylophilaceae bacterium UBA6140. Lineage (GTDB taxonomy): Bacteria > Pseudomonadota > Gammaproteobacteria > Burkholderiales > Methylophilaceae > UBA6140. Next base: position 8,278 of record DIVE01000038.1, on the reverse strand, counting down.
GCCAGAGCACCGATCACATTTTGCGAGGCCTTGCGGGATGCAACGCCTTCAGCCTTTTCGTTGGTTGCAGCGATCATTGCATCGGTGACCTGCTTCCAGTTGGCTGGCAGTTCGCCGGCCATGCGGCGCTTGAATTCTGCAGCCTCTGCCGGGAAAGCCTTGGCATAAGCGTCGAACTTGGCGTTCCAGGCGGCTTCAGCAGCGGCACCCTTGGCTTTGGCATCCCAACCTTCATAAACGTCGGCAGGAATTACGAACGGCTCATGATTCCAGCCGATGTTGGCGCGGGTTGCGGCAACTTCGTCATCACCCAGTGCAGAACCGTGGCAGTCGTGAGAACCGCATTTGTTCGGAGAGCCCTTGCCGATGATGGTCTTGCAGCAGATCAGGGATGGCTTGTCGGTCACCTTCTTGGCAGCGTCGATAGCTTTCTGGATTGCAGCGGAATCGTGACCATCTACGGATTGAACGTGCCAGCCGTAAGCCTCAAAGCGCTTGGCGGTGTCATCGGTATACCAGCCTTCGATGTGGCCGTCGATGGAGATGCCGTTGTCATCCCAGAACGCGACAAGCTTGCCCAGACCCCAGGTACCGGCCAGCGCACAGGCTTCGTGGGAAACGCCTTCCATCATGCAACCGTCACCAAGGAAAACATAGGTGTAGTGGTCGACGATGTCATGACCTGGCTTGTTGAACTGGCTTGCCAGCAGCTTTTCCGCCATTGCGAAACCGACGCCGTTGGCGATACCCTGACCGAGAGGGCCAGTGGTGGTTTCTACGCCAGGTGCGTAGTGATATTCAGGGTGACCTGCGCACTTGGAATGCAGTTGACGGAAAGTCTTGATGTCGTCGATGGTGACGTCATAGCCGGTCAGGTGCAACAGGGAGTAAATCAGCATGGAGCCGTGGCCATTGGACAGAACGAAGCGGTCACGGTTGGCCCAGTCAGGGTTGGTCGGGTTGTGGCTCAGGTTGTGGTTCCACACTACTTCGGCAATTTCTGCCATGCCCATCGGGGCGCCTGGGTGGCCAGAATTTGCCTTCTGGACCGCATCCATGGACAGTGCACGGATGGCATTACATAAATCGGTACGAGTTGCCATTTCAATCTCCCTCTTCTTTCAAACCGGGTGTGTAAAGAGAAAAAGGCAGCTTCCCGGGACCTATTTCCGGGAACCAGCCCTGCTCAAATTCTTGGAAATCCCCCTTCAGTACAGGATTTCCGGCCCTGCTGCCTGGCCGCTACTTCTTTGTTGTTGTAGGGGGTTTAGGGCGTAATTATTGCCTAGTTAAGGATTTTCGGCAACAGCAAGCCGCCCGCAAACACCTCGTCGTCAAGCCGCTTCTTCGATCCACTTGATCGAACAGCCGATCGAGGATATCTGTTCGCGCGGCCCCTGACCGGTCTCCGCCACCAGCTTCATGGCTCTGAACAAGTCGCGTGTCGGATTGGGGTTGGGCGTCATGTCGCGGCGCTGATCATCGAAGCGGCCGCGGTATTGCAACTCCAGATCGGCGTTGAATCCGAAGAAATCCGGAGTACAGACTGCGCCGTAGGCTTTTGCCACTTCCTGCGTGCGGTCGTAGACATACGGAAAACTGAAATCGAGCGCCTTCGCCAGCAANNNNGCCCAGCGCCTGCAACTCGCGCACGTCGGCCACCAGCCGCTCTCGAATCGCCTTGACGTAGGGGCAATGGTTGCAGATGAACATCACCAGTGTGCCGCGCGGGCCGCGCGCATCCTGCAACGTCCAGTATTTGCCATCGACGCCGGGCAGCCTGAAATCCGGCGCTTTCCAGCCAAAATCGCATACAGGCGGGTTAAGACTTGCCATAAGTACTGTTCCTTCCATTAGAATTTGAGTTCATTTTACACCGACAGCCATTGCTGAGAATCTGTTCCCATGTCGATACCGCGCTTTCATTCGCCCGAAAAACTCTCTCCCGGCAGCCATGTCAAATTTACGGCCGACGCCGCAATCCACGCCAGCCGCGCGCTGCGCATGAAAGTCGGTGACGATGCCCTGCTGTTCAACGGCGACGGCAACGACTATCTCTGCACATTAAGCTTCATCAGCAAGAACGAGGTCAGCGCAAAAATCAAATCAGTCGTCGCCAACAACAGCGAGTCACCGCTACACATCACGCTGATCCAGGCCATTTCCGCAGGCGATCGAATGGACTTCACCATCCAGAAAGCGGTCGAGCTCGGCGTCACCGCGATTCAGCCCATCGCCAGCCAGCGCAGCGTAGTCAAGCTCTCGGGAGATCGCGCCGAAAAAAGACGCGAACACTGGCAAAACGTCGTCATCTCGGCCTGCGAGCAAAGCGGCCGCGCCGTGATTCCGCAAGTGTCGCCAGCCACTACGCTGCCGCAATGGCTGGCAGCCAACCCGCTGGCCGCCGAACATACCGGCGTCAAAAGCTGCGCGCCGGCACGCATTACACTTTCGCCGGGCGCCACGCACAGCCTGCAGACGCTGGCGAAACCCGGCGGCGAAATCCAGTTGCTGATAGGTGCCGAGGGCGGCCTCACCGATGGCGAAATCGAGCTCGCCAGTCTCCATGGCTTCACCCCGGTGCGCATGGGGCAGCGGATTCTCCGCACCGAAACCGCTGCGCTTGCTGCAATTTCATCCCTGCAAACTCTGTGGGGAGACTTCAATTCCACGCATTTTTAATTGCAATAACCAATAACTTATATAAAATATGCGTTTAACGCATATTTTAGGGGTTATCATGCCCATCGGCCTATCAATACGAAAACGGCGCAAGGAACTTGGCCTGACGCTGCAAACGCTGGCAAAGGCAGTCGATGCCGACAGCGGCAACCTCTCCCGCATCGAACGCGGCGTACAAGGCGTTTCCGAACTCCTGCTGCGGCGCATATGCACGGCGCTTGACTGCACACCGGCCTATCTCTACGCAGAATCCGACGCTGCGCTCGCGTCTGCCGCGCAAAACAGCAGCGACATCAACCTGCGCCAGCCGCAGGAGTTCGTGCGCTGGTTCCGTTCGGCAGCACCCTACATACACGCTTTCGGCGGTCGCACTTTCGTCATCGCCTTCGGCGGCGAAGTCGTCGATGACGGCCAGTTCGTTGCCCTTTCGCACGACCTCAACCTGCTCGCCAGTCTCGAAGTCCGCCTGGTGCTGGTACATGGTTCGCGGCCGCAAATCGAATCGCGGCTGAGGAAAGCCGGCATCAAGACCAGTCTGGTTGAAGGTCTGCGCGTCACCGACGACGAAGCAATGGAAGCAGTAAAGGAAGCCAACGGCGCCGTGCGGGTGGAAATCGAAGCGCTGCTTTCCATGGGACTGGTGAACTCGCCGATGGCAGGCTCCGACATCCGCGTCGCCAGCGGCAATTTCGTCACAGCCAAGCCCTTGGGCGTGCTCAACGGCGTCGATCTGCAACACACCGGCGAAGTCCGCAAAGTCGATGCAGCAGGCATCCAGAAAAGGCTGGATGACGGTGAACTGGTGCTGCTTTCACCCATGGGGTATTCACCGACCGGTGAAGTGTTCAACCTCTCACTGGAAGATGTGGCGGTCAATGCCGCGATCGCGCTCGATGCCGACAAACTGATCTTTCTAATGGATGCCACCGGTGTGCATAACATTCGCGGCGAGTTGCTGCGCGAGATGACTGCGGCCAAGGCCCGCAACCTCTTGAGCCATATCGAGCAGAAGGGCGAAAAAGACATTACCGAAGACGAGAAATACTATCTTCCCGCTTCGATCAAAGCCTGTGACAACGGCGTGGCCAGAACGCACCTGATCAGCCGCCATGTCGATGGCGCCATTCTGCAGGAATTGTTCACGCACGACGGTATCGGCACCATGATCACCGAAGAACCGCTTGAATCAATGCGTCAGGCCGAGATCGGCGATGTCGGCGCCATCCTGCAGTTGATCGAACCGCTCGAAGCCGAGGGCATTCTGGTCCGGCGCGGCCGCGAGCGGCTGGAAATGGAAATCAGCCATTTTCATCTGATGGAACACGATGGCCGCATCATCGGCTGCGCCGCGCTCTATCCTTTCGCGCAGGAAAAAACTGCCGAACTCGCCTGCATGGCGATAGACCCGGGCTTCAGGCGCGGCGGACGCGGCGACAGATTGCTGAAATATTGCGAGGTAACCGCCAGGGAACTCGGACTGAAATCCATCTTCGTGTTGACGACGCGCACCGAGCACTGGTTTCTGGAGCGCGGCTTCATCGAACAGGACGTCAACAAACTGCCGCAGGGGAAAAAGCAGCTCTACAACCTGCAACGCCGCTCGAAAGTGTTCTCGAAGAAAATCTAGTCCGCCCTGACGTCATGAAGCGGACTTGAAATCTTCTCCGCCCACCCCATCTCTTCATCAGATGAAGTTCACTCAACCGACTTTGATTGAAAGGAGCACAGATATGGCCAACATTTCTCGCAGAGACCCCTTCAGCGTCAACACCATCGACCCCTTCGATGAAGTATTCAGAGGTTTCTTTCGTCCGGTAAAAATTGCCGAAGAGGCACAGCCGCAAATCCGCATTGATGTGGAAGAAAATGAAAACAGTTATGCCGTGCATGCCGAAATCCCCGGGGTGGAGAAAGAAAACATCCATGTCAGCATCGACGGCAACCAGGTCAGCATCAGCGCCGAAGTCCGCAAGGAAAAAGAAGTGAAGGATGGTGTTCGCGTATTACGCAGCGAACGCTATTTCGGCAAGGTTTCGCGCAGCTTTACGCTGGAAAATGAAATCGACGAAAACAGCGCCGAAGCGCGCTACAAGGACGGCATACTTGAACTGTCACTGCCGAAGAAAGCAGTCAGCACAGCAAAAAAACTCACCGTCAACTGACACCTCACTCAAGCAATCTCCTCGTTTTAGCGGCCGTCCGGCCGCTTTTTTTGCCCGGCCGGATGCAGGCAATTCAGTAAAGCCCGCTGACCCGGCCCTCGTCATCGATATCGATCCGCGTCGCACAAGGCTCTTTCGGCAAACCGGGCATGGTCATGATGTCGTCGCAGATAATGACGACAAACTCCGCCCCGGCGCATAGCCTGATCGCACGCACATTAACGACATGGCCTTTGGCAACGCCCCGTGCGCTGGCATCGGTAGAGAAGGAGTACTGGGTCTTGGCCACACAGATCGGGTAATGTCCATAACCGTCGGCCTGTAGCTGATCAAGCTGCGCGCGCAGACGCCGGGGGGCGTGAATATCGGCCGCACCATATATCCGTGTGGCCAACTTGCGCAGCTTCTCCCACAAAGGGTCGGCATCGTCGTAGACAAAGCGCATGCGGCTCCCGCCCTGCTCCACCAGTCGCACCACCTCCCCGGCGAGCGCCACCGCTCCGGCTCCGCCTTTGGCCCAATGTTCGGCCAGCACCACGTTCACGCCTTGCTCCGCCAGCCGTTGCCTGACCAGTGCAATCTCGGTATCGGTATCCGCACTGAAACGGTTGATCGCCACCACGCAGGATAATCCGTAGTGAGTTGTGACGTTCTCCACGTGCTTTTGCAGGTTGGCCAGCCCCGTTTCGAGCGCGGGCAGGTTTTCCGTGAGCAGATCTGGCACCTCCACGCCGCCGTGATACTTGAGCGCACGGATGGTTGCCACCACCACGCAGGCATCCGGCCGCAGACCGGATTTCCGGCATTTGATATCGATGAATTTCTCTGCCCCGAGATCGGCACCGAAGCCGGCTTCGGTGACGACATAATCCGCCAGCTTGAGGCCCAGCCTGGTAGCGATGACCGAATTGCATCCGTGAGCGATATTGGCGAACGGCCCGCCGTGGATGATGGCGGGCGTGTGCTCCAGCGTTTGCACCAGGTTCGGCTTGATCGCATCCTTCAGCAGCACGGCCATCGCGCCATGGGCATTCAGGTCGCGCGCCTGCACCGGCTTACCGTCGTAGGTGTAGCCGATAACGATATTGCCGAGTCTGTTTTTCAGATCCTTGAGCGAATCCGCCAGACAGAAAATCGCCATCACCTCGGAGGCGACGACGATATCGAAGCCATCCTCGCGCGCCTGTCCGTTGACCTTGCCGCCGAGACCGACGACGATCTGCCGCAGCGCGCGGTCGTTCATGTCCATCACGCGCTTCCAGGTCACCTGGCGCGGGTCGATCTGCAGGGGATTACCCTGATGGATGTGATTATCGATCAGCGCCGCCAGCAGATTGTGCGCCAGGGCGATCGCCGCAAAGTCGCCGGTAAAATGCAGGTTGATGTCTTCCATCGGCACTACCTGCGCATGACCGCCGCCGGCAGCGCCGCCCTTCATGCCGAACACCGGCCCCATCGAAGGCTCGCGCAGGCAGACAATGGCCTTCTTGCCGATGTGATTGAGCGCATCGCCCAGACCCACGGTGGTCGTGGTTTTGCCTTCTCCTGCCGGGCTGGGACTGATGGCAGTCACCAGAATCAGCTTGCCGTCCGGCCGCTCTCCGAGATGAGGATTGAGCCGCGGGTCGATCTTGGCCTTGTAGCGCCCGAAATGTTCTATCGAATCCTCGTTCAGACCCAGTTCTGCGGCAATTTCACTGACTCTTCTAAGTTCGGCCTTTTGGGCGATCTCGATATCACTCGGCATGATTTCCTCGTTCATCATTACGGCACTAGCGGATGCGCCTCGCATTCAACCGCAGTCGGGCGCAAAGGCCTTGATCGGGCTGACCGGAGGTTACTGCACAAAAGTTAGCATAATTTGGCCACCGTCTCCGGCTTTTTTTCAAGGTAAAATAGCTGCAAATTCATTCACGCGCAGAGAGATTCGATGCTCACCAAAACCACTGCCGCCCAGAAGGCACAAACCCTGGCCGAAGCGCTGCCCTACATCAAACGCTTTTTCGACAAGACCATCGTCATCAAATACGGCGGCAACGCGATGACCGACCCGGCGTTGCAGGACTGCTTCGCGCGCGATGTCGTGCTGCTCAAGCTGGTCGGCATGAACCCTGTCGTGGTGCACGGCGGCGGCCCGCAAATCAACGATCTGCTGGACCGGCTGGGCAAAAAGGGTACCTTCATTCAAGGCATGCGCGTGACCGATGAAGAAACCATGGACGTGGTGGAAATGGTGCTGGGCGGACAGGTCAACAAGGACATCGTCAACCTCATCAACCGCCACGGCGGCAAGGCCGTCGGCCTCACCGGCCAGGACGGCAACTTCATCCGCGCCAAGAAGCTGCTGATGGCAAACAAGGAAGTCCCCGGCGAATTCATCGATATCGGTAGCGTCGGCGACATCACCGGCATCGATCCCAGCATTATCGAATTTCTCGATACCGGCGACTTCATTCCGGTCATCGCACCAATCGGCGTCGGACCCGAAGGCGAAACCTACAACATCAACGCCGATGTCGTTGCCGGCAAGCTGGCGGAAATCCTCAAGGCGGAGAAACTCATCCTGCTCACCAACACACCGGGCGTGCTCGACAAACAGGGCAATCTGCTGACCGGACTGACACCGAAGCAGGTGGACGAAATGGTCGAGGACGGCACGCTGTCGGGCGGCATGCTGCCCAAGATCAGCTCGGCGCTGGATGCGGCCAGAAGCGGCGTCAAATCGGTGCACATCATCGACGGCCGGGTCGAACACGCGCTGCTGCTGGAAGTGCTGACTGACGAAGGCGTGGGCACCCTGATCAAGGCCAAATAATCAGCCGCTGATGTACGCGGATAATCGCGGAATTAAGTCTGGCTGACCAAGCGATGAGCCGGCACATTACCGGGATCCGCAGCTTGCTGACGATCATGACCTCAAAATCTGTTGGCGATTTTATCGGCGTTTATCCGTGTTTATCTGCGGCCAATTAAGGTTCTACTTTGCGCACCTGGATTTTTGACCTCGACGATACGCTGCATGACGCCAGTACCCATATCTTCCCGGTGATGAACCAGGCGATGACGCAGTACATCATGGAGCATCTGGACCTCAGCGAGGATCATGCCCATGCACTGCGCCGCCATTACTGGCACATCTATGGCGCCACGCTGAAAGGGCTGACGCGCCATCACGGCATCCGGGCCGGTCATTTTCTGCACGAAACGCATCAGTTTCCGGCGCTGCATGAGATGGTGGTGCAGCGCAAGCGCTTGCGTCACTGGTTGCAGCAACTCGGTGGCCGCAAGGTCGTCTTTACCAACGCGCCCAGCCTCTACGCATCGCGCGTGCTCGATCTGCTCGGTATTGCCGACCTGTTCGAAGAAGTGTTCAGCGTCGAAAGCAGCCGCTTTCACCCCAAGCCATCGCCGCGCGGATTTGCCCGCATGCTGCA
>DIVE01000064.1:5139-6355 GCA_002423265.1 Methylophilaceae bacterium UBA6140 | reverse complement strand
ACCTGCGCTCCAACGGCCTTGCGCGCGGCGGCAGCCTCGACAACGCCATCGTGCTTGACGAATACCGCGTGCTGAACGACGATGGCCTGCGCTACGAGGATGAGTTCGCCAAGCACAAGGTGCTGGACGCCATCGGCGACCTCTACGTGCTCGGCCATCCGCTGATCGGTGCCTTCAGCGCCTACAAATCCGGCCATGCGCTCAACAACCAGCTGTTGCGTACCTTGCTGGCGGATGCGGAGGCCTGGGAATATGCGACCTTCGACAAGGTGGAAGAGGCGCCCGGTGCCTTCCAGTTGCAAATCCCGGTGGCGCCGGTGTTGCAGTACGTTTGAGCGATTGAGTACCCGCAATGTTGGTGCTGAGATTATTGCTGGTACTGGTTCTGATTGCGGTGGTGGTATCTGTCGGCGTTGGGTTGTTCACCAGAGACTGGCGTTATCTGCGCCTTGCGTGGCAGATCATAAAATTCACTGGCGTCCTGTTGTTTATTGCTGCGGTGCTTTATGCGGTGGGGCGTATCATTCTTTTTTAGGTGTACGGGAAATGGCTGCTGCTGCCGTTCGCGTTTTGCCATATTTTCGGTATCAAGGCGTTCGTTCGTGGGTAAATCGATGAAATTTTTCTGGGTATTGGCGAGTATCAGTCTGCTGCTGAGCGGAAGAACGCATGCCGAACCGGCCGGCGATCTGCTGGTTGCGGCGCAGGACGCCTACAACAAGCAGAATCTTGCCGTCGTCGAGGCTTATGCGCAGCAGATGAAAGCCGGTGGCGATATTCTGGCACCTTACGCCGACTATTGGGCCATGCTGCTGAAGCTCAGTAGCGCAAGTGACCAGGATGTTTCCGCTTTCATCGAGCGTTATCAGGCTTTCCCCTTTGCCGACCGTGTGCGCGGCGAGTGGTTGAAACAGCTTGGCAAGCGCCAGCTCTGGCCTTTGTTTTTTGCCGAGTTGGGGCAATTCAAACGCGACGATACCGCTGTCAGCTGCTATGCCATGCAAGGGCAGGCAGCCATGGGCGTTGAGCCCGAAGCGCAGAAGTTGCAGCAGCTGTGGCTGACTTCTGCCGATCTCCCTGCCAATTGCGGCCAGCTGTTCGATGCCATGTTCCAGTCAGGCAGCCTGAGCGAAGAGCATGCCTGGGCGCGTTTCAGGCTGGCAATGCAGGAGGGCAAGATCAGCGTGGCGCGCGCGGTGACGAAGTACATCAAGGA
>DIVE01000064.1:4357-5055 GCA_002423265.1 Methylophilaceae bacterium UBA6140 | reverse complement strand
CACGCTGCCCGGCGGCACGACCCCAACGCCGCCAGATGGTTTGCGTTGGCGAAGGATAGCCGTCTCGATAACGAACAGATGGCCTGGCGCGTTCGTACTGCCTTACGGGTGCAGAACTGGCCGCAGGTGCTGGCGACAATCGAGGCGATGCCTGCTGGTGAGCAGGAGATTGCGAGCTGGCGTTACTGGAAAGCCCGCGCATTGAAAGCGCAGAAACAGATCGGGGCGGCCAACGCCATTCTTGTACCGCTTTCGCGTGAGCATCATTACTATGGCCTGCTTGCGCTCGAAGAACTGGGCGACATCATGATGGCGCCGGGAACGGTTTACAAGGCCAGCGCCGACGAGTTGAGACAGATGGAGAACCGGCCCGCCATCCAGCGTGCGCTGGCGCTGAACAAGCGCGGCCTGCGCTGGGAAGCAAGAGCGGAGTGGGCATGGGCGTTGCGCGATTTCGATGACAAACAGCTGATCGCCGCTGCCGAGGTGGCCTTTAGAAACGACTGGATCGATGTTGCCATCAATACCGCCGAAAAAACCCAGCTCACACATGATTTCGCCCTGCGTTTTCCGACGCCCTATCGCGATCTGATGCAGGCGCACATCAACGAAAACGCCCTCGATGAAGCCTGGGTCTATGGCCTGATCCGGCAGGAAAGCCGTTTTATCGGCGTCGCCAGATCGAGTGCCGGCGCTTC
>DIVE01000064.1:0-4260 GCA_002423265.1 Methylophilaceae bacterium UBA6140 | reverse complement strand
GGACCGATCTACGCCGATACGATTCCTTTCACGGAAACGCGCGATTATGTGAAAAAAGTCATGGCCAACGCGTATTATTATGCGCAACAGATGGGGCATCGCACCAAGCCGCTGACCGAGCGGCTCGGTACGGTGCCGGCAAATACGGGCGCAGCAGTGAGCGAGACGCCGGAATAACAAATCGAGGATACAGATGCGTATTAATCAGGTATGTGTTTTAGGGGGTTCGGGATTCGTCGGCAGTGCCATCGTGCACAAACTGAGCGCGGCGGGATATGCCGTCAAGGTGCTGAGCCGGCGCCGGGAAAAATCCAAACACCTCACGTTGTTACCGAACGTGCAGGTGGTGGAATGCGACATCCTCAGCGATGCCGAACTCGGCTCGCACATGCAAAGCTGCGATGCAGTGATCAATCTCATCGGCATCCTGCACGAAAGCGCGAAAGTCACCTTCGAGCAGATGCACCATCAATTGCCCGCGCGTGTTGCAGACCTCTGCGAACGTCACGGTATCCGCCGCTTGCTGCATATGAGCGCATTGCAAACCAGCCCCGATGCGCCGAGCGCCTATCTGCGTTCCAAGGCGGCGGGCGAGGCGGCCGTGATGGCGCACAAGGGCAGCATCAATATCACGATATTCCAGCCTTCCGTCATCTTTGGCCGCGATGACAGTTTTCTCAATCTGTTCGCCACGGTGGTCAAGCTGATGCCGGTGATTGCGCTGGCGAAGCCCGATGCAAAATTCCAGCCGATCTGGGTTGAGGATGTGGCCGATGCGTTCGTCAACAGTCTGGATAACGTCGATACCTACGGCAAGACCTATCAGCTGGGCGGGCCGCGTGTGTACACCATGCGCGAACTGGTCGAGTTCGTCATTTTCGTGCTTGGCAAGAAACGCAAGATCGTCGGTCTCAACGACAAGCTTTCCTATTGGCAGGCCTATGCGATGGAGAAGCTGCCGCTCAAGCTGATGACGCGCGACAACTTCTATTCCATGCAGGTCGATAGCGTCTGTCAGACAGCGGTCGCGCCTGAACTTGGCATCAAGCCGACAGCCATCGAAGTGGTGGTGCCGGAATATCTCGCCAACGACACGCCGCGCGCTGCCTATAACCGCTTTCGCGGCATGGCCGGCCGTTAGCGAAATCATGCGGCTGACAGGCCAGCATATGAGGATTTATCAGGTCGGCGGCGCAGTGCGCGATGCGTTGCTGGGGTTGCCGGTCAAGGATTGCGATTACGTCGTCGTCGGCGCCACGCCGGAGCAGATGAGTGCGCTCGGTTATCGCCCGGTCGGCAAGGATTTCCCGGTTTTTCTGCATCCGCAAACGCAGGAAGAGTACGCGCTGGCGCGCACCGAACGCAAAACCGCAAAAGGCTATAAAGGTTTTCAGGTGTTCGCCTCGCCCGATGTCACGCTGGAAGAAGACCTGGCGCGGCGCGACCTCACCATCAACGCCATCGCCAGGGCCGAAGACGGCACGCTGATCGACCCCTACAACGGTCAGGCCGATATCCAAAACAGAATCCTGCGCCACGTCAGCGATGCCTTTGTCGAAGACCCGGTGCGCATCCTGCGCGCTGCCCGCTTTGCCGCCCGTTTTACCGAATTCAATGTCGCGCCGGAAACCTTGCAGCTCATGCAGCACATGGTCGAAGACGGCGAAGTCGATGCGCTGGTGCCGGAACGTGTCTGGCAGGAGCTGGCAAAAGGCCTGATGGAAGCCCAACCCTCACGCATGTTCGAAGTGCTGCGCGCGTGCGGCGCGCTGAAACGCATCATGCCGGAACTCGACCGCCTGTGGGGCGTGCCGCAACCGCCGCAACACCATCCGGAAATCGACACCGGCGTGCACGTCATGATGGTGGTCGATTATGCCGCCGCGCAGGGTTATTCGCTGCCCGTGCGCTTTGCCGCCCTGACGCACGACCTCGGCAAGGGCACCACGCCGAAGGACATGCTGCCGCGCCATATCGGCCACGAAGAGCGTAGCGTCAATCTGCTCAAGGATGTGTGCAAGCGCTTACGTGTGCCGAACGATTGCAAGGAACTCGCGCATGTCGTCGCCAAATTTCACGGCAAGGTCTACCGCGTCGATGAAATGCGGCCCGATACCAAAGTACGCTTTCTGCAGGACACCGACGCTATCCGCCAACCGCAACGCTTCAGGGAATTCCTGCTGGCCTGCGAATGCGACTCGCGCGGCAGAACCGGTTTCGAAGATAAACCCATTCCGCATACCGAAACCTGGCTGAAACTGCTGGATGCCGTCATGCAGGTCGATGCGGGGGCGGTGGCAAAGCAATATCAGGAACCGGAAAAAATCCGGGAAGCGGTGTTTCAGGCGCGGGTGGCGGCGCTGGGTAAGCTGGCTAACTAGGAACAATTTCTGCAAATCCGGTGGCTCAGCTAGAAACTTCTGCGCTGGTACGTCTTTGCGATTTTGAAGATTTATGATTCAATACGCGCCTCTCGCAAGGGCGGTTAGCTCAGTGGTAGAGCACTGCCTTCACACGGCAGGGGTCACTGGTTCGAACCCAGTACCGCCCACCAATAAAATCAATTAGTTATTATAATTTATTGTAAGCAAATATTTTATATACGGATTTTGTACGGATATTTGCTGTGATTTTTATCTACTTTGGGTCTTTCGTGAAAGCTGCTGCTGGCGAATGTGTTCCAAGGTAATCCGAAGCTTCTGGATCCGAGAACGTCAGCTTATCTTCAGCTATCGGGAAGGGTGTTGTAGCAGAGCATATTCGCTCGTCCGTTTCCCGAGGTCGATGCTTTGTATCGTCTTGATCATCATTTTGGTCTTCCAAACAAAGCTCATCGGCTACGGCTTTCAGCCTACCCTCGGCTTCAAGAATTCGCCGAGTCTTGATCTCTACCAACTCCTTCGCTGCTGCCTTTACCTTCGCCCGCTGCTCAGGCTTAAGCTTGGCTAGCACTGCTTTGGTCTGATCGCTTAGCTTAAGGATGCTCATGGTGTGTCATCAACTTTTTTGACGCATTTTTGTGTTTACTCGATCAGCGGTGGTCCCGGGTTGATTTCCAGCATCGCCATCTTTTCGTGTGCTGCCAGGTGTGAGGGTGTCCTCGATTTTGTGTAAACGGAATTTCGTTTAAAGGTTAGGCATCCGATCCTCGAACTGGATGGTAAACCGGTTTAGTGCAGCTTTCCAGTCTCTGAGTGGCATTGTCCACTTCTGGCTGATATTCATCAGCGCCAGATAGAACAATTTGATCAACGATTCATCGCTCGGAAACGATCCACGGTTCTTGGTAATCTTGCGTAGCGACATATTCACCGATTCAATCGCATTGGTGGTATAGATGATCCTGCGTATTTCCGGTGGATAGTCAAAGAACGGGATGATGCGTGACCAATTACGACGCCAGCTTTGTCCGATCGGTGGATAGGCCGCATCCCACTTCTCCTCGAAGGCCGTCAGATGGTGTGCGGCCTCCTCAACGGTGGCGGACTGATAGATGCGTTTGAGGTCGGCTGCCACTTGATCACGCAGCTTCCAGCTCACGTAGTTCAAGCTGTAGCGGACGAGATGAACGATACAAAGCTGCACTGCCGTACGCGGGTAAACCGATTCGATCGCTTCAGGAAAGCCCTTCAGCCCATCCACGCAGGCGATGAAGATGTCCTGTATGCCGCGATTACGAAGTTCGGTCACCACCTGCAGCCAGAATTTGGCACCTTCGGTCTGGGCGATCCAGAGCCCTAGGACCTCTTTCTCGCCATCCATATTAATGCCGATGGCAAGATAGACTGCCTTGGCGCGTACGGTGCCAGTATCCCGCACCTTAACGTGGATGCAATCAAGATAGACGACGGGGTAAACCGGATCGAGCGGACGCGACTGCCAAGCCTTCACTTCATCCTGGACTGCATCCGTGACCGATGAGATCAGGCTCGGTGATACCTCGGTGCCATACATCTCTTCCAGATGGCTCTGGATCTCCCGGACGGTCATGCCGCGAGCATAGAGCGAGATGATCTTGTCATCGAAGCCTGACCAGCGGGTTTGATGCTTGGGGATGAGTTGTGGCTCAAAGCTGCCTTGGCGGTCACGAGGAATCTCGATTGGCAGTTCACCGAACTCGCCTTTCAGGGTCTTCTTGCTCTTGCCGTTACGGGTGTTGCCCGTGGAATTGGCAACAGCTTCATTACGCGCATGACCAAGATGTTCTGACATCTCGGCTTCAAGGACGCGTTCGACCAGAGCTTTGGTGAGCTGCTTTAA
>DIVE01000068.1 GCA_002423265.1 Methylophilaceae bacterium UBA6140 | reverse complement strand
TAAACATGGATCACCCGGCTTGCCAGTGTTTCAAAAAATCGCGAGGTCAGCGTCATCTTTTCATAGGCGATCATGTTGAGCGTCGTGTTGAACTGCTCCTTGTACGCACGCTCCAGCTTGGCCAGCTCGGCCTGATAGCGCATGGTCGAAAAAGCCGGGGCGTCAGTCTTGCGCAAGCCATGCTCTTTCGCCAGCTTTTCGTACATGGCGTCCATCATGGTCTTGATTTCTTCGATCTGCTTGTCAGACTTGATCAGCTTGTCCTTGATATCGGCAAAGAAGGCATCCATCGCGTTACGGATACCCTTGGTGAAATTCGCCGCGATCATGGTTTCGCGCGTGGAAACGACCAGTTCACGCAATGCCTGCATACCGAGCAAGGTAAACAGCTGGTTGGTCTGGCGCGAGAAGATGCTGCGCAAGGCCTGAAACCGCTGCAGGCCTTTCTCGAAGTTTTCCTTGTCTACCTTGACCTTGGTCATCATGTGATCGACCACGTCTTCGTTCTTGCCACGCAACCCCTTCAGCTCGTCCAGCTGTTCTGCCAGGCCTTGCAATCGCGCCTGCAATATCAGACGCGCCGAAGCCACCAGGTCTTCCACCTCATGCAAGGTGTTATCGCGCACGATTTCCTTTTTGGAGGGAATCAGCTCCTCGGTCAGCGCCTTTTCCAGCTCCGGCAGGCGGCTCTTGGCCAACAGCTCGTCATCTCCGCTGACCTTGGCCAGCAGGGCCTTTTGTGCAGAGATCGGAAATATCTGAGCCGCATCCAGCCCCAACAGCTCGGCACTGGTGTTGACCTGTTTCAGCAACTCTTTCTGGATTTCATCTTCGTCCTTGAGCTCGTCCCAGAGGCCATCGATCTTGTTCAGTATCGCCAGGCGACCTTTCTGGTTCCAGCGCGTACCGCTAATGTACTGCCGCCAGACATCGATCTCGGATTTGGTCACGCCGGTATCTGCCGCCAGAATGAAGAGGACGGCATGCGCGTTGGGCAGCATGTTCAGCGTGAGTTCAGGTTNNGGTGCCTATGGCATTGAGACCCGGCGTATCGAGAATCACCAGCCCCTGTTCGAGCAGCGGGTGCGGAAAATTGATCATGGCGTAACGCCAGCAAGGCACATCTATCGTACCGTCGCTATTGAGGCCAAGAGAATCATCGGCATTGGCGGGATCATACAGGCCATAGCGCTCCGCTTCTTCGAGGCTGACTCTTCTGGTCGCGCTGACCTCCTTGAACACTTCGGCCAGACTGTCGCCGGAGTTGACATCGAATTCCAGCGTTTTCCATTCGTCCGGATAACGCTTGTATTCGCTGGTGGTGGCATCCGTCGTGCGGGTTTCGATCGGCAGCAATTGCAGGCAGGCAGGGCGGGCGGGGTCGTACAGCAACTCGGTCGGACACATCGTCGTGCGACCGGCGCTGGAAGGAAGGACACGCTGGCCGTAATCGGCAAAGAATATCGCGTTGATCAGTTCGGACTTGCCGCGCGAGAATTCGGCAACGAAAGCCACATTCAGCTTGTCTTCACGTAGCCGTTCCAGCAGATGATTGACGCGCTGCTCGGTTTGACTGTCGTTGAGTTCCTGCGCATCAAGCCAGTTACGAAAATCGCCGATGGCTTCGCCCAGCGCTTTTCGCCACTCTGCATAGGCCGCGAACTCGTGCGCAAGTCTGTTATCCACCATAACGATCTCTTGTTTCGTTTTTATTACTCACACTTTAGCATGAGTTATAAAATAGTCAAATTAATCAGCATTCTAATGCGAGATTTGGACGACATTTCAATGCGCATTCCTCGGCTTTGCAAGCACGGTATTTTTGAAGCGGAGAATCACATTCTGCTATCATTCCTTATTTAACCCGGATTATTCATTAGGGCGCGAGATGATGGTGAGGCAGTTTGCAAGGCAGTTTTGTCGATTGGGAGAAGTCCATAGCATGGTCTATGGACGCCGAGCAATCGATGAAAATGACCGCAAACTGACCGCCAACGCTCGTGCAGGACTGATAGGACGTCTAATGGATAATCCGGGTTTAAGCCTTCATCGCCTGCAATGACCGGACTGACACCGAATTCCCCGCGCCCGACCGACATCCGGTTGCACCAGAGCTCGCGCATGCTGGAGATCAGCTTCGATGACGGCAAGAGCGCCCGCCTGTCCTGTGAATTTCTGCGCGTCTATTCGCCGTCTGCCGAGGTTCGTGGCCACGGCATCGGCCAGGAAGTGCTGCAGACCGGCAAGGAAGATATCAACATCACGGCCATCGAGCCCGTCGGCAACTACGCCGTCCGGCTGGTATTCACAGACGGACACAACACCGGCCTTTACTCCTGGGATTATCTCTACGAACTCGCAGAGCATTACGAAGCATTGTGGCTGGACTATCTGGGCAGACTGGCATCGGCAGGCATCACGCGCAAGGAAATTTCATGAGCGATAAAAAAACCACGCACTTTGGCTTCAAAACCATAGAAGAATCGGAAAAGGCGCGCAAGGTCGGCGAGGTCTTCCATTCCGTTGCCCGCAAATACGATCTCATGAACGACGTCATGTCGTTCGGCATGCACCGCGGCTGGAAAAGATTCACCGTCGAAGTTAGCGGCGTCGGCGCCGGTGATCGCGTGCTCGACATTGCAGGTGGCAGCGGCGATCTCTCTCGCCTGTTCGCAAAAAAAACCGGCGCCGGCGGCGAGGTTATTCTGACTGATATCAACGCTTCGATGCTGGCGGTCGGACGCGACCGTCTGATCGATGACGGCGTCGCCGTTCCCGCATTGCAGTGCGATGCGGAAAAGCTGCCTTTCCCCGACGGTTATTTCGATTGCGTCATCGTCGCCTTCGGCCTGCGCAACATGACGCACAAGGACAAGGCGCTGGCAGAGATGCAACGCGTGCTCAAAACGGGCGGGCGTCTGCTGGTGCTGGAATTCTCGCAGATATGGAAACCGCTGGCGCCTGTCTACGACGCCTACTCTTTCAAGCTGTTGCCGCTGATGGGCAGAATATTCGCCAAGGATGCCGACAGCTACCAGTACCTGGCCGAATCGATACGCATGCACCCCGATCAGGAGACGCTGAAACAGATGATGCTGGATGCCGGTTTTGCCAAGGTCGATTACTACAACCTCGCAGCCGGCGCGGTAGCGCTGCACAAGGGCTGGAAACTCTGACCATGCTGAAGCCGCTGCTGACACGCGTACTGAATCATCTCATCAACCAGAACAGCTGGGCCAGAGCACAGTTGCAGCCCTACGGCGGCAAGACTGTGCGCTTCGACATCCCGCCTCTCAGCGCCACGCTGACAATTCTGGAGAACGGCGGACTGGCAATGGCCGGCGAATCCGCGATGCCGGACGCCAGCATCAGCATGCCGGCACCGGTCGCCTTGCGCCTGCTGGCAGGAGACGAAGGCGCTTCCACCCTGACTACGCTGGAAGGCGACACCGAGCTTGCAGCCGCATTGGCCAGGATTTTACGCGGCATGTCTTGGGAATTTGAAGAAGATTTGAGCAAGGTGATCGGCGACATTCCGGCGCACCAGTTGGCAGAAACCGGCCGCAAGGTGTCGGCCGAAATTCGCTCGCAAAGCCTCAACCTCGCGCAGATGCTGAGCGAATACTGGCAGGAAGAGCAGCCGATGCTCGCAAAAAAACGCCATGTCGACAGCTTCAACCGCGAAGTTGACTGTCTGCGCGAAGACGCCGAACGGCTGCAAAAACGCATCGAGAAACTGCACGAAAAAATCAGGCAGAACAGCGGAGAATAAAGCACCATGCACCTGTTTCGCCTGATCAAGATCGTTGTCGTTACCCTGCGCTTCGGGCTTGACGAACTTATCCTCGGCCATTCCCGGCTGCGGCCGCTGCAAAAAATTCTCAATGGGCTGCTGTTCTGGCGCAAGCTGACGCTATCCCGCGGCGAGCGGCTGAGACTGGCCCTGGAGGCGCTGGGCCCGATATTCGTCAAATTCGGCCAGATGCTCTCAACCCGGCGCGACCTGATTCCGCCCGATATCGCTGAAGAGCTCTCTCTGCTGCAGGACAAGGTGCCGCCTTTCGCCTTTGCCGAGGTCAAGGAAATTATCGAAAGCGCTTTCGAAAAACCGATCAATGAAATATTCAGCCAGATCGACGAAATTCCGGTCGCCAGCGCCTC
>DIVE01000142.1 GCA_002423265.1 Methylophilaceae bacterium UBA6140 | reverse complement strand
AAGAACGCGCAGGAAGCGCACGAGGCGATACGTCCCACCGATATCGGCCGTACACCAGCCAGCGTGCGCGCTTTTCTCACTGACGAACAATTCAGGCTTTACGAAATGATCTGGAAACGGGCGCTGGCCTGCCAGATGACGCAAGCCAGATTCGATGCGGTCAGCGTCGACCTCGCCGTCGGCAACGATGCCAATCTGTTCCGCGCAACCGGCCAAGCCATGGTATTCCCCGGCTTTATCGCGGTTTACATGGAAGGCATCGACGATGAAGACGAGGAAAGCGAGAGCAAACTGCCGCAACTGGAAACCGGCGAAGTGCTCGACGTGACGAAGATTTTCGGCGACCAGCACTTTACCGAACCGCCGCCGCGCTACTCTGAAGCCAGCCTGGTCAAGGTGCTAGAAGAGTACGGCATCGGCCGGCCGTCAACCTATGCCAGCATCATCTCCACCCTGCAGGATCGCGAATACGTGCTGCTGGATAAAAAGCGCTTCACACCGACCGATGTCGGCCGTGTGGTGAACAAATTCCTCACCCAGCATTTCAGCCGCTACGTCGATTACGACTTCACCGCCAATCTGGAAAACGAGCTGGATGAAATCGCCGAAGGCGGCCGCGACTGGATTCCTGTGCTGAACGAATTCTGGCAAGGCTTCAACCAGCAGGTCAAGGACAAGGCCAATATCGACCGTGCCGACATGACGCACGAGCTGACCGGCGAAGACTGCCCCAAATGCGGCAAGCCGCTCAGCAAACGTCTCGGCAAGTTCGGCATGTTCATCGGCTGCACCGGCTATCCGGCTTGCGACTACATACGCAACACCGGCGAGGGCCCGGCTTCCGCACCAGGAGAGCCTAAAGTCATCGGCGCCGATGCTGCCAGCGGCAAGGATATTCTGCTACTGAACGGGCCCTACGGCCCTTATCTGCAATTGGGCATGCCGGAAGAAGGCGACAAGAAAAAACCGAAACGCATCAGCATTCCCAAAGACATCGCGCTGGCCGATGTGAATCTGGAGGTCGCTCAAAAGCTGATTGCCCTGCCACGCGATTTGGGCACTCATCCGGAAACCGGCAAGAAAATCGTCGCCAACATCGGCCGCTTCGGCCCCTACGTCAACCACGACGGCAAATTCAAATCGATTCCGCGCTCGGACAGCGTATTCGAAATCGACTTCAATCGCGCGATCGAGCTTCTAGCGCAAGCCAACAGTGGCCCGGCACCGCTGAAAGAGCTGGGAGAACACCCGACGGCCGGCGGTGCCGTTGCAGTTTATTCCGGCCGCTACGGCCCCTATGTGCAACACGGTAAAATCCGCGCAACGCTGAGCAAAAGCCAGGAGCCGGAAAGTCTGACGATGGAGGAGGCGGTCGAACTCATTGCAGCGAAGGCAGCAAAGGAAGCGCCTGCGAAAAAGACTACTGCGCGCAAGACCAGCGCAGCCAAAAAGCCAACAGCGAAAAAGGCAGCATCGGCCTCANNCCAGCGCTAAAAAAGCGGCTGCGTAAATCGTGCAGTAATTAGCGCCGACCCAACCCGGGCAGCTTCCTTCCGGCACTCAGAAAAAACAAAGCGGCCTTGCGGCCGCTTTGTTTTTTCGACTAGTTTATCAACCCATGCGGGCGCCGAACTGGTTGCCTTCAAGCCACTTGCGTATGCGGTTGGCATCGCCGATTCTGGTCAGCTTACCGGTAGAATCCAGCAGGACGATGATCAAGGGCTGACCCACGATCTCCGCCTGCATCACCAGGCAGCGGCCCGCTTCGCTGATAAAGCCGGTCTTGGATAGACCGATGACCCAGTCGCCCTTGCGTACCAATGCGTTGGTGTTGACGAAATTCATGCGATTGCGATTGCCACTGACGGCGACTTCCTGTGAAGGCGCTGTGCTGACCTGACGGATCTCGGGATATTCGTAAGCTGCGTTGACCAGCTTGGCCAGGTCTTCAGCGGTTGAAACATTGCCGCTGTTGAGTCCGGTCGGGTCAACAAAGCGGGTATTGAACATGCCTAACTCGAAGGCTTTGTAGTTCATGGCCTGTATGAATGATTGGAGCCCGCCGGGATAATGACGGCCAAGTGCGGATGCGGCGCGGTTTTCCGAGGCCATCAAAGCCAATTGCAGCATTTCGCCGCGCGGCAGGCTGGTGCCAACGCGCAGCCTGGAACCGGTCCCCTTCAAGGTGTCGATATCAGCCGAACTGACGGTCAGGTACTCGTCCAGCGGCAGCATGGCATCCAGCACCACCATCGCCGTCATCAACTTGGTTACCGAGGCGATCGGCGTTGGCGTATTGGTATTCTTGGCATAGAGAATTTCGCCGGTTTGCTGATTGATAATCAGCGCCTTGGAAGAGCCCAGCTGCAAATTGGCCACGTCATCATCGGACATGGCATGGCTGGAAGCGGTGGAACTATGGGCTACGCGGGTAGCCTTCTTCAATTCACCAGAGGACGTTCTGTGACTGACCGAGGCTGCCCCCTGCGTCGACTTGTCCGCTGCCGTTGCATTGAACGCAGGCTGCAGGAAGAATGTCGTTACGAGCAACATGAGTATATTTCGTTTCATGGCCTGGCTCCTCCCAGCATTTTTAAGGCATGTTGAAATACATGGTAATGAAAAAATCCTGATCTGTCATCAAGATAGCGCATTTAGTTAAAAAAATTATTAGGCCAAGCTTTGCGCCGTCAGATCAAACGACTCTCTGAATATGCGAGAATAACCCGAATTCAATTTTTTTCGAATGCTTCCAGCCTATGAATACACCAGAAAATTTGAGATACAGCGCACAACACCTGTGGGTAAAAGCCGGCGAAGACGGAGAATGGCTGGCCGGCATCACCGATTATGCGCAGGATTTACTGGGTGACATCGTGTTCGTTGATGCGCCTGCGGCCGGGACTGCGTTGACAGCGAATCAGGTCTGCGGCCTGGTCGAATCAGTCAAAACCGGCTCAGACCTGCATGCGCCGCTGGATGGCGTGGTGACCGCTGTCAACGAGCGCCTGCAAAACAATCCGGAACTGATCAACGACAAGCCTTACGATGCCTGGATCTTCAAATTCAGGAACGATAACGCTGATCTGTCGGGACTGCTGGATACCGGTGCCTACCGCAAACTGACTGAAGCTTGAATTCAGGCCGGCGTGACCGGCGCTTAAAACTGATTAGACTCCAGGCGCTTTCTCAGCGCGTCGACCAGATCCTGTTCCAGCGTGGTTTTCAGCGCCTTTTCCACCACAGCCAGCTCGCTCAGAACCGCCTTCTTTACTGCCGCCCGGATCACAGGCCGCATCTCCTTCAGCAAGGCTTCCCGTTGTTCGGCAGACATCTCTGCCCTGCCTGATTCGGCTTCTGCATATGGTGCGGGCGGCGTCAGTGCATCAGATAATGGCACGGCGTCCGAAACCAGTTCATCCAGCTCCGGCAGATTTTCCGTGTCAGCCGCAATGAAATTCAGCGGCGACGGGCCATCGAAAACCTCGGTCAAACGCGGCACATCGGGTTGCTGCCGGGACTCATTTATCCCGGTTCGCTGTTTAAGCGCCTCAATGCGACTCAGCACTTCACTGAGGTGACTACCCGTCTCTGCCTGGCTCATATAGCGGCTCCGCTTGCATCGAATGAGCGCATCTCATAGCCCCGATCGCGATAGAACTTGTAGCGGGCTCTCGCATGCGCCTTGTCTTCTTCATCCTGCCCGACGATTTCGATCAGCCGCGTAAAACGGCTGAAAAATGGCGGATAGTCCTGTTGCAGATTGATCAACACATCGTGGTGCGGCAGCGCTTCCGCCTGCCAGTCGAGAATGATCGGCGTCTCGCCTGCCAGTTCATGGGTGCTGCTGCAATGCGGCAGAAAACTGACCGGCAGATGGCTCCAAAGCGTGCTTTCAATCGACCGCACCGTATCCTGATCCGGCGCAAAGACCACCAGCCGCCGGCCTTTTGTAACGGCCTTTTCACTCAGTTCGGCGACTTTTTTCAGCTTGTCTTCGACATTGAAAAAGAATTCGATGCGGGTCATGCCTGATCTACCCTCTGGCTGCGCGCTGTTTCAAAAACTCGGTCAGCAAGGGAACCGGACGTCCGGTTGAGCCCTTTTCCTTACCGGATTTCCACGCAGTACCGGCGATATCCAGATGCGCCCAATCGTATTTCTTGGTAAAGCGGGAGAGAAAGCAGGCCGCTGTAATACTGCCTGCCGCGCGGCCGCCGATATTGGCCATATCGGCAAAGTTGCTGTCCAGCTGCCCTTGATAGTCTTCCAGCATCGGCATGTGCCAGGCCCGGTCCAGCGCCGATTCACCGGCTGCCAGAAGCTCTTTGGCCAGTGCGTCATGGTTGCTGAAAAGTCCGCTCAGGTGATGGCCGAGCGCAATCACGCAGGCCCCAGTAAGCGTGGCGATATCGACGACGGAAGACGGCTCGAAGCGCTCGGCATAGGTCAACGCATCGCACAGAATCAAACGACCTTCGGCGTCCGTGTTAAGCACTTCTATGGTCTGGCCGGACATACTGGTCAGCACGTCCCCGGGCCTGATCGCATTGCCGTCAGGCATGTTTTCACAAGTCGGAATAATGCCGACCGCGTTGATCGGCAGATCCATCTCGGCGATCGCCTTGAAGGTGCCAAGCACGCTGGCGGCGCCACACATGTCGTATTTCATCTCATCCATTTCGGCACCCGGCTTGATCGAAATGCCGCCGGTGTCGAAGGTAATACCCTTGCCGACCAGCACGACCGGCTTTTGTCCCTTTTTACCCTTCTTGTGTTGCAGCACAATCAGTTTGGGCGGCTGGCGGCTGCCTTGCGCAACCCCAAGGAACGAGCCCATGCCGAGTTTTTCCATTTCCGCACGATCCAGCACCTGTACATGGAGGCCGTGGGATTTACTCATCGCCTGCGCCTGTTCTGCCAGATAAGTCGGTGTACAGACGTTGGGCGGCAGATTGCCGAGATCCTTGGCGAGGCTGACACCAGAGGCCAGCGCCAGGCCCTGCTTGAGACCGGCTTCGCCGGGTTTGAGATCGGCGCGCGCGGCAACGTTGATCACCAGTTTTTTCAGCCCCCTGGCCGTCTCTGCCTTTTTCTCTCTGGCCGCCTTGCCTTTCATGCAATCGAACTGATAACTGGCATCCATGACAGCTTCGACCTGATGCGCCACTTTCCAGCTCACATCGTGCTTTTTAACCGGCAGCTCCGCCAGAAAACTCACCGCATCTCTGGCGCCGGAGCTGTTCAGCACCTTGACTGCACTTTTAACCGCCTGACGATACTGCTTTTCATCAAATTCACGCTCCTTGCCCAGTCCTACCAGCAACACACGCTCGCTGTGAATTCCGGCAACAGCATGCAACATCAAGGTTGCACCGGCCTTGCCATCCATATCGCCACGCTTCAACACATCACTCAGGCAACCGTTGGTCGCCTGGTCCAGGGCCACAGCTGCCGCTGTCAGCTTGCGCGATTCATAAACGCCGACAATGACGCAATCCGTACGCTGCTTTTCCGGATTACCGTTTTTTATGCTAAATTCCATGCACTGTTCCTTGTATTTGACTTTATTGAATTATCCTGCGTTTTCGCCCCAACACAAAATTGATAGGTAACCTCTCCCGCACCCATGCTCTTTAAACGTTCATTAATGCAAGAGCTCGTCATGACCGCTGGGGGAGCTTTCCTGATTCTGGTCGGTATTGTGATCGCCCAGCGGGTTGCCTATTACATCGGCATCGCCGCCGGCGGCAGCCTTGCCAGCGACGCCATCAAGACCCTGCTCGGCTTCAGCATGATTCGCTTTCTGCCCATGCTCTTGTCCTTGAGCCTGTTTCTGGCCGTGCTGCTCACCTTATCACGTTGGTACCGTGACAGCGAGATGGTCGTCTGGTTCAGTTCCGGCAAGAGCCTGTCGAGCTGGATACGTCCCGTTATTTCATTTGCCTTGCCTGTCATTCTGGTCGTGGGCTTGCTCAGTCTTTTCGTCACGCCCTGGGCCACGCAAAAAGCCTCGGAATATCGCGATATGCTCAAAAGCCGGGACGAACTGGCCACCATCACTCCCGGCGTTTTCAAGGAGTCGCGCAGCGCTGACCGCGTATTTTTCATTGAAAGTTTCGATGAACTGGGCAATCTGGTCAAAAACATTTTTGTGCAAAGCCTACAGCACCAGCGCCTGGGGATTATCGTAGCCAGCCAGGGCTACCGCGAAACAGCAGAAAACGGTGACAGCTTTCTCGTCATGGAGCAAGGCCGGCGCTATGAAGGCAAGCCGGATACTGCTGAATTCGCAGTCACCGAGTTCGAACGCTACGCCATCCGCATCGAGCCGGCGGAAGTGACCAAATCAGCACCCAAGACGCAGGAAAAAGACAGCATTGAACTATTGCAAACGCGCAATGCTGCGAGCGTGGCGGAGTTGCAATGGCGGCTGGCGCTGCCCATCTCCGCCTTTGTGCTGGTACTGCTGGCGATACCGCTCAGCTTCGTCGACCCGCGCTCCGGCCGCTCGGCCAACCTGATGCTCGCATTGCTGGTCTATGTCATCTACAACAATATGCTCAGTATCTTTCACGCCTGGATCGCACAGGAAAAACTCAGCCCGGTCATCGGTTTATGGCCGGTGCATATCTTTTTCCTGCTGCTGACCGCCTACCTGTTCTACCGGCGGCTTTTTCAGCAACCGCTGATTCCGAAATTCCGGATCAGGAAAAAAGCATGAATCTGATCAACCGTTACCTGATTCAGGAAATCGTCTCAAGCGTTCTGCTCATCATGCTGGCGCTGATCGCCATGTTCTCTTTCTTTGACCTGATTCAGGA
>DIVE01000092.1 GCA_002423265.1 Methylophilaceae bacterium UBA6140 | reverse complement strand
GGCGCTGAAAGCCGGTGAGTCAGTATCCGAGACATTTGCTGTCATGACCGCAGGCGGCGTTTCGGCACAAGTAGAAGTGCTGATTGGCGGGAACAACGATGCACCGGTTGCCATTCAGCCCGCACTCTACGAAACCGCCACGGAAGCAGCGCCGTTCAGCTATACCTTGCCGGCCGGTGTTTTTGCTGACATTGATAGTGATGATGTGCTCAGCTACAGTGCCAGCCTGGCGGATGGTGCGGCCTTGCCGGAGTGGCTGAGCTTCGACCCGGCTACGCGGGTGTTCAGCGGCATGCCGGCGACAGAAGATATAGGGCAGCTGTCGATCAAGGTTTCAGTCGTCGATCTGGCCGGTGCCGAAGCGCAGACGATGCTCACCTTGTCGGTAGCAAGCAGCATGCCTCGTTATACCGGTACCAGCGGCAACGATACCATCACAGGCACCACGGGTGCCGAACAGATGTTTGGTCTGGCAGGCGATGATACTTACACGGTCAATCATGAAGGCGATCTTGTCGTTGAGTCTGCTGATGAAGGCAGCGATAAGGTCAACAGCAGTATCAGTTACATGCTGACGGATCACGTCGAGAACCTCACGCTTACCGGCAGTGCGTTGATCAACGGCACGGGTAATGGGCTGGATAATGGTTTGATCGGTAACTCGGCTGCCAACAGGCTGAGCGGCGAAGCCGGCAACGATACGCTGGATGGCGGCGCGGGTAACGATGTGCTTCGAGGCGGAACCGGCGATGATACTTACATCGTCGATCTGACCTCCACCGGCGCATTGCAGGATACGGTGGCCGAATATGCCGGTGAAGGTAATGATACGCTTGTATTGCGCGGCAGATACGCCAAGACCAGCTATGTCACCCTGGCGCTGGCGGCCAACCTTGAAAATCTTGACGCCGGTGCCACGAGCAGCAGCAAGTTGAATTTGAGCGGTAACGAACTCGATAACAACCTGACCGGCAATTATGTTGCCAACACGCTGACCGGTAATGCCGGTAATGACACGCTGGACGGTGGGGCCGGCGTTGACAAGCTCATCGGCGGCACCGGCAATGATACCTATATCGTGGATATCACGTCGGCAGGCAAGCTGCAGGACACCATTACCGAAAATACGGGCCAGGGTACCGACACCCTGCAGCTGCGCGGCAGTTCTACCAATACCGGTTATGTCACCATCACACTGGCCAGCAATCTTGAAAATCTCGACGGCAGTGCAACAGGTAACAGCAAGCTGCACTTTGCCGGCAACACTGCCGACAATTTGCTGATTGGCAACAACGCTGCCAATGCGCTCACCGGCAACGCCGGTAACGATATCCTGATTGGTGGTGCCGGTAATGACACACTGAATGGCGGTATAGGAAGTGACACTTACGTCTTTAAGCCGCTTGACGGGACCGCGAACGGCGGGCTAGGCCTGGATACCATCCTCAGCGGTGGTTTCGTCACCGATCTGGATGGCATTTTTGAAACGAACGAGGATATTCTTGATCTCACTGGTTTCTTTGCATCGGGAACGGTGAATGCCGACAATATCGGCGAGTACTTGCGCATGAGTGGCAGCACCCTGCAGATTGACCGTGATGGCGGCGGCAACAGTTTCGTCAGCCTGATGAATATGACCGGCACTTCGATGACCACCAACCATCTGGATGAATTGCTGACGGCGGGTCAGATTATCGCTTAGAAATTTCAGGCCAGCCGCTTAGGGACAGCACAAGCCCGCTTGCAAAGGCGGGCTTGTCTTTAGATGGGTTGCCGTATTGAAAACTTTTGCTGATTAAATTAGTGACTCCAGTCCTTTTCGATCCAGAATGTTCAGCAACTTGAGTGATGGGCCGCTCGGGTGTTTATTGCCGATTTCCCATTGACGTACAGTGGAAAGGCTGGTGTTAAGCACTGTGGCCAGTACCGCCTGGCTGATCTTGTAGCGCTCGCGCAATTCACGAATTCTGATGCTGTCGTAATCGGGCACGGATTGCATGCATAGTGCGTCATACTTCTGCATCTTGCGCTTGTCGATGAAGCCGAGCGCGTGCAGATCCATCGCGGTTTCGTGTATTGCATCCAGCAAGTGGTTTTTGGTAGCTTGTTTAGTGGTCATGGCAAATCTCCAGCAATTTTTTCTGAATGACGCTGATATCCAGTTCATTATCGGTAAGATTAAGCAAATCAGAGGCGAGCAGCTGTAAGGCTTCCAGTTCTTTGTCTGTGATATTGGCTCGTACGTTCTTTTCAAAACCATATATAAAGAACCATCGATCCCCCAGATTAGTGGCGACGATCGTTCTTGAGCCGCCACTCTTTCCTCTACCCGGAAGTGCTACCCGCTTCTTGACTACGTTGCCGCCCAGGATTGCGTCAATTAAACCGCGCCGCATCTCATCAACGGCTGAACAAAGTGACTGGTCCGTCAAACCAGTCTTTGCCATCCAGCGGTTGAAATGACGCGTTCTAAATGTACGATGCATATAATTAAGTATATCACTTAGTGTTATATTTTTGAGTGTAGTTCCATATGAGGACAAAAGTCGGTGTGATAAATCTGATCGAAATTTGGGTTGTCACCTGATACTCTCATCACCTCCGCTGGTTAGCCTGTGGTTATCGCATACCCCGCCATTTTTTCGTGTCAACCATCGGTACTATCTGAAATTTGCTTAAATTCATTGTGTTGGTCCCGCATACCGTCAAAACTCATTCAAGTGCGTGAGTCCTGATGCTAATAAAATGTGCTTTTTCTATGGATATGCCTTCAATATCAGGTTATTGCTGATGTTTTGACGTCAGTAGCAGCGTGCCTGGAAGTGATGCGGCGCGCTCATCGAATGTTACAAGCTCGCTGCAGCCCATGCGGCGCGTCTTGGCAACGATCATGCAGTCGGCAAAATCGGCGTTGCTGTCTTTCCAGAAATGCAAGGCTTCTTCCAGGGTTTCTTCGTCTTCGAATACGCTTTCTCTGGTTTCCAGAAGGTCATTGAATATTCTGGCGATTTGTTGCTTGGGTGCCTTGTATCTGCTGCGAAGCACCCACTCGGTTTCGAGAATGACGAGCAGGCTGATGAAAATCCTTTCCCCGATGCTGATTTGGTTTCTGATGAGCTGTTGCGCGAGTAAAAATTGTGTTTCATCGTCGCGAGTGAGATAGCGCACCAGAATGTTGGTGTCGATGCCGATCATTGCCAGGGACTCATGTCCCTGGCCTCAATCCCCGGTGTGGTTTGCCCGGATAGTGCGCCGGCCATTTCGGCCAGATTTCTGGTCTTGGCGCGCAGGATCACTGTGCCGTCCGGCATCAGGGTGAAGGTTATCCGGTCGCCGGCCTCGATACCGAGCGCGTCGCGGATATTCTTGGGAATGGTGGTTTGGCCTTTGCTCGTGATGGTGGCTTCTAGCATGCTATTTACTCCTTACTTTTTTAGTTATTGTAAGGATTTTTCGTGCTTA
>DIVE01000049.1:5834-6203 GCA_002423265.1 Methylophilaceae bacterium UBA6140 | reverse complement strand
ACCGAGCAGGACGGTACCGAGATTTTTTAACATGGGATTACTCATCATCTATTCTCGCAATTCCTTATCGGGTTTCTCGTTCACGGCTGCGAAACGCGTCACGTGTGCGCTGAGCTTCCAGTTCGTTCTGGGTCGCTGTCTGATTCGATATCGGCGCGTTCACCTGCGCCTGAGGCGTCGTGGCGCCAGTCACTGACAGCAGCTTGTCGAGCGGCAGATAGAGCAGGCTGTTGCCACCCTTCTGGTCGACGACCACCTTGCTGACGCTGGAAAGAATCTGCTCCTGCGCATCAAGATAAAGACGTTGACGTGTCACTTCAGGCGCTCGCTGATATTGAGTAAGTATCTGTTCGAAACGGCTGGCATTAC
>DIVE01000049.1:3587-5735 GCA_002423265.1 Methylophilaceae bacterium UBA6140 | reverse complement strand
AACGATCCAGGATGCTTTGCATCAGATCCTTGGCGCCGATCGCAATCTCCTCGCGTCCTTCATACAGCACGAAGTCCATTTTGCTCTTGCCGACGATTTCGCGGATCGCGGTTTCCGCCACGCCACGGACATAATTCTCGGTGTTACGGTTGTTGAACAGCGCGTCTTCGACATCCTTCAGGTTGTACTGGACGGCAAATTGCAAATCGATAATGTTTTCGTCATCGGTCAGCATCAGAGATTCGCGCAGCTCCTTGCTACGCGCAGAGCCGCCCTCGGCAGTTCTGTAGCCGACTTCAATAGTCCGCACCTGCTGCATGTTGACGACAGTCACGCTCTCGACGGGGAAAGGAATGTGCCAGCGCGGGCCGGGCATGGTGGTTTCGACATGTTTGCCGAATTGGAGAACGACGCCGCGTGAGCCCTGATCGACGATGTAAAAGCCTGTGGCCAACCAGATCAGGAGTATCAGCCCGATAATAGGCAATATCGAAATGGTTCTCGGGTCTGCGTCAGGCGACTGGTTGCCGCCATTGCCGGAGCGGCCGAACATGCCGTTGATTTTACGGCTGAACTGGCGCAACACCTCGTCCAAATCAGGCGGCCCGCTGTTGTTGCGGTTACCCCAACCGGGATCATTTGCCATACATTACTCCAAAACTGTTAATCAATTATTGTTCAATCTCTAACGCAAACTCGGGCCCATCCATCACAGATGAATCCAGTATTGCTGCGGTTTTTTTCAGCATGGACTGCTGATGTTCAACCATCACCAGCTTGACCAGATCCATGCCTGCGCCGGTCTTGGCGGAAACGCGAATAGTCCTGATTCTACCATACTCGTCGCGCTCAAGCCCGGGATCCATGCCCAGACGGTCGATCTGATTCAGTACCAGCACCTGCCGCACATCAGCTGCGCCGATTTCGTTCAGCACCAGATTGACCTGTGCGATCTGCTCATCCCGGTTCGGACTCGCAGCATCCACCACATGCAAAAGCAGATCGGCCTGCACCGCTTCTTCCAGAGTCGCACCAAACGCTTCGACCAGCGCATGGGGCAAATGTTTGATGAATCCGACCGTATCGGAAAGTACGACAGGCCCGCATTCCGGAATGAAAAGCTTGCGCGATGTGGTATCGAGCGTGGCAAACAACTGATCTGCCGCGTAGACGCCGGATTGCGTGAGGCGGTTAAACAGTGTGGATTTGCCTGCGTTGGTATAGCCCACCAGCGAGACAGAAAGCACCTGCGATCGCTGACGCGCCCTGCGTTGCAGACCGCGCGTCTTCTTCAGCTTGGCAAGCTTTTCACGCAAGGCCTTGATCCGCACCCGCAACATACGCCGGTCCAGCTCCAGCTGGGTTTCACCCGGGCCGCCGCGCATGCCGATACCGCCCTTCTGCCGCTCAAGGTGGGTCCAGCCCTTTACCAGCCGGGTGGAAAGATGCTCCAGCATCGCCAGCTCAACCTGCAATTTGCCTTCATGGCTTTGAGCGCGCAAAGCGAAGATATCCAGTATCAAGCCGGTGCGATCGACNNGCCAGCTCTTCAGCCTTGCCTGAGCCGATGAAGTATTTCGCATCAGGCTTGGGACGCCTGCCCTCGACCGTTGCCTTGATATCCATGCCGGCGCTGATCACGAGCTGCCTCAGCTCCTGCAAACTTTCCGCGTAATCCGCCTCACCGAAATCCTGACTGACCAGAACCGCGGTTTTGCCGCCATCCGGCCGGTCAAACATGGCTATCCAATGCTACAAATACGGTCAAGGAGAATTATTCCCCGGCGGTGACTGGAGGAATGGTCACTGCGCGTGCCGGCACGATGGTCGATATGGCATGCTTGTAGACCATTTGCGTCACCGTGTTCTTCAGCAGAATGACATACTGATCGAACGAATCGACCTGCCCCTGCAACTTGATGCCATTGACGAGATAGATGGAAACGGGGACGTGTTCCTTGCGCAGTGTATTCAAGAACGGGTCTTGTAGCGTCTGCCCTTTTGTATTCATTTTTATGCCCTTTGCATTAGAGTCTTCTTCAGCATGCTGCAAGTGCAACATGCAATGTACATATTAGGTGTAATTAAATTAAATTCAAGTCATCAAGCTGACAATAAATTGACCAGCGGTGAAAGCGTTTCGTTCTG
>DIVE01000049.1:0-3580 GCA_002423265.1 Methylophilaceae bacterium UBA6140 | reverse complement strand
TCCCGGATTCTGGACAACACCTCGGCCTTGCCCAGCAATGCCATCACTGCATCGATGCTGGGCGACTGCGCGCCGCCGGTAATCAGCACACGCAGAGGCATGGCCACCTTGGGGAACTTGAGGCCGTTGCTTTGCACGGCGTGGTCGATGGCGGCATGAATCGCTTCCGCGCTCCATTCGGTTTCCGAGAGCGTTGCGTCCAGCGCATTCAACACCGGTAGAATGTCCGGCGTCAGGTGTTTTTCCCTGGCTGCCGGGTCTACCAACGGCTTGCGGTAAAAATAGGCCACCGATTCCGCCAACTCGACCAGGGTATGCACACGCTCGCGGTAAAGCGCGATGACATCCTCCAGCGCGGGCTGCTGATCAGTGACGCTGACACCCACCGCACCCAGCCGTTGCCTGATATCGGCCGCCAGCGCACCAGGATCGGCTTGCTTGATGTAATGCGCGTTGAGCCATCTCAACTTTTCGGTGTTGAACTGCGCCGCCGAAGGCGTGATGTGGTCCAGATCGAACCACTCGCAGAACTGCGCCATGCTGAACACTTCATCATCGCCGTGAGACCAGCCCAGACGCGCGAGATAGTTCAGCACGGCTTCAGGCAGATAGCCTTCTTCATGATATTGCATGACGCTGACCGCGCCGTGGCGCTTGGAAAGCTTCTGACCGTCGTCGCCGAGAATCATGGAAAGATGCGCATACTGCGGCACAGTGGCACCCAGCGCATGCAGCAGATTGATCTGGCGCGGCGTGTTGTTGACATGATCGTCGCCGCGAATCACATGCGTAATGCCCATGTCCCAGTCATCGACCACTACGCAGAAGTTGTAAGTTGGCGTGCCATCGGCACGGGCAATGATGAAGTCATCCAGCTCGCTATTGGAAATGACGATACGGCCCTTGACCAGGTCACCCCAGGCAACATCACCGACCTTCGGGTTTCTGAAACGCACCACCGGCTGCACGCCGGATGGCGGAGTCGGCAACTCCTTGCCCTGCTCCGGCCGCCAGGTACCGTCGTAGCGAGGCTTCAAACCGGCCTCCATCTGCGCCGCACGCATTTGTTCCAGCGCTTCCGGCGAGGTATAGCAGTAATAGGCGCTACCGGCGTCCAGCATCTGCTGGATCACTTCCTTGTAACGGTAGATGCGCTGCATCTGATAGAACGGACCTTCGTCCTCCTTCAGCCCCAGCCATGCCATGCCGTCCAGAATCGCCTGCACGGCCTCCGGTGTCGAACGTGCGATGTCGGTATCTTCAATACGCAGAATGAATTTGCCGTTGTGTTTACGGGCGTATGCCCATGAGAACAAGGCAGTGCGGGCACCGCCGATATGCAGAAAACCTGTGGGACTGGGAGCGAAACGTGTGCGAACCATCTGTTTGAATGACGTCATTGTAGTTAATCGCGCATTTTATCACGGCTTGGCTTCTCGCTTTGGCTTTCATCGCAGCGCCACGCCTCTTGCCGCAGAAGCTCTGCGCTATTTCTTGCCGCTCAGCAACGAACCGAGAATGCCGCGCACCAACCTGCGCCCGAGCTCAGAGCCCACTGTCCGCGCCGCGGTTTTTGCCACCGTCTCCAGCAAGGTATCCGGCTGACGGCCGGCAGATCTTCTGCCCGCAGCCTCTGCATTGGCAGCGGTTTGCGCGCTACTCTCGGCAACCGCCTGCTCCGCGCGTGCCTTCAGTATTTCGTAGGCTGATTCACGATCCACCTGTTTTTCGTAAAACCCGCTAACCAGAGAACTGCGCATGGTCTGCTGCCGCTCCTGCTCAGTGACGATGCCGAGGCGGCTGCCGGGCGGGCAGACAAACGCGCGCTCGACAGGCAACGGGCGGCCCTTCTCGTCGAGAAACGACACCAGCGCCTCGCCCACGCCCAGCTCGGTAATCGCACTGGCAACATCCAGCCCGGGGTTGCTTCTGAAAGTTTCAGCCGCCGCCTTCACCGCCTTCTGATCTCTCGGCGTAAAAGCACGCAAAGCATGCTGAACGCGGTTACCAAGTTGGCCCAGCACCGCTTCGGGAATATCCAGCGGGTTCTGGCTGATGAAATAGACGCCCACGCCTTTTGACCGTATCAGCCGCACCACCTGCTCGATCTTGTCCATCAACGCCTTCGGCGCATCGCTGAACAACAGGTGCGCCTCGTCGAAAAAGAACACCAGACGCGGCTTGTCCATATCGCCGACTTCCGGCAACTGCTCAAACAGCTCCGAAAGAATCCACAACAACAACGAAGCATAAACACGCGGCGCATTGTAAAGCCTGTCTGCCGCAAGAATATTGATAAAACCGCGCCCGGCCGCATCGGTTTGCATCATGTCATCCAGATTCAGCGCCGGCTCACCGAACAACTGATCGGCGCCCTCGTGTTCCAGCTGTAACAACGAACGCTGCACCGCACCCACACTGGCGGACGAAATATTGCCGTACTCCGCCGTGTACTGCGACGCATTTTCCGAAACATGCTGCATCATCGCCCGCAAGTCCTTGATATCTAGCAACAACCAGCCCTTATCGTCCGCAATTCTGAAAGCCGCAGTCAGAACACCGGACTGCACCTCGTTCAGGTTCAGCATGCGTGCCAACAGCAAAGGCCCCAGCTCGGCAACCGTCGTCCTGACCGGATGCCCCTTCTCGCCGAACACATCCCAGAACGTCACCGGGCAAGGCTCGTAGGTAAAGTTTTCCAACCCCAGCTGAGCAACACGCTCCGCCACCTTGGCATTACCGCCACCGGGCCGGCTCATGCCGGAGAGATCGCCCTTCACATCCGCCATGAACACCGGCACACCGATACGCGAAAACTCCTCGGCCAGCGTCTGCAAGGTCACCGTCTTACCGGTACCGGTAGCCCCTGCCACCAAGCCGTGACGGTTCGCCATGCGCGGCAATAGATAAAGAAAATCATGGCTCTTGGCAATACGCATCGGCTCGATCATAAAGCGATTCCTGAATAGGGTTTAGAGATTGTTTGGCAGTTTATTTACGTACGGATATCGTAACCTGATTGCACCAAGTCGACAAAAAATGACGGCGGAACAACAGCGAACAACAGGGCTCAGTCTGAGCCCCATTTCTCTGCCATTTCTCCGAAAATTTGAGCAGAGACAGCTGGATACAATGTAGGATTACAAGACCTGACCCCATATGCAGGCTATTTAGATGAAATTAAAAAGAGTTCTTTACTTTGAATGGGATGCGATCGCGGGAATTTTAGCTGCGGTGGTGGCTATCGTTTTGCATCTTTTGCATATAGTGGACGAGCATGTCATCCTGCCCATCGTTCTTGTCCTGATGGCGCTGCTGTTCATAAATTTCATGCGGCACACAAGAAATAATGAATTGACTGCCGAGCAGGTAGACCGCACAGCTCACGCGGTTAGAAGAATCCAGTCGGACCTAAAACCTCCCGATGTAATTTTGATTGGGCCTCGCCACCTGCGTTCCACGAACGAGAATTTTATTCGGCAGATGAGCGGTGACACAATCTGGTTTAATGTCTGCCTCTCGATGTACAAGCCACAGCCGCTATTCGACACATTGCTGCTGCCGGCAATCGACAATCCGA
>DIVE01000109.1 GCA_002423265.1 Methylophilaceae bacterium UBA6140 | reverse complement strand
TTGGTTGCGAGTCAGAGCCGGCGAGGAAACTGCTATGACAATGCTGTCGCAGAAAGCTTCTTTCAGCTACTGAAGCGTGAGCGCATCAAGCGCAGAATTTACATTGATCGTGAAGAGGCCCGGCGTGATGTGTTCGACTATATTGAGATGTTTTACAACTCGAGAAGGCAGCACGGTTACAACAACGGCCTTTCTCCGGTAAAGTTCGAGATGCAGTACTTCAGCAGGCTTGAAAGTGTCTAGTGCAGACGGGGCGATTCAGATGATTGAGGCGGTTCAGTGCCATTTCCTGCTGTTGAATTGCATCCATGCGGCTCAGATGTCGCCGACTGCTCTGATCCAGTCGATCGTTGCAACGGCGTCTTGCCTGCGGCAATCTCGTGCGCAAGTGCACATGAACGACTCAGCGCAGCAGCAGAAGCGGCACCTTGCTGGTGTGCCGGATCATTTTCGTCGTAGTGCTGCCGACCAGAAACTGGCGGATTTTCGAGTGGCCGTAAGCGCCCATCACCACCATGCCGATATCGTGTGCATCGCGGTAATCGCACAGCACATGCTTGACCTCGCCTGCGATGATTTGCGTGACAACCTCAAACCCGGCGGATTCGAGCATGGTGCTTGCCCAGCGCAGACGTTCCTGCATCTCGGCACTGCTGTTGCCCACCATGATCAAATGGCAGGGCAACCCCGCAAACAGCGGGCTGCCGGCGACCATTTCGATGCCTTTGCGTGTTGTCGGGCTACCGTCGAATGCGATCATGAAACTTTTCGGTTCAACGAAGTCATGCGGCGATACCAGAATCGGGCGGTGCATGGTGCGCACCACGCGCTCCAGATTGTTGCTGATGTGGTCGCCCAGACTGTCGCCGTCTTCGCCCTGCTTGCCCATCACCAGCAAGCGGATTTCCGCTTCCAGTTCGCGCAGGGTATCCACCAGATCACCGCGCCGCTGCTGGCATATCGGGTGTTCGATGCCTTTTGCAAGCGCCTGGGCCTTGGCCGCTTCCAGCATGTGACGGCCATGCTCGATCAGCAACTTGCCGCGTTGCTCATCCAGTTCGGTCAGCTCCTTCAGCAGCGCCTCACGGCTGCCGAGGCCGATGTTGCCACTGAGGTCGGTCTGCACGGGGGTGTCGGTTTTTTCCAGCACATGGAGGAATTTGAGCGGTGCATTCAATCGTTTGCTGGCCCAGACTGCATACGCGCAGACGGCAGGCGAAGTACTGGAGCCATCGATACAGGCGACTACATTGGTCATGCTTTTCTCCTCTTTAATGGCCCATCAGGCCGTCAACTGCGTCGGGTTTGTCATGGACTGCAAACTTGTCGACGATGGTGGCGGTGGCTTCGTTCATGCCGATCAGCTCGACTTCGGTGCCTTCGCGGCGGAACTTGACGACTACCTTGTCCAGCGCGGTGACAGCGGTGATGTCCCAGAAATGGGCATGGGTGAGATCGATCACTACCTTGTCCACTGCCTCCTTGAAATCGAACGCAGCGACGAACTTTTCCGATGAGCTGAAAAACACTTGCCCGATCACCTGATAGCGACGCAACGAGCCGTCTTCATTGACCTCGGATCGCACCAGCATGAACTGGCCGACCTTGTTGGCGAAGAACAGCCCGGCCAGCAAAACCCCGGCCAGTACGCCGAAAGCGAGATTGTGTGTGGCGACGACGACAATCACGGTCACGATCATGACCACGCTGGAGCTGAGCGGGTGGTGCCTGAGATTTGCGACCGAACTCAAGCTGAAGGTGCCTATGGCAACCATGATCATCACTGCGACCAGCGCCGCCATCGGAATCTGCGAGACCCAGTCGTCGAGAAATACCACCATCAGGATCAGCACCACGCCGGCAGTCAGGCAGGAGAGGCGGGTGCGACCGCCGGATTTCACGTTGATAATGGACTGGCCGATCATGGCACAGCCGGCCATGCCGCCCATCAGGCCGGAGGCGATATTGGCGACGCCCTGACCCTTGCATTCACGGTTCTTGTCGCTGCTGGTGTCGGTGAGGTCATCGACGATGGTGGCGGTCATCAGCGATTCCAGCAGGCCGACCACGGCCAGTGAAAGCGCATAGGGAAAAATGATCGCCAGCGTTTCAAGGTTAAGCGGCACGTCGGGCCAGAGGAATATGGGCAAGGTATCGGGCAGTTCACCCATGTCGCCGACGGTGCGGATATCCAGCCCCAGGTACATGGCAATACCCGTCAACACAACAATGGTGACCAGCGGTGATGGGATCTTTTTCGTCACGTAAGGAAAGAGATAAATGATCGCAAGGCCGGCTGCCGTCATCGCGTAGACATGCCAGGTGACACCCGGCGTTGCGGGGTTGAGTTCCGGCAGTTGCGCGAGAAAGATCAGGATCGCCAGCGCGTTGACGAAACCGGTGACCACCGAGCGCGAAACAAAGCGCATCAGCGAACCCAGCTTGAGATAACCGAAAATGATCTGGATCACCCCGGTGAGCAAGGTGGCAGCGAGCAGGTATTCAAGGCCGTGGTCGCGCACCAGCGTTACCATGAGCAAGGCCATGGCGCCGGTGGCGGCTGAGATCATGCCGGGCCGGCCGCCGGTGAAGGCGATCACGACGGCGATACAGAAGGAAGCGTAGAGACCGACCTTGGGATCGACCCCGGCAATGATGGAAAAAGCGATGGCTTCAGGGATCAGCGCCAAGGCAACGACAATGCCGGCAAGCACATCGCCGCGAATATTGGAAAACCAATGATGCTGTAAAGATTTAAACATGTACTTACCAGAAAATAGGGGTGCAACGAAGCAGGACGCAACTTGCCTGCAAGGTAAAAGCGGGTGCGGATGGAGGGTTTCCAGAGCGCGGGGCAGCTATAATTGATGAACTGCCGGAAGAAAGGAAGCTACATTGGTATTTAACTAATTGAATTTATTTGATTATTATAAACAATATGAAGCGCTTCATCAAGCCGCAGCCAATACCCATGGCGATCGCGTTATCAAGCACCGGCTTGGCCGGGTTGAAGCCAATGCCCAAAAGTAACAACCATCAAACCCGCCCTATTGCCTCAGCCAGCCTTCAATGATGTCTCGATTGGGCATGGAGCCGGCATGCACCAATTGCTCGTTGAGCACTACGGCCGGCGTACTCATGACGCCATAGCCCATAATGGTTTCAATGTCGGTTTCCTTGACAACCTCTGCCTGCACGCCCAGCTCTCGCGCAATGCGCTCGATCATTTCGGCGGTCTTTGCACACTTGGAGCAGCCGCTGCCCAGCACCTTGAATTGTTTCATGGTTCAGCCTCATGTCAGATGTAAATCAAGTTGAATATCCATCCCACCAGTGTGAACGATACGAGCAGGATCAGAAAAAGAATGACAAGCAAGCGCCAGCGCATGACCTGTTTAAGCAAGATGAACTCAGGGAAGCTTGCGGCCACGGTGCTCATGCAGAACGCGAGTGTGGTGCCGATAGGCAGGCCCTTGGTGATCAGGCTTTCCATGATGGGAATGACGCCGGTAGCATTGGAATAAAGTGGGATGCCGAGCAAAACCGCCCCCGGTACCGAC
The DNA here is from genome assembly GCA_002423265.1 of Methylophilaceae bacterium UBA6140. Classification (GTDB taxonomy): domain Bacteria; phylum Pseudomonadota; class Gammaproteobacteria; order Burkholderiales; family Methylophilaceae; genus UBA6140. The sequence goes on along the minus strand of DIVE01000109.1, from coordinate 3,418 downwards.
CACCACTGCCCGTGGCCCAAATTCGCCTGCATCCAGCCATCCGGCACGAAACCATGCAGGCCTGCGCCTAACCCCACCCCGATAAACACCCATTTCCACACGCGCTGGATGATGTCCTGCAGCTCGGCGAGCGCAAAATCATGCCGCGCACGCAGCGATAGCGGCTTTACCGGTATCAGGCCAAGGTTGGCATTCGGCTTGGTTTCATAGGCTTTCATGGCAAAGGGTTGCAGCATTTTTTCCGCCTTGAGCAGGTCGAGCAGCATTCCGCCCAATATGCCCACGGCCATGCCGACCGCGATATAAATCAAGGTAAATTTCCAGCCCAGTAAACTCAGCAGCAGTAATACGGCAACTTCGTTGATCAGCGGCGAAGTCAGCAAAAACGCCATGCTGATACCGACGGGAATACCCGCCGAGGTAAACCCCAGAAATACCGGGATGCTGGAACAGGAACAGAATGGTGTGATAGCCCCGAAGAAGGAACCGAGAAAATAGCCGAAAGCGCGATGCTTGCCTGCCAGATAAGCGCGGATGCGATCAACATTGAGCGAGGCCCGCACCAGTGCGATGAAGTAAATCATCACCACCAGCAAAGCAAATATCTTGGTCGTATCCTCTACGAAAAAATGCAGTGCATCCCCAAGCCTGGTTTCGGCTGATAATCCCAGTTGACCAAAAACCAGCCAATCGGCGAGTCTGGTAAAAATCTCAAACAATCGGGCTTACTCCTGTCGCGATGAAATCCCCCTCGAATCTGGCAGCGCAAACGCCCTCGCAATCGATGGCAGATGAAATATTGATACGCGCCCGGCCATGCCTTTGCAGCATGCGCATGAATCGTTGCCAATCATCAGGCTCGATCAAATACGCACTGGCGGTAAACTCTGCATCTGCCGGGTGCTGATATTGAATGCTGTTCCGCTGAATGATGATGGTGGCACTTGTACCTGCCGCCTTCAGCCGCTCGTAGAGCACTGACCATGCTGCCAGAATCGCCAACGCAGACTCGCTGCCGCCAAAGGCGGTACCGATGTGGTTGATATTGGGTGCCAGCGGCGCACGAAGCACCACGCCTTCAGGCCCGGCCTGCAACACTTGCAATTGCATGGCCTGCGCAAGCGGGATTTTGCTATAGAGATATTCTTGCAGCGTATTCACCCCTCAAGTATAAAGCTCGCAAAAAGACTTCATACAAAGATTGGGCCGGAGACATGCCGGAATAAATGCAAACACCTCTGAATTGAGGCCGGATTCAGTCGAATTCATTAAAACAATCTTGCAGGAAACTGCGCTCCAGCCCGAATATTTCACCATACCGGCTCTGAAACGGGCGAAGAAATCTCACTAATGCAGGCTTGCCGGGCATCGGAGCGAAAAGCGCTTTGTACCGGTAACCTTCACGGGCGCTTACGGAAATTTTGCGGGCTAGCCATGCTGGTTTTCCAACCGCAGTTTTTTATGCAGTTCGCGCGTTGTGCGCCACACGGCCCACACAACAAACGGGATCAGCAAGCCTGTGGTGATTTCGACATGGACAGGCAACCCGGCGGATTTGGCTGCCTTGGCAAGATAGCTCAACAGGCTCACCACATAGTATGAAATAGCCGCGATGGACAAGCCCTCTACCGTCGCCTGCAAGCGCAATTGCAATTCCTGCCCTCGCGTCAGTTTCTCCAGCAGCTGCTGGTTCTGCACCTCGGTTGCAATATCAACACGGGTTCTGAGCAGTGCGCTGACCCGCGAAATGCGCTCCGAGAGCGAAGTCAGCCGGCCGGCAGTCGAATTGACGGTGGCAATCGCCGGTGACAGCCGGCGCTGCATGAACTCGCCTATGGTTTGGGTGCCGGGGATCGGGCTTTCGCGCAGTTCGGCAATGCGCTGATTAACGATCGCATAATAGGCGCGTGTCGCGGAAAAACGATAAATGTGCTGAGTGGTCGCCCGCTCGACGATGGCCGCCATCGAGATCAGCGTGTCGAGCAGCTGCTGGTCGGAAGAGGCCTTGTTTTCAAGTTGCTTGGTGATATCGGCAAGATTGCCGTCAGCTTCCGTCAGCAACGGCGTTAATTGTTTTGCCACCGGCAAGCCCTGCAACGCCATGAGCCGGTAGGTCTCGAGCTCGATCAATCGTTGCGATACCCGCCCGGCGCGGCTTGCCGTGACATCTTCCGGGGCAATCGCCAGCATGTGCTCGAAACCATCCTCTCTCAACATGAAATCGGCGGCGGCGATCGAATGCCGGTTATTGCCCATCACCGATGCGACAACTGCCTGATTCTCCAGACAGGCTCTGGCGAGCTTCAACATCTCTTCCTGCCGCGATATGTCGCCATGCAGCATGGCAAGCTTGATGGCGGCCAGCGTCCGGCCCGGTATCGAGTGCAACCACTCACCGGCAACTCCGCTTCCGGCGAATACCGCCGGGGAAGCGTTTTCGAGCCGGGTGCCCGCAGCTATCGGTTGCACGATGGAATAGCTGGTGAATTCGGTGTGACGCTCCCAGGTCAGACTGAAATCATCGAGTGTCAGCCGTAGAAAATTACCGTGCAAGGCATCGAGCGACAGCCCGCCTTGCCCCGGAAGACGCCTGAGATGCTGATGCTCCAGCTCGCGCGAGACTCCCGCATTCATCACCGCCAGATAAATCACCAGCGCCGGCAACTGAATGCGTGCACTTGGACGGGCGTGTACCTCGTAGTGGATCAGATGCCGCTCGGCATCGTTCTCCGGCAAAGGATGGGGTGAGATGTTCATCAAGCTGCAACCTGAAATGGGATTGACTGAAATATACAAGATTATGCGGTGCTTTTCTTATCGAAGCATCAAGGACAAGCGGCCCGGGGAAGCTGAACGTCGGCACCGGCACATCGGCCACCCTCCGGCAACCACCTGAATTAGCGGTTCATCCAGCCAGAAACGGTTTCCTTGACTTACATCAAGCAGGAAAAACCGGCCGGATGCTTTAATGAGACATCTTTAGCAGATGTTCACAAACTCCACATTCGGGTGCGTTTATCGCACCCTTTTTTTTACACCTTTTCTTTCGCACCTTTTCTGCGGCTACGGGTCAAGCTCACTGCAATCATCATCGGCCAACCCATCGAAGATATCTGCGATCTGAAGCGCATGCTTTAAAATGTTCATGGATTTCCTTTTCTTGCATCGTTGCAAATGTATGATTGAAGCCATGATGCCAAATCATCGCAATCCATAAATTAAATTGATTGTTATGATGTTTGTTATAGAAAAATTATATAGACACCCATGAATGAACTGAAAATCCTTGCCGAAAAGCTGGGCTTCGCCATTCTGGCAGAACCCTGGCTGCCCAGCATCCTGATCGCGATCGCGACCACGGTCGTGGCGCACTTCATCGCCTCCTATCTGCTTAGGCGCCTGCTGAAAGCCGCACAAA
>DIVE01000031.1 GCA_002423265.1 Methylophilaceae bacterium UBA6140 | reverse complement strand
CAGCTCTGGAAAACGCAACCGATAGAGGAATGAAGCTCCGTCGTATTTCCGGCGTTTTTGATGACTGTGGGATATTTAATGATGGTCAGTAGATGGCGGAGAGGGAGGGATTCGAACCCTCGACAGAGTTGCCCCTGTGCCACCTTTCCAGGGTGGTGACTTAAACCACTCATCCACCTCTCCGCTTTGGAGGCGCGATTATAGCGCAACTATTGCCCGTTACCAAACCGGAATACAGAGAATTTCATGTCGAGTATAAATGTGGCTGGCGACAGTTTTGGGTTAAAATACTGCAAGGCGGGCCTCCCCGCATTGCAAGGTAGCCAACCTGGTCAGGTCCGGAAGGAAGCAGCCACAACTATCGAAGCAAGTGCCGGGGGTTAGGCTCGCCCCTTCTTTTTCAGAGAGTTTGCAGCCGAATGCAGCTTAGACTTGGGCCAAGTTTTAACCCGGATTATTCATTAGGGCGCGAGATGATGGTGAGGCAGTTTGCAAGGCAGTTTTGTCGATTGGGAGAAGTCCATAGCATGGTCTATGGACGCCGAGCAATCGACGAAAATGACCGCAAACTGACCGCCAGCGCTCGTGCAGGACTGATAGGACGTCTAATGGATAATCCGGGTTAAAGCTAGAGTTCAAACGTCGCATTCAAATTCTCAATCTCCTAATCAGAGGTTCCTTTAAGTATGAGTTATCAGGTTCTGGCTCGAAAATGGCGTCCAAAATCGTTTGAAACGCTGGTCGGTCAGGACCATGTCGTGCGCGCACTAAGTAATGCGCTGGACCAGCAACGTCTGCATCACGCCTACCTTTTCACCGGCACACGGGGCGTAGGGAAAACCACCTTATCCCGCATTCTGGCAAAATCGCTCAATTGCGAAAGCGGAGTCAGCTCCAGACCCTGCGGCCAATGCTCTGCCTGCATCGCCATCGACCAGGGCAGTTTCATCGACTATGTCGAAATGGATGCCGCATCAAACCGCGGCGTCGACGACATGACCGCCTTGCTGGAAAAGGCGGTCTACGCCCCGACTCAGGGGCGTTACAAGGTCTACATGCTGGATGAAGTGCATCAGCTCACCGGCCACGCCTTCAACGCCATGTTGAAAACGCTGGAAGAGCCGCCCGCGCACGTCAAGTTCATCCTGGCAACGACAGACCCGCAAAAAGTGCCGGTCACCGTGCTATCGCGCTGCCTGCAATTCAATTTGCGCCAGATGTCCGCCAGCGGTATCAGCGAACATTTGCAATCCATCCTCGGCCAGGAAAACATTCCATACGATACCGTCGCCTTGCAGCTGATCGCACGGGCGGCCAACGGCAGCATGCGCGATGCGCTGTCACTGCTGGATCAGGCAATCGCCTATGGCGGCAGCGAGGTGCGCGAGGATGAAGTGCGCGCCATGCTGGGCGCGATCGACCAAAGCTATTTGTTCGATCTGCTCGATAGCCTTGTAGCCCAGGATGGCAACCGGCTGCTGGAATACGCCAGGCAAATGGAGCAGCGCAGCCTCTCGTTTGAAGCCGCGCTCGGCGATCTCGCCAACCTGCTTTACCAGATTGCCGTCTGCCAGACTGCGCCCGGCAGCCTCTCGCAAGAACTGCCAGACCATGCAAGATTGCTCGAGCTCGCGCAAAAACTCAGTGCCGAGCAAGTGCAGCTGTTTTATCAGATCGCCCTGCTGGGGCGCCGCGACATCGGTCTGGCACCTGACGAATTTGCCGGATTCAGCATGTCGCTATTACGCATGCTGGCCTTCATGCCAGCAGACCTCGGCAGCGCCAGAAACGAGGCACGCACGCCAGCGCTTGCAACGCCCGCTGCCGGCACTGCAGAAACCCGCATCAAGCAACCGCAAGCGCAACATCAGGCAGCCGGCGAGAAACCCGTGATGGATGAACCGGCACGAGCCGCAGAAGAAACAGCATCCAGCAGCGAAGAAAAACCGGCTCCGCCTGCAGTTGACGCCGACGGCCCCGCTTTCAACGGCAACTGGCGGCAGCTGGTCGATCAGCTGAAACTTGGGCTTGCCCGCGCGCTGGCACAAAACTGCGAGCTGCTCCGCCATGACCGGCACAACTTTTACCTCTCGGTGCCGGAAATGCACAAGCATCTGCTGGACCAGAGCTATCAGGAGAAACTGCGCAGCGCGCTGACGCAGCATTTCGGCAAAACCATCAAACTGCATTTCGAGATAGGCGGCACCGGCAACACACCTGCCGCACAAATCAGCCAGGAAAAGGCTGAAATCCAGTCAGCCGCTGAAACAGCGATACGCGAAGATGTATTCGTGCAAGCACTGGTGCGGGACTTCGGCGCGCAGATCATCCCCTCCAGCATCAAACCGATTCAGTAACCAATCCCCAGGAGAAAGCAAATGATGAAAGGTGGTATGGGTAACCTGATGAAACAGGCCCAGCAAATGCAGGAAAACCTCAAACGCGCGCAGGCAGAACTTGCCACTGTGGAAGTCGAGGGTCAGGCCGGCTCAGGCATGGTCAAGGTCACCATGACCTGCAGAAACGAAGTGAAGCGCATCAGTATTGACGACAGCCTGATGAGCGATGACAAGGAAATGCTGGAAGATCTGCTGGTGATTGCCTTGAACGATGCCGTCAACAAGGCAGAGGCGACTTCCCAGCAGCGCATGAGCGGTCTGATGCCGGCCGGCATGAAACTGCCGTTCTAGTCAGCAGAGCATCCCGGACTGACGAATGCGCAACCCGCCTGCCCTTGAACAACTCGTCGAGTCATTGCGTTGCCTGCCGGGCGTTGGTCCGAAATCCGCGCTGCGCATGGCCTACCACCTGCTGCAACGCGACCGCAAGGGTGCCGCCAATCTGGCGCTGTCGCTGAACCGTGCGCTTGAAATCGTCAGCCACTGCAATTTGTGCAACAACTTCAGCGAGCAAGCCACTTGCCCGCTCTGCGCTTCCGAAAAGCGCGATGCCAGCCTGCTTTGCGTGGTCGAGATGCCGACCGATCTCATGATGCTGGAACAGACCCATGCCTATCAGGGCATGTATTTCGTGCTGATGGGGCGCTTGTCACCGCTCGACGGTGTTGGTCCGAAGGAAATCCATCTGGATAAACTGGTGAAACGTGCACAGGATGGACTGGTGAAAGAGGTGATCCTGGCGACCAACTATACGGTGGAGGGCGAAGCAACCGCGCATTACGTCAGCGAACTGTTGAAAGCGCGCGGCCTCAAGGTCAGCCGGATTGCCAGAGGCCTACCGATGGGCGGTGAGATCGAGCATGTAGACAGTGGCACGCTGGCGCAGGCGATGATGGAGCGCAGAAACGTCAAATAACGGGCTGCCGCAAGAAACAGGCCCTAGCCCGGATATTTCACCGGACCACGGGACGATGACGAGAAAGTTTGCATTCGTGAGATTTCCCGGCCGCTTCTGAGCCGGTATGGTGAAATATTCGGGCTAGATCAGTGCCAGCAATTCCTCAGGCTGCGCAATCATCATATCGGCACCCCATTCCGCAGGCTTATCCTGCGCGTCAATGTAACCGAACAGCGCGACAACTGTTTTCATCCCGGCCGCCCTGCCGGCTTGAATATCGCGTTCGGCATCACCCACATACATGCAATTCTCTGCATCACTAGCGGTGATTTTGCATGCCATCAGCAAAGTATCAGGATACGGTTTTGGTCGCACCGCATCGTCGCCGCAAACCAGACAGCTAATGCGCTCTTGCAGCTGCATGGCCTGGATCAGTGGCGCGGAGAAGCGGCGTGGCTTGTTGGTGACAATACCCCAGGGGATTTTTCTGCTTTCAATCTCCTCCAGCGTCGCGGCAATGCCTTCGAACAGACGTGGAGAACGGGTAAACACGTCATCGTAAAGCGCGAGGTATTCCTCGCGCATTTCGGCAAATTTCTGGTCTTCCGGTGTCAATCCGAAGCCGACTGACAAGAGACCTTTTGAGCCGTGCGAGGCAAACGGCCTGATTCTTTCCTGCGGCAAGGGCGACAAGCCGTGACGTTCACGCTGAATGTTCAGCGCCAGACCCAGATCCGGCGCAGTATCGACCAGCGTCCCATCAAGATCAAAAAGTATCATGGAAGCTCTGATTAAATCCTGCATACTCGGGAATGCAGGGTTTATTTGATCGCATGAACAATGTAATTGACTGAAACATCGTCGCCCAGCCAGTAGCGTTTGCTCAGCGGGCTATAGCTCATGCCCTTCAGGCCGGATACCGTCAGACCGCTGCGGCGCGCCCATGACGAAAGCTCCGACGGTTTGATGAATTTCTCGTACTCATGTGTCCCGCGCGGCAACATATTGAGCACATACTCGGCCCCGATAACAGCAAACAGATAAGCTTTCGGGTTACGGTTGATGGTCGAAAAAAACACATGGCCACCAGGTTTTACCAGTCTGGCGCACGCCTCGATCACGGCAGCAGGGTCAGGCACATGTTCCAGCATCTCCATGCAGGTGACGACGTCAAAACTCTGCGGCATCTCATCCGCAAGCGCCTCCGCGGAAAGCAGACGGTAATCGACCTTGATGCCGGTTTCCAGACTGTGCAGTTGCGCGACCTTGAGCGCTTTTTCACCCAGGTCTATCCCGGTCACGTCCGCACCTTTTGCAGCCATCGACTCGGAAAGTATGCCGCCGCCGCAACCGACATCAAGCACGCGTTTACCGTCAATATCGGCGGTCGTATCGATGAAACCCAGACGAAGCGGGTTGATTTCATGCAAAGGCTTGAATTCGCTGTTTTTATCCCACCAACGATGCGCCAGAGACGCAAATTTCTGCAACTCGGCTGGATCGACATTTTCCTGTTGGTTCATTTCAGTGTTAATTGCAGTCATTTGAATTGTGCCAGTCTGGATTGCCAGCCTGTCGTGATTTCCTTCAGTTCAGAGGGTTCGATATTGGCATAGACGCCATCGTGCCCGTTAAGTTTTTGATAACGCAATTCTCCGGCGACCCAGGTATGCGTCACATGCTCGCGGCCTGCCGCATAAACCAGATGCGAAACGGGATCATAACAGGGTAATGTTTGCACATCAGCGATTCTGACAGCGGTCAGATCGGCGAACTTGCCGATTTCAATCGAACCGATTTTATCATCAAGGCCAAGCGCTCTGGCAGCGCCAAGAGTAGCCATTTCCAGCGCTTGATGTGCAGGCATGGCTGCTGCGTTACCGCTTCTGCCCTTTTCCAGCAGCGCTGCAAGCCGCATCTCAGCAAACATGTCGAGTCGATTGTTGCTTGCGGAACCGTCGGTACCGATCCCGACATTGACTCCGGCACCGAGCAAATCCGTCACCGGTGCCATTCCGCTCGCCAGTTTCAGGTTGGAGGCCGGGCAATGCGCCACATGACAACCAAATTCTGCAAGCATTTCCATTTCCTGCGGCTCAAGGTGAACGCAATGTGCTGCCAGAAAACTCGGGCCCAAAAGCCCAAGATTGGCCAATCTCTGCAACGGACGAACTCCGTACTGATCCACACTTTGAGCAACTTCGTCCTTGGTTTCATGCAGATGCGTATGAATTCCAAGCCCCAGCTGCTCTGCATAAGTCAGTATTTTCTCAAAACTCTGATTCTCGACGGTGTACGGGGCATGCGGCGCCAGACTGGTGCTCAACAAGGAGTGGTTGCGCCAACTGTCGCGCGCCTCAAGCCCTTTGAGCAGATAATCATCGGCATCGCTCGCATAGCTGGTCGGAAACTCCAGCACGACCAAACCGATGTTTGCCCGCATGCCAGCCTGCATCGCAGCTTCTGCGACTGACAACGGATAAAAATACATGTCGGCAAAACAGGTTGTGCCGCCGGCCAACATTTCCGCACAGCCGAGCAAGCTGCCATCGCGGACGAAACGCTCGGACAATACGTGCTTTTCGGCGGGCCAGATATGATTCTGCAACCAGGTCATCAGCGGCAGGTCATCAGCCAAGCCGCGCATCAGGCTCATGGCAGCATGGGTATGCAGGTTGATCAGGCCGGGCATCAGCACATGATCTTCGAGAGCCATGCTGACATCAGCAACATAAAGCTCTGCAATCCTGTCCTGTTTCAGAATATCGGTGATTTTCCCGTCATGGATCACGACACCCGTGTGCTCCAGAACATCGCCTGCCACCGTCACAATCCATTTCGCCGTGATTACNNTCTGGATTATTCGCAGGCTTTGAGGTCGTCACGGCTTGCTTCGATCTCAACGCGGCGGTTAGGCTGCAGGCACTCGATGAGCTGCTTGCGTGGCAGAGATTCAGAGCAGATTTCAACCGGAGTAGATTCGCCGGCACCGTAAGCCTTGATCAGGCTGGCATC
>DIVE01000022.1:6472-8651 GCA_002423265.1 Methylophilaceae bacterium UBA6140 | reverse complement strand
GACGAAAGCGTCATCGCATGTACGTTCAGTTCGGCGAAATCGACCTTGATCTTGCCCAAGGCCTGAACTGCATCGGTATGTACGGTAACACCTTTACTGCGGGCAATGGCCGCAATAGCCGCCACTTTCTGCAGAACGCCGGTTTCATTGTTGGCCAGCATCACCGATAGCAGGCTGGTTTCCGTTTGCAGCAATTGCTCGACGCTGCTTTCCTGCACCATGCCGCTGTTGTTGACCGGCAATACGGCCAGCTTCCAGCCGCGCTGCTGCATGGCCAGCGCAGGACGCGAAATGCAGGGGTGTTCAATAGCGCTGACGGCGATCTGACTGATGCCGTAACCGCCGGCGATACCGGTCACAGCCAGATTGTTGGCTTCCGTGCCGCCGGAAGTGAAGATCACTTGTGACGGGTGTGCATTGACTACATCGGCGACTTGCTCCCGCGCACGTTCGATCGCGCTTCTCGCATGCCGCCCGTAAGTGTGGCGGCTGGTCGGGTTGCCATGCTGCGCCGTCATGAACGGCAGCATGGACTCCAGCACGCGGCTATCGAGCGCGGTCGTGGCGTTATGATCGAAATAGACGCTGCTCATGTTGCACCGCTCAGGCTGTCATTGCCTCGACGACCGGTTGCATGGTGCATGGACGGCTGCCCATGATGATCTTCTTGCCTTCGCGTTGCGAAGCGACAAGATCGGCGATCGAGACGCCGGAGAGGTGCTCCAGTATCTTGTGGTTGAGGCTGGACCAGAGGTCATGGGTCATGCAGCGGCCTTCATCGTGGCAGTTCTCGCGGCCGCCGCACTGGGTTGCGTCGATCAATTCATCGACAGCGCTGATGATTTGCGAGACCGAGATTTCATGTTGTTCTTTTGCCAGTCGATAGCCGCCGCCCGGACCGCGCACGCTTTTTACCAGACCGCTGCGGCGCAGACGGCTGAACAGCTGCTCAAGATAGGAGAGCGAGATGTTCTGCCGCTCACTGATGCCTGCCAGCGTGACCGGTCTGTCAGTTTCATTCAGCGCGAGATCCAGCATCGCGGTGACGGCAAAACGCCCCTTGGTAGTTAATCGCATGACAAGTTTCCTGAAAGATGGGAGTTATTCTGACGCCGTTCCTGTCGAATAAAGACGCCGGTTCCAACCTGATTTTACAGATGGAATTCTAGAATACCTTAATACTTTAGTCAACTATTTTATTGAGGTAGTTCACATCGAAAGCCTTGCCCACTTCGGCATCGGTTTCGACATCTGCGCCAAGTTTCTCCAGTTGCTGCATGACTGCCTGCAACTGCTGGTCCTGCCTGGCGGCGTGATCGAGCAAGGCGTGAATGGCCTTGGTCATCGGGTCGTTCATGTTGTCGCTGACCGCGTAGGCGGAGAAGCCGATCTTTTGCGCCATCTCGTCGCGTTGCTGGTTCTTGCTCTCATCCAGGATGCGCGCGGGAATGCCGACGGCGGTCGCGTTGGCCGGTACATCCTTGACCACCACGGCGTTGGAGCCGATCTTGGCTTGTGCGCCGATGGTGATGGGGCCGAGGATTTTGGCGCCGGCACCGATGACTACGCCCTGTTCGAGCGTCGGGTGGCGCTTGCCCTTGTTCCACGAGGTGCCGCCGAGCGTGACGCCGTGATAGAGGGTGCAGTCGTCGCCGATGACGGCTGTCTCGCCGATGACGACGCCCATGCCGTGGTCGATGAAGACGCGGCGGCCGATGGTGGCGCCCGGGTGAATCTCGATGCCGGTGAGCCAGCGGGCGATGTGCGAACTGAAGCGCGCCAGCCAGTAGAAGCGATGTTTCCAGATCCAGTGTGAAAGCCTGTGCATCAGCAAGGCATGCACGCCGGGATAGGTCGTCAGAATCTCCCAGCGCGTCCTGGCTGCCGGGTCGCGCTCGAAAACGACGCTGATGTCTTCATTTAAATGCGTAAACATGTCTTATTCTGACACAAAAGGGGGCATGATTTAACCGGGAATTTTCTTCCCGCACTTGCTGCCCGGTATTCTGGGCGATTGGGTCAATTTCAGCACGCCGCGCAGGATATTGACTTCCTCTTTTTCCAGATTGGCCCGCGCATAGATGCGCCGTACCCGCTGCATGAGCTTTTTCGGCTGCGCCGGATTGTAATAGCCGATCTGGATCAGTACTTCTTCCAGGTGCTGGTAGAAGCTTTCGAG
>DIVE01000022.1:0-6444 GCA_002423265.1 Methylophilaceae bacterium UBA6140 | reverse complement strand
GGATTGGCGGGAATCATGGCCAGCAACCGGCACAAATCCAGTTCAGCATTGGAAAGGCCGCTCATCTCGGTACCGAATACCAGCGCCACCTTTTGGTTGCTTGCGACCGACACCGCACGCAGGGCCGCCTCACGCGCCGGTAACAGTTCATGCGAAAGTTGCCGTTTGCGCGCGCTGAGGCCGATCACCAGCGCACAGCCTTCGAGCGCTTGTTCCAGTGTGGCAGAAACTTTCGCGGTCTGCAGCAAGTCGGCGGCACCGGTTGCCATGACGGTTGCATGGGCGTCCGGGAACGAAGCGGGCGATACCAGATGGAGGTCGGAGAGCCCCATGGTTTTCATGGCGCGGGCCGTTGCGCCGATATTGCCGGGATGGCTGGTCTGGCAGAGAACGATGCGGATGTTGGCTAGGGGGGCGGGGTTTGTCACGTTGGGTTTGGAACTCATTCAATTAGGCATTAAAATGTCATTTTAACAGCTCTTTAATACGACCTCGTGCTCAGTCACCGAGGCAATCGCAGAAAGTGATTTATGCATCCCATGTTGACCAACGCGGTGAAAGCCGCGCGCCGTGCAGGCAGTATCATTACCCATGCCTCGCAAGATGTAGGCGCCCTGAAAATACGCAGCAAGACCTACAACGATTTCGTCAGCGAAGTTGACCATGCGGCTGAACGCGTCATCATCGAGACACTCAAGGACGCTTATCCTGCGCACGGTTTTCTCGGCGAAGAGAGCGGCAACAGCAACGAGGATGCAGAGTATGTCTGGATTATCGATCCGCTCGACGGCACGACCAACTTTCTGCACAACTTTCCGCAATACTGCATTTCGATCGCCCTCATGCATCAGGGGCAGCTGACGCAGGCGGTGGTCTACGACCCCAACCGCAACGATCTCTTTACAGCGACCAAGGGCCGCGGCGCTTTTCTCAACGACAGACGCATCCGCGTTACCGGCCGCACCAAATTGCAGGAGTCCATCATCGGTACCGGGTTTCCGTTCCGCGATTTCACCCATCTCGATGCTTATCTCGGCATGTTCAAGGACATGGTGAAGAAGACTTCCGGTATCCGCCGCCCCGGTTCCGCCGCGCTCGACCTCGCTTATGTCGCTGCCGGCTGGTTCGACGGTTTCTGGGAAATCGGACTCTCCAAGTGGGATATCGCGGCCGGTGCGCTGCTGGTACAGGAAGCCGGTGGTATCGTCGGCGATTTTGAAGGCAATGAAAGCTGGATCGACACCGGTAACATCGTTGCAGCCAACCCCAAGGTCTTTGCGCAGATACTGCAAACCATCACGCCGCATCTGACACCGGAACTGAAATCGCCAGCCAGAGGCTGACTGCCTTGAGCGACGACAGCTTGCAGCAGCATACGCCGATGATGCGCCAGTATTTGCGCATCAAGGCGGAGCACCCCGATATGCTGCTGTTCTACCGCATGGGGGATTTCTACGAGCTGTTCCACGACGATGCGGAGAAGGCGGCTCGCCTGCTCGGCATCACCCTGACCAGGCGCGGCGCCTCCAATGGCGAGCCGATCAAGATGGCCGGCGTGCCCTATCATGCCGCCGAGCAATATCTGGCCAAGCTGGCGAAGATGGGGGAGGCCGTCGCCATCTGCGAGCAGATCGGTGACCCGGCCAAATCCAAAGGCCCGGTCGAGCGTCAGGTGACGCGCATACTGACGCCGGGCACATTGACCGACAGCGCCCTGCTCGACGAATCGCGCGACAACCTGCTGCTTGCCGTCTGCCCTGGCGATGGCGTCCTCGGTCTGGCGCGCATCAATCTGGCGGCCGGTCACTTCATCCTCAACGAAATCGCGCCCGCTCTTCTTGCGCAGGAATTGCAGCGGATACGCCCCGCCGAGTTGCTGCTGCCCGACGATTTTTCGCATCCGGCGGTCGATGGCCTTGGTTGTAGCAGGAAACGGCTGGCGCCTTGGCAGTTTGATCTTGATTCCGCGCTGCAAACCCTCACCAGACAATTCGAAACGCGCGACCTTTCCGGTTTCGGCGCCGGCGGATTGACGGCGGCAGTCGCCGCTGCCGGCGCGCTGCTCGATTACATCAAGCACACGCAGCGTACTGCCTTGCCTCATGTTGCCAGGCTGAGTGTCGAACACAGCCGGGATTACATTCAGTTCGATGCTGCGACGCGCCGTAATCTCGAAATAGACCAGACTCTGCAGGGGGAGGCAAAGCCGACCCTGTATTCTCTGCTGGATACCACCAGAACGCCGATGGGCGCTCGCCTGCTGCGTCACTGGCTGCATCATCCGCTGCGCGATGTTGCGGCAATCAAGGCTCGTCAGCAAGCCATCGCTGCATTGCTTGAATCCGGCCATACCGGCCTGCGCAGCGTGATGGCGGAGATTGGTGACATCGAGCGCATCACTGCGCGCATCGCGCTCAAGACTGCCAGGCCGCGGGATCTTTCCGGCCTGCGCGAAAGTCTGCGCCAGCTCGGAATTTTGCAGGCAGCCATTTGCCGCGATACGTCGCTGCTGCAGAAGCTTGCCGATCAGATGCAGGCGCCTGAGGCGGCGGTGACGCTGTTGGGCGCTGCGATCCGGCAGGAGCCGGCAGCTGTGCTGCGCGAAGGCGGTGTCATCGCCGATGGATATGATGCCGAGCTGGACGAATTACGCAGTCTGCAGACCAATCATGGTGATTTTCTGTTGCGCTACGAGGCGGAAGAGAAAGCGCGCAGCGGGATCCAGAACCTTAAGGTCGAATACAACAGCGTGCATGGTTTTTATATAGAAATCAGCCGTCTGCAAGCCGAGCATGTGCCGGTCGAGTATCGCCGCAGGCAGACCTTGAAAAACGTCGAGCGCTTTATCACACCCGAGCTGAAAGCGTTCGAAGACAAGGTGTTATCTGCCAACGAGCGCGCGCTGGCGCGGGAAAAGTCGCTTTACGAGGAATTGCTGGATGCCATGCTGCCCTTCATCGCAGACCTGCAACGCAATGCAGCTGCGGTCGCGCAACTGGATGTGCTGAGCACCTTTGCCGAACGGGCCGAAGCGCTGAATTACGTGGCACCGCAATTTGCCGACGATGCAGGGCTGGAAATCATCGGCGGGCGCCATCCGGTGGTTGAACAGATCGCCCAGCCCTTCATCGCCAACGATGTCAGCCTGAGCCCGTACCGGCAGTTGTTGCTGATCACCGGGCCCAATATGGGCGGGAAATCCACTTTCATGCGGCAGACCGCTCTGATCACGCTGCTGGCGCACTGCGGTTGTTATGTGCCTGCGACTTCTGCACGCATGGGCAAGATAGACCGGATTTTTACCCGCATCGGCGCTTCTGACGATCTGGCCGGCGGCCGTTCGACCTTCATGGTGGAAATGACCGAAACCGCCAACATTCTGCATAACGCGACCGAGCACAGCTTGGTGCTGCTGGATGAAATCGGTCGCGGCACCTCGACTTTCGACGGGTTATCGCTGGCCTGGGCAGTCGCGCGTCAGTTGCTGGAAAAAAACCGCAGTTATACGCTGTTTGCCACGCATTATTTCGAGTTGACGCGGATCGTCGAAGAATTCAAGCAGGCGGCCAACGTCCACCTCGATGCGGTGGAGCACGGCAAAGGCATTGTCTTTCTGCATCGCGTCGAAGAAGGCCCGGCCAGCCAGAGTTACGGCTTGCAGGTGGCACAATTGGCCGGCATCCCGAAATCGGTGGTGGCGATGGCGCGGCGCAAACTCACTCAACTGGAACAGCAGAATATAGAAGCGGGGCTGCAAGGCGATATGTTCGCTGCCGCTGTCGAGCCGCCAGCGCCGCCGGATCACCCGGTTGTGGAGGCAATTGAGAACATGGAGCCGGATGCGCTGACGCCGCGGGAGGCGTTGCAGATGTTATATCAGCTCAAGGAGTTACTGGGGCGGGCTGGTCGCTGAAAGTTTCAGCGGCTCATGCTGAACAACGGGTCGATCCAGCCGGACAGATTGCCGCTGGCATCGAAGTGAAAATTGGCATAGCTGGGGTCGACGCCAACTTTCCATGACTGTTGTGTGACGAATAGCTGACCTTGTTCGAGACCCAGAAGTTGACGGGCTTTGTCTGTCAGTATGTCGGCTTTTTGCTGCGCTGCAAGGCTTTCGGCGGCATACAGCTTGTTGGCAGTTGCTTCGCCGGCAATGAATTTCTGCAGGAGTCTGCCATCGCCGAGGTGGGTCAGTGACGGGACCCGGAGTTCAGCTTCGGCAGCAAGAATATTGCTGTAATACTCGATGATTCCAGCGCGTTCGGCCCCGCCAGTTTTCAACGTTTTTATTACCCATTCCGGGTGATTTCTGACGGCGTGGACAATGGCGTCCTTGCCTTCACCGATGAATTGCCCTTCCTTGATAAAGCCTGCACCCAGCACGCGGAACTTGGTCAGCGGGCTGATCATGCCAACCACTACATGCAGCATTTCCTCATTTTGCGCCTGCATGCAGGGTTGGCACTTCATCCGTTCACGGTCCAGCGGCGGGAAACTGAAAACCTCACGCAAGAACCCGGCGAAACCGATGTCAGCAGGCTTGCCTTCATTCAAGGCTTGCGGGGCTTCAGAATGGCTTGCGCGCTGATCGGCTTCACGCGCCGCTATTTGGCGGATGACGATGCCGCGCGAATCCGGCTCGATTTCGCCAAGCTGTCCAGCCGTGTGCAGGCAAGTGCTCCACTCGTTGAAGTTGTGCTTGCTGATGGGCACTGCAAGTGCGCACAGCTGTATTCCGCTTCCGTCAGCTGATGGAATTGTGTTCATGATGGATTTGAACGGAGCCGCGCCTCCATCGTGTTCAGACCGGTATGGATTTAATGGTGATGGCCGCCGGCGCCATGTACATGGCCGTGCTCGACTTCTTCCTTGACTGCGCTGCGCACATCGGTCACGGTTGCCTTGAACAGGACGCGTTCACCGGCCCATGGATGATTGCCGTCGACCACGACCTTGTCATCCTGAATGTCGGTGACGGTGTAGAGAATCACGTCGCCGGATTCGTCTTCGCCCTCGAACTGCATGCCGACTTTCAGATCCTTGGTCGGGAAGGCGGAGGCCGGTTCGATCTGCACCAGCTCTTCATCGTAATCGCCGAAGGCGTCAGCCGGTTCCAGACCGATTTCAACCGTATCGCCGACGGATTTGCCGTGCAGTTCTTCTTCCACGCGCGGGAAAATGTTGTCGTAGCCGCCATGCAGATAGCTGACGGGATCTGCGCTGGATTCGAGGATGTTGCCTTCGCTGTCGCGGAGTTCATAAGTCATTGAAACAACGGTGTTCATGGCAATTTGCATGATAAAAGTACCTTAAGATTTAGAGTGATTTAACGAGATTCAGTATTTCGTGGGCGTGGCCCTTGGCGACGACACCGTACTGGCTATGCGCTATTTTACCTTCATTATCAATGACGAAGGTTGAACGCAGAATGCACATTTTGCGTACGCCGTCTTTTTCCTTTTCCTGCCATACGCCGTATTTCTCGCAGACCTTGCCATCCACGTCAGACAGCAATTGAACGCTGAGGCCATGCTTGTCACGAAAACCGGCATGGGTCAGGCAATCATCTCTGCTGACGCCGATCACTACCGTGTTGGCTTTGGCAAACTCGTCATCGAGATCGCTGAACTCGATGGCCTCAACCGTGCAACCCGGTGTATCGTCCTTGGGGTAGAAATAGAGCACGACCGTTTTGCCGCGTAATCTGGAGAGTTTGAACATCTCCATGTCGGCATCGGGGATGGAGAAATCAGGCGCGTGATCGCCAATTTGCAGCATAGGAGGGGGAAAACTGAATGACAGTGATTCGATTCTAACCCATTTCTATTCCATGATTGCAATGCGCTATGATGAGCGCATGAAAAAAAATTCTCACCATCAACAACAGAAGATACTGTTGGGCGGCATTTCACCCAAGCAGTTTCTCAAGCAATACTGGCAGAAAAAACCGCTACTGATCCGGCAGGCAATACCGGGTTTCAATGGCTTGCTGGATGGCAACGAACTGGCCGGATTGGCCTGTGAAGAAGATGTGCAATCGCGTCTGGTCAGATATGTCAGAAAACAGTGGCTGGTTGAAGAGGGGCCGTTCGATGAATCGCGTTTTGCCAGTTTGGGCAAAAAGCACTGGACGCTGCTGGTGCAGGGCGTCAATCATCATCTGCCGGAAGCGGCCGAATTGCTGCAGCGATTCAACTTCATTCCGCACGCGAGGCTGGATGACTTGATGGTCAGCTTTGCGCCCGACGGCGGCGGCGTTGGCCCGCATTTCGATTCCTATGACGTTTTTCTTCTGCAGGGGCAGGGCAAGCGTCTGTGGCGCATCAGCCAGCAGAAGGATCTGTCACTGATCGAAAACGCACCGCTGAAGATACTGCAGAATTTTGACACCGCGCAGGAGTATCTGCTCGAACCCGGCGATATGCTCTACCTGCCGCCGCATGT
>DIVE01000125.1 GCA_002423265.1 Methylophilaceae bacterium UBA6140 | reverse complement strand
CATCCTTCGCCGCCGGTGGTGACAGGCGCCCAGCCGGTTGCCGGTGATGGTTCACCGGAACGCGAACAGACAGATCAGCCTGATATGCCGGAGAGTCGCCGGAAGTTCAGGGCCGAGCGTACCGAAATGCCGGACGGCAAAGATGGTTTTCTGATGATGTTCAGAGCCGAAAGCCTCTTTTCCTGGAGCGAATATATCAAGATCAACCGTCCGCAGGACGAGGATGACGATACCGATGCAGCGCTGCTGGCGGCCGAGGATATGGAAAAACTGACGGTGGCGCGTGATGACAAGGCCGGCTCTTCCAGATTGCGATTCGACCTTGACCTGCCGTCGGCCGGCGAAGATGACGCTTTGTTGGGCGAGGGTGTTTCATTGCCGGAGTGGGATTTCCGCAAGCAGGTGATGCAGGCCGACTATTGCCGGTTGCAGGAGTTTATGACGCGTCAGCATGAATCCGGTGAATTGCCGCAACATCTGCGCAGAACAGCTCGCCGGTTGCGCAGCCAGTTTCAGGCATTGGTGCCGGTGCGCACCTGGCTGAAAGGGCAGCATGACGGGAGCGATCTCGACCTCGATCAATGGGTGCGATATGAAGCCGATCGCAGGCTCAAGGATGCGGTCATCGATCGCGGGTTTTACCGCGCCCAGGTCAACCGGCAGCGTGACCTTGCCTGTTTGCTGCTGGCAGATCTCTCCTTGTCAACCGACGCTTACGCTTCCGATCACGCGCGCGTGATCGATGTGATTCGCGACAGTCTTTACCTGTTCTCCGAAGCCCTCTCGGCGACCGGAGACCGGTTCGCGCTGTATGGATTCTCATCGTTGAAACGCGGACATGTGCGATTCCATAATCTCAAGGGTTTCGATGAGCCGTATGACAACAGGATCCGCGGCCGTATCGCCGCAATCAAGCCCGGCTACTACACCCGCATGGGTGCGGCAATACGCCATGCCACGGGTTTGATGCTGAAGCAGCAGAGTCAGCAGCGTTTGCTGTTGTTGCTGACGGACGGCAAACCAAACGATCTGGATCAGTATGAAGGCCGCTACGGCATCGAAGACACCCGGGTCGCGTTGCTGGAAGCGCGCAAACTCGGATTGCGTCCGTTTTGCGTGACGATAGACCGCGAAGCCAACGACTACTTGCCGCATCTTTTCGGAGTTGGCGGCTATGCAGTCATCCGCAGGCCGGAAGAGCTGCCGAGGGAGCTGCCGCTGCTCTATGCGCAAATGACCAGATAGCCGCCGTCAAGGCAATCGATTTGCCGGCGTTGACTGAAATTGAGGTTAATTGCAGCAAGCGGGGTTGTCAGGCAAGTGATGAAGCTTACAGGCTGTATTCGTATTGGCGCAGACCGTTGATATCGGTAATGGTGATTTCCTTGCCATGCACTTCAATAAAGCCTTCCTGCTGCAACTTCAACATGATGCGTGAAAGCGTTTCCGGAGCAAGATTAAGCAGGGAGGCAATGGTCGCCTTGTTGGCCGGAAGCGTGATGTGGCTGGAATCGGTAGCTTCCGAACTGATCTGAATCAGATAACCGATCAATCTTTGCGTGCAAGTCAGCAGCGTGACCGACTCGATATCCTGAACAAGCTGGCGATTGCGCATCGACAAACCTGCCAGCATTTTACGGGATACCGTGGTGTCTCTTTCCAGCAGGCTGAAGATGACTTGCTTGGGAACAAGAAACAAATGCGAGTCCATTGTTGCCTGCGCATAAATCGGGAAAAAGGCCTGATCGAGGAAAATAATGGCTTCGCCGAAACTCTCCCGGGGGCTGATGATGCCGATGACTTTTTCCGAGCCCTGGGACGAATTGACCGCCAGCTTCACCTGCCCGGAAACCAGCATGAACAAGCCTAGGGCGGCATCGCCACGGTTGAACAGAATATCGCCTCTTGATGCAAAAACCAATTGTGTTTGCCTGGCGACATAGGATAGTTGTTCATCGTTCAGCTCGCTGAACAGATGAAAGTTGGGCAACATTTTAATGATGCTGGTTGCGTCCACTCGACCCCTTCTCTTTTTGCGTCATGGCTACATGATACTTTGAGTTGGGGCTTTAGTCTAAAACGCAGATCAGCCAATTGCTCCGGGTATATGCGCGTATGCGCTTTCGACGGGGTGCTTCGGATTGGCTGCAAAGCTGCTTTAAAGTCACCCGCTTAGTGCAATGTTTCAGATCTCGATCATCTCGAAGTCGGTCTTGGCAGCCCCGCATTCCGCGGCAGGTCCAGTCTGCCGGAACGTCTTCCCAGCGGGTGCCGGGCTGAATGCCGTCATCAGGCGAACCTTTGGCTTCGTCGTAAATCCATCCGCAGATGCTGCACATCCATGTTTTCATGATGGGTTTTCTCATTATTTGGTCTGGTTGATTTAAGTTAAAATAGCATATTGACCTTGATGATGTAATAGCGACCAAGCAGGTTTTAAACGCCTGTCGGGGTTTTCGATCACGCCGCCTTTACCCGGGCGCGTGAACTCTCAACTGCAACAGATTGCCACTATGACTTTGATGCCCCCTACCGTTCTAACTTTTGCCGCTACCGATCCCAGCAGTGGTGCCGGCCTGCAGGCGGATATCCTGACTTTTGCCAGCATCGGCTGTTATCCCTTGTCGGTCGTCACTGCCGTCACGGTGCAGGATACGGTCGGGGTCGAGAATGTCATGGTCTTTGATGCCGATTGGGTCAACGAGCAGGCCAGAACCATCCTCGAAGACGTGCAGGTTTCAGCTTTCAAGCTGGGCATGCTGGGCAGCGTGGAGAATATCGCCGTGATCGCCGAAATCATGGCGGATTATCCCGACGTGCCTTTATTGATTGACCCGATTCTGTCTTCGGGCCGCGGCGACGAGCTGGCGAATGACGAAATGCAGGCGGCGATGATCGATCTGCTGTTTCCGCAGGCAACGCTGATTACGCCCAACAGCCTCGAAGCGCGCCGCTATGCCTTTGCCGATGAAGCCGAGGAGGTCGAGAACACCTCGCTCGAAGAAAGTGCGCAGCGTCTGTTGGCGATGGGGCCGGAATATGTGCTGATTACAGGCACGCACGAACGCAGTCCTGAAGTGATCAATACCCTCTATGGCGAGCAAGGTCTGATCAAGCCTTACCGCTGGGAGCGGTTGCCAGGCAGTTATCATGGCTCCGGCTGCACGCTCACTTCGGCGATTGCGGCCTGCATGGCGCATGGCCTGACCATGGAAGAATCAGTGCAGGAAGGCCAGGAATATACCTGGCAAACCCTCAAGGGCGCATTCCGTCCGGGCATGGGCCAGTATGTGCCTGACCGCATGTTCTGGGCACGCGAGGAAGAAGAGGATGCGCGTGGCAATGCAGCCGGCTAGCGGTTTGGTCAGCGGCCTTTACCTGATTACGCCGGACCAGAACGATACGGCATTATTGCTGGCGCAGGTTGAAGCCGCGCTGGACGGCGGCGCCCGGCTGGTACAGTACCGCAACAAGGCGGCCGGTACAGTATTGGCGCAGCAGCAATCGGCCGCACTGCTTGCGCTCTGTCGCCGCCATGCGGTGCCGCTCATTATCAACGACGATATCGAACTTTGTCTCGGCATCGGGGCGGACGGCGTGCATCTGGGTGCCAGCGATGGTTGCGCGCGCGAGGCCAGATCCCGCCTCGGCGCCGGTAAAATCCTCGGCGCTTCGTGCTATGGCAGTCTGGATAAAGCGCTACAAGCCCAACATGACGGCGCCGATTATGTCGCGTTTGGCGCCTGCTTTCCTTCCGTTACCAAGCCACAGGCGCCGCGTGCAGCATTGAGCCTGTTCGGCCAGGCGCGCGATGCCTTGACGATTCCCCGCGTAGCCATCGGCGGCATCACACCGGAGAACGCAGATCAAGTGATCAATGCGGGCGCAGACGCGCTGGCTGTCATCGGTGCCGTGTTCAGTAGTCCCGATATCCGCGATACTTCCAGACGATTTTCTCTTTTGTTCGAGCAGACCAACCATCATGACCTCACGCAACCAGCAACTCTTTGAAAAATCCCAGTCTCTGATTCCCGGCGGTGTCAATTCTCCGGTGCGCGCCTTTCGTTCGGTCGGCGGTACGCCGGTGTTCTTCAAACGCGGCTCCGGTTCCAGATTATGGGATGAAGACGGCAAGGAATACATCGATTACGTCGGCTCCTGGGGGCCGATGATTCTGGGCCATGCCCACCCCGAGGTGATCGCTGCCGTGCAGCAAACCGCAGTGAACAGCCTTTCCTTCGGCGCGCCGACGGCGCTGGAGTTGGAGATGGCGGAACTGGTCACGCGGCTGGTGCCGAGCATGGAGCAGATCAGGCTGGTCAGCTCCGGAACCGAGGCGACCATGAGTGCGATCAGACTGGCGCGCGGCTTTACCGGTCGCAGCAAGATCGTCAAGTTCGAGGGTTGCTATCATGGTCATGCCGACGCTCTGCTGGTGAAAGCCGGTTCCGGCGCGCTGACTTTCGGCCAGCCCAGCTCGGCCGGGGTGCCGCCGGAAGTCGCCGCGCATACGCTGACCCTGCCCTACAACGACAATGCTGCGGTCGAACACCTGTTCGACCGGATCGGCAGCGAGATCGCTTGTGTCATCGTCGAGCCGGTGGTCGGCAACATGAATTTGATCGTGCCGCAGAACAATTTTCTGCAAACGCTGCGCGATCAATGCACGAAACACGGCGCGGTGCTGATTTTCGATGAAGTCATGACCGGCTTCCGCGTTGCGCTCGGCGGTGCGCAACAGCTCTATGGCATCAAGCCCGACCTCACCACGCTGGGCAAGGTCATCGGCGGTGGTTTGCCGGTGGGCGCTTTCGGCGGGCGCCGCGACATCATGGCCTGTCTCGCGCCGCTGGGCCCGGTCTATCAGGCCGGTACGCTGTCCGGTAATCCGGTGGCGGTGGCGGCGGGGCTGGCAACACTGAAGCTGATTCAGGCGCCGGGTTTCCACGATCGTCTTGCCGCGATGACGCTGAGGCTGGTCGAGGGGCTGGCAGCATCGGCGAAAAAAGCCGGCATCGCTTTTTCCGCGCAGAGTGTAGGCGGCATGTTCGGCATTTATTTTTCTGCAAACGTGCCTGCCAGCTTTGATGAGGTGATGCAGTCCGACAAGGAGGCGTTCAACCACTTCTTCCACGACATGCTGGATGCGGGCGTTTATCTGGCGCCATCGGCCTTTGAGGCAGGCTTTGTCTCGGCGGCCCATACTGAAGCGGATATCGACGCTACGCTGAAAATCGCCGAAGGCATTTTCAACCGCTGACAGACTTTCATTCGGCCTGAAAACAGCCTCTGTTTTTACGAAAATCGACGTAGAAACAGAGGTTTTTCAACATCTTCAGCTTGTTCCCCCTTGCGAAAAATACTTTCCTTGAAGTAAAGTGCGGAACGCACTAATGTTGTGCATCACTACTTGATGCATCACTTTGGTGCAAAAACAAAAAACATTCGATACGTAACCGAGGTTGCGTCAATACAGGCCTGCAACCCAGGTATTGCAGCGCATAACCATACGATATATTTAGAGGAGCAACATGCCATACGTAGCGGAGACCATCGCCAAGCTGAAGCGATCCAGTCCGGCTGAGCTGGAGTTTTATCAGGCCGTTGAAGAAGTGCTTACATCCCTTCGTCCCCTGCTGGACAAGGATCCGAAATACAAAAAACACAATATCATCGAGCGTATTGTCGAACCTGAGCGTCAGATCATCTTCCGCGTGCCATGGATCGATGACAAGGGTCATGTGCAAGTCAACAAGGCTTACCGGGTCGAATACAATTCGGCGATTGGCCCATACAAGGGCGGTTTGCGTTTTCACCCCAGCGTCTACTCCGGCATCATCAAGTTCCTCGGTTTCGAGCAGATATTCAAGAACTCCCTGACCGGCCTGGCTATCGGCGGCGGCAAGGGCGGCAGCGATTTTGATCCCAAGGGCAAATCCGACAACGAAATCATGCGTTTCTGCCAGTCCTTCATGAACGAGCTGTACCGCCATATCGGCCCCACGACTGACGTACCTGCGGGCGATATCGGCGTCGGCGGCCGCGAGATCGGTTACATGTTCGGCCAGTACAAACGCCTGACAGGCAATTACGATGGCGTGCTGACCGGCAAGAAGATCAACTGGGGCGGTTCTCTCGGACGCACCGAAGCGACCGGCTACGGCGCGGTCTACTTTGCCGAGAACATGCTGCAAGTCCGTGGTGACTCGCTCGAAGGCAAGACATGCGTGGTTTCCGGTGCCGGCAATGTTGCCATCTACACGATCCAGAAGCTCTATCAGCTCGGCGCCAAGCCGGTTACCTGCAGCGATTCGCGCGGTATGATCTACGACGAACGCGGTATCGACCTGGCATTGCTCAAGCAACTGAAGGAAGTGGAAAACGCTTCGCTGGAAAAATACATCGAGCACTATCACGATGCCGTTTACACGCCAGTGAGCGCTTACCCTGCCGGCCGTAATCATGTCTGGTCGGTACCATGCGAGGCTGCCTTCCCGAGTGCGACGCAGAACGAGCTGAACGAGGCTGATGCAGAGGTGCTGCTGAAGAATGGCTGTATCTGCATTTCCGAAGGCGCCAACATGCCTTCCACACCGGAAGCGGTGGAGAAGTTCCTCAAGGCAGGTATCTGCTACGGCCCGGGCAAGGCCGCTAACGCCGGCGGCGTCGCCACCAGCCAGCTGGAAATGGCGCAGAATGCCAGCATGCAGCAATGGACCTTCGAGGAAGTTGACGCCAAGTTGCAAGGCATCATGCACGGCATCTTCACCCGTGCCAGCGAGACCGCCGCAGAATTTGGCCATCCGACCAATCTGGTCCTCGGTGCCAACATCGCCGGTTTCCGCAAGGTGGCTGATGCAATGATCGATCAGGGCGTCGTTTAAGCGCTTTCGACCATGAAATCCCGCACCTTCGGGTGCGGGATTTTTTTGCACCAAAATCATGCATCACGCGCGACAGAAGATGCAGGAAGTCTTCAGGACCAGTATTGACAAGGCTCCCGGAGGCTGCCTTATTTCAGTGCGTGATGCCCATGTATGCACCAATATAAGGCATTTGCATTTGCGCGACCTGGCTGGCTGGACGCTTTGCAACTTGTTAATTTATAATGATTTTCTTTATAAATTTCGGAATTTTTTGTTTATCCGTTTAGCTTTGCACGGTTCTTGCTTACAGACTGAACCACGTAAATTTCGGCCCGCTGCCGGAATTATACGAATACATTGTGATCGGATAGATAAAGGTACAGTTGGTGATGCATGTGAATACAGAAACAAGCACGGTAGAAACAAGTACGGCAGCAAGCGCTGAATACACGACGGCGAAGGCATTATCCCGCAATCCCGAGAAGCAGGGGCTTTACAATCCCGGTAACGAGCGCGATGCCTGCGGCGTCGGCTTTATTGCGAACATCAAGGGTAAAAAGAGCCACGACATTGTACGTAATGGTTTGCAGATTCTTGCCAACCTGACTCACCGTGGCGCAACCGGCTACGACCCCAAGCTGGGCGACGGCGCCGGTATGCTGATTCAGATGCCCGATGCCTTCATGCGCCGCGAAGCTGCCAAACAAAAAATCACGCTGCCTGCAGCCGGCGACTATGCCTGCGGCATCGTGTTTCTGCCGCAATCCGACAATGGCCGCATCGCCTGCGAATCCATCATCGCCCGTATCGTCCATGAAGAGGCCCAGCTGCTGCTCGGCTGGCGCGACGTTCCGCGCGACAACAGCAACATCGCCGCCGCCGCCCGCGCGGTCGAGCCGGTCATGCGCCAGGTGTTCATCGGCCGCGGCGAGCATCTGACCGACCAGAACGCGTTCGAGCGCAAACTGTTCATTATCAGAAAGCGTGTCGAACATGCCGTTCATGCGCTCAAGCTGGAAGACGATTCCCAGTTCTACATCCCGTCGCTGTCATCGCGCACCATTGTCTACAAGGGCATGCTGCTGGCCAATGAGGTCGGTACCTATTACCAGGACCTGCGCGACGAAAGCATGGTTTCCGCGCTGGCTCTGGTGCATCAGCGCTTTTCGACCAACACTTTCCCCGCCTGGGATCTGGCGCACCCGTTCCGCATGATCGCCCACAACGGCGAAATCAATACCATGCAGGGCAATGTCAACTGGATGGCGGCACGTCATGACGCCATGCGTTCAGCCTTGCTGGGCGAAGACCTGGAAAAGGTCTGGCCGCTGATCGCCGAAGGCCAATCCGACTCGGCTGCGTTCGACAACGCGCTTGAATTGCTGGTTGCCGGCGGCTACTCGCTGCCGCACGCGATGATGATGTTGATTCCGGAAGCCTGGTCCAGTAACCCGATGATGGATGAAGAGCGCCGTGCCTTTTACGAATACCATGCAGCGCTGATGGAGCCGTGGGACGGCCCGGCCGCCGTCGCTTTCACCGATGGCCGCATGATCGGCGCCACGCTCGACCGTAACGGTCTGCGCCCCGCCCGTTATCTGGTAACCGACGACGATCACGTCATGATGGCCTCCGAAATGGGGGTGCTGACATTCCCGCAGGAACGCATCATCAAGAAATGGCGCTTGCAACCCGGCAAGATGTTGCTGATCGACATGGAACAGGGTCGTATCATCGACGATGCCGAAGTCAAGCAATCGCTGGCGCAAGCCAAACCTTACCGTCAGTGGATCGAGCAATCGCGTTACTTCCTCGGCGATCTGCCCAAGGTGGACAGCCGTCTGGAGCTGAATGCCGACCTGCTCGACGTGCAGCAGGCCTTCGGCTACACACAGGAAGACATCAAGTTCATCCTGCAGCCGATGATGACCAATGGTGAAGAGGGCATCGGCTCCATGGGTAACGACAGTGCGTTACCGGTGTTGTCGAATCGCCCCAAGCAGCTTTATACCTATTTCAAGCAGTTGTTCGCGCAGGTTACCAACCCGCCGATCGACCCGATCCGCGAAGAGCTCGTGATGTCGCTGGTGACCTTCATCGGCCCCAGGCCCAATCTGTTGGGTATTGACGAAACCGATCCGCCGCTGCGTCTCGAAGCCAGTCAGCCGGTGTTGCTGCTCGATGAACTGGCACAACTGAAGGCCATCGATACGCTGACGCAGAACCGTTATCGCGCGATCACGCTGGACATCACCTATCCGCTGGCTCAGGGCAAGCAAGGCATGGGCGCGGCTCTGGGGTCGTTGTGCAGCGCGGCGAAGCAAGCGGTTGCCGACGGTTTCAACATCATTATTCTGTCTGATCGTCAGGTCGGCGCAGAGCGTCTGGCAATTCCGGCATTGCTCGCCTGTTCGGCCACGCACCAGTATCTGGTTCGTGCCGGGTTGCGCACCAATACCGGCCTTGTCGTCGATACCGGTTCTGCGCGCGAAGTGCATCACTTCGCCTTGCTGGCAGGGTATGGCGCAGAAGCTGTCTGCCCATGGCTGGCGCTGGAAACCATCAAGCAAACCGCTGGCGCGGATGGCAAGGAAGCTCAGAAGAAGTTCGTCAAGGCCGTTGGTAAAGGCCTTTACAAGGTCATGTCAAAAATGGGCATTTCCACTTACCAGTCCTACTGCGGCGCACAGATTTTTGAAGCCATCGGCCTCAACAGCAAATTCATCAGCGATTATTTTGCCGGCACGACGACCACAATCGAAGGCATCGGCCTCAATGAAGTCGCTGAAGAGAGCTTGCGTGTACATCGCAGTGCGTTCTCGAACGACCCGGTGTTGCAAGGCGCGCTCGACCCCGGCGGCGAATATGCCTTCCGTGTTCGCGGCGAGGAGCATATGTGGACGCCGGATTCCATCGCCAAATTGCAGCATGCCACGCGCACGGGCGAATTCAGTACCTACAAGGAATACGCGAAACTGATCAATGACCAGAGCAAGCGTCACATGACCTTGCGCAGCCTGTTCGAGATCAAGGCCGGCGGAGCGCCGATTGCGCTTGAGGAAGTCGAGCCGGCTACAGCGATCGTCAAGCGCTTTGCCACCGGCGCCATGTCGCTCGGCTCCATCTCGACCGAAGCGCATGCCACGCTGGCTGTCGCCATGAACCGTATCGGCGGCAAATCCAACACCGGCGAAGGCGGCGAAGACCCGAAACGCTTCATTCCGCTGGCAAAGGACAGCACCATGGCCGCCGTCATCGGCAGCTCGCTGATCGAACGTGACATTCCGCTCAAGGCCGGCGATTCGCTGCGTTCCAGAATCAAGCAGGTGGCTTCCGGCCGCTTCGGCGTCACTGCCGAATATCTGGCCAGTGCCGATCAGATTCAGATCAAGATGGCGCAAGGCGCCAAGCCCGGCGAAGGCGGTCAGCTGCCCGGCCACAAGGTCAGCCCTTACATTGCCCAGCTGCGCTTTTCCGTGCCCGGCGTCGGCCTGATTTCGCCGCCGCCGCATCACGACATCTATTCGATCGAAGATCTGGCGCAACTGATCCACGACCTCAAGAACGCCAACCCCAAGGCTGATATTTCGGTCAAGCTGGTTTCCGAGACCGGTGTCGGCACCGTGGCGGCGGGCGTCGCCAAGGCCAAGTCCGACCATATCGTCATCGCCGGCCATGACGGCGGCACCGGTGCATCGCCGTTGTCCTCGCTCAAGCACGCCGGTACGCCATGGGAGCTCGGTCTGGCTGAAACGCAGCAGACGCTGGTACTTAACCAGTTGCGCGGTCGCGTCATTGTGCAGGTCGACGGCCAGATGAAAACCGGCCGCGATGTCGTCATCGGCGCCTTGCTTGGTGCCGACGAATTCGGCTTTGCCACGGCACCGCTGGTGGTCGAAGGCTGCATCATGATGCGTAAATGTCATCTCAATACCTGCCCGGTCGGCGTTGCCACGCAGGATCCGGAGCTGCGCAAACGCTTCACCGGACAGCCTGAGCATGTGGTCAACTATTTCTTCTTTGTTGCCGAAGAGGTGCGCGAGCTGATGGCGCAGATCGGCGTGCGCAAGTTCGATGATCTCATCGGCCGCACCGACCTGCTCGACATACAGGCAGGCATCGACCACTGGAAAGCCAGCGGTCTCGATTTCAGCAAGATATTCCACCAGCCCAGGCTGGATGCCAGCGTTTCCCGCCGTCACAACGAAACGCAGGAACACGGCCTTGAACGGGCGCTGGACAACCAGATCATCGCGCTGGCCAAACCTGCGCTGGAAAAGGGCGAAAAGGTGGTGATCGACATGCCTATCGTCAATACCAACCGCACGGTCGGCACCATGCTGTCGAACCAGGTGGTGGTGCGCTACGGCCATGACGGTCTGCCTGACGACACCATCACGGTCAAGCTCAGCGGCACCGCAGGCCAGAGCTTCGCGGCCTTCCTCGCCAAGGGCATCACCTTCGAGCTCAGCGGCGAAGGCAACGACTACGTCGGCAAGGGTTTGTGCGGCGGCCGCATCGTCATCAAGCCGCCGGTCGCTTTCCGCGGCAAGCCGGAAGAGAATATCATTGCCGGCAATACCGTCATGTACGGTGCGACGCTGGGTGAAAGCTACTTCCACGGCGTCGCCGGCGAGCGCTTCTGCGTCCGCAATTCCGGCGCCATGGCAGTGGTCGAGGGCGTCGGCGACCACGGCTGCGAATACATGACAGGCGGCACCGTGGTGGTGCTCGGCCAGACCGGCCGCAACTTCGCGGCAGGCATGTCCGGCGGCATCGCTTATGTCTATGACGAGGACGGCAAGTTCGACCAGCGTTGCAACCTCAGCATGGTAGGCCTGGAGAAAGTGCAGCCTGCCGACAAGGTCAGCACCTTGGCCGGCGAGCATATGGGCGTGGCAGACGAGACCATGCTGCTTGATCTGCTGAACAAGCACGTCGCCTACACCGGCAGCGCGCGCGCGAAAACAATACTGGCCGACTGGAACAACCAGCGCAGCAAGTTCGTCAAAGTCTTGCCGAACGAATACAAGCGCGTACTTGCAGAACGTGCCGCCGCCGCCAGCAAGCAGGCAGCCTGAGAGACAAGAGAGAAGATCATGGGAAAAGTAACAGGATTTATGGAGTACGAGCGTCTCTCGGAGGCGAATCTGCCGGTCACCGACCGCGTCAGAAACTACAAGGAATTCGTGCTGCATCTGACAGACGAACAGGCCAGAGTTCAAGGGGCCCGTTGCATGGATTGCGGCATACCGTTCTGCATGAGCGGCTGCCCGATCAATAACATCATTCCCGACTGGAACGATCTGGTCTATCAGCAGGATTGGCGTCAGGCCATCGACGTGCTGCATTCCACCAACAACTTCCCCGAGTTCACCGGCCGCATCTGTCCGGCACCCTGCGAAGCCGCATGCACGCTGAACATCAATGCCGACCCGGTCGGCATCAAGTCGATCGAGCACGCCATCATCGACAAGGCGTGGGAGAACAACTGGGTCGTACCACAGCCTCCTGCGAAAAAGACCGGCAAGAAAGTCGCCATCGTCGGCTCCGGCCCTGCAGGCCTGGCTGCCGCGCAGCAGTTGGCGCGCGTCGGCCATGATGTCGTCGTGCTGGAGAAGGAAACCCGTATCGGCGGTCTGTTACGCTACGGCATCCCCGATTTCAAGATGGAGAAATCCCATATCGACCGCCGCATGGCGCAGATGGAAGCTGAAGGCGTGCAGTTTCGCGTCAATCAGAACGTCGGCGTCAACGTCAGGGCGGAAGACCTGCTGGCCGAGTACGATGCGGTGATTCTGGCCGGTGGTGCCGAATATCCGCGCGATCTGCCGGTGCCCGGCCGTGAACTGGATGGCGTGCATTTCGCCATGGATTTCCTCACGCCGCAGAACAAGGTAGTGGCCGGCGACAAGATCGACAACCGGATCATGGCGACCAACAAGCATGTGGTCGTTATCGGCGGCGGCGATACTGGCTCTGATTGCGTCGGCACTTCCAACCGTCACGGCGCCTTGTCCATTACCCAGTTCGAGCTGATGCCGCAACCGCCGGAGAAAGAGAATAAGGAGCTGACATGGCCCGACTGGCCCCTGAAGATGCGCACCTCCAGTTCGCATGAAGAAGGTTGCGAGCGCGACTGGTCGATTACCACCAAGGAACTGATCGGCGAAAACGGCAAGGTCAAGGCACTGAAGGCTGCGCGCGTGGAGTGGAAAGACGGCAAGATGCAGGAAATCGCCGGTTCCGAATTCACCATTCCGGCGGATCTCGTGCTGCTGGCGATGGGCTTTGTCAGCCCGGTACAAAAGGTGCTGGATGCGTTTGGGGTCGAAAAGGACAACCGCGGCAACGCAAAAGCCACGACCGACGGCGACGGCTGTTACCAGACCAGCAGCCCCAAGGTGTTCGCAGCGGGCGATATGCGCCGCGGCCAGTCTCTGGTGGTTTGGGCGATCCGCGAAGGCCGTCAGGCCGCGCGCGCGGTCGATGAGTTCCTGATGGGCGCATCCACCCTGCCACGCTAAAGCTCACAGCGGCTTCACAAGGCCATACCGCGATTATATTGGGTGCCGGCGGCTCCCAGGCTTTATAATCCGGTATGGCTTTTACATTTGCATTTTTCTGCGGCGAATCATGAATCAACTCAAGAACGACACCTTTTTGCGCGCGCTTATGCGCCAGCCTACCGATTACACCCCAGTCTGGATGATGCGTCAGGCGGGCCGCTATCTGCCCGAGTATCGTGAAAGCCGCAAGAATGCCGGCAGTTTCCTGCAGCTCTGTAAAAGCCCGGATTTCGCCACCGAAGTCACCTTGCAGCCGTTGGACCGTTATCCGCTGCTGGATGCTTCCATCCTGTTTTCGGACATTCTTACGGTGCCCGACGCCATGGGGCTGGGCCTGTATTTTGCTGAAGGCGAAGGCCCGAAGTTCGAGCGTACCTTGTGCGAAGAAACCGATATCCGCAAGCTGACGGTGCCGGATATGGCCAGTCTGCAATACGTCTTCGATGCTGTCAGTCAGATCCGCAACGCGCTTGACGGCCGCGTGCCGCTGATCGGTTTTTCCGGTAGCCCGTGGACGCTCGCTACTTATATGGTGGAAGGCAAGGGCGGCACAGACTTTCTTACCATCAAGAAAATGGCCTACGCCCGCCCGGATTTGCTGCACCGTATACTCGACATTACGGCGCAAGCCGTCACCGCCTACCTCAACGCCCAGATCGCAGCCGGTGCGCAGGCCGTGATGATCTTCGATTCCTGGGGCGGTGCGCTGGCGCATCATGCCTACCGCGAATTCTCGCTGCAATACATGGAAAAAATCGTCGCCGGCCTTACCCGCGAAAACGAGGGCCGCATCGTGCCGCGCATCGTCTTCACCAAGGGCGGCGGTCTGTGGCTGGAAGCACAGGCCGGTATCGGCGCCGATGCGCTCGGACTGGACTGGACCGTGGACATCGGTGAAGCCAGAAAACGCGTCGGCGACAGGGTCGCCCTGCAAGGCAACCTCGACCCGGCTGTCCTGCTCTCAACCCCGGAAGCGATAGAAAAAGAAGTTGCCGGCATCCTGGCCAGTTACGGCCATGGTCACGGTCATGTGTTCAATCTGGGGCATGGCATCACACAATGGACGCCGCCAGCCAACGCCGAAGCGATGCTGGCCGCAGTCAGAACCCATAGTTCTCAATATCACGCCTGATCCCAACTTTCCCGTTATTCCGGCGAAGGCCGGAATAACGAGGCAGCTGATTGCCACAAATAAGCAACTCGTTCATAATGCATTGCAGATGCGATGCAAAAGGAGCTTGCCATGAAAACCGCCACTATCCCTTCGTTACGTGTAGCGCCTGAGTTGCGCGATGCTGCAGAAAGCCTTTTGCTGGAAGGCGAAACTTTGTCCGGCTTTGTCGAGCAGTCCTTGCGTGACAAGATTCAACAGCGCCTCTCCCAGCAAGCCTTTGTTGCACGCGGAATGGCCTCACGAGAAGAGGCCAGAAAGACCAATCAGTACTATTCTGCAGAGAGCGTAATCGGCGACTTGAAAAATTTGCTGAATAAAGCAAAGGCTGGTAATTGATTTACAAAATCCGCTACACCGCATCAGCGCGCGAAGATTTGTTGCGGCTTTATGCATTTCTGCTGGATCAGGATTTTCAAGTAGCGGAACATGCACTGGCAACTATTGAGAAAAGTATAGAACTGCTTCAAGCCTTTCCTTTTACGTGTCGTAAGGCCATGACAAATAATCCATTCATTCGAGAACTGGTCATTTCCTTTGGTGCTAATGGCTATGTAGCACTATTCGAGATTGATGACGATACGACGGTTACAATTCTGGCTGTACGACATCAGCGCGAAGATGATTACCGTTAACTTCAACCCCTAATCTCTGGTTTTACTCTGGCGGTTATTCAAGTGTGGGCAAACATCCGGAGGAACGTCTTCGAGATTAGAACTCCAGCGGATCCACATCCACCGCCCAGCGGATCTTTGCATTGAGCGGATGTGCCCTTAACTGCACTACCAGCTGATGCAGCAGCCTTTGCAGCGGTGTGCGCTGGCCGGCGTGCATCAGCAATTGGCCGCGCTCCATGCCTTTCAGCCGTTCCATTTGCGGACGTACCGGGTCATAAACGGTGACCTTTTGCGCCTGCGCATGGGCGGTATCAGCGGCGAATTTGAGAAAGCGCTGCACCAGTGCAAAGTCGTTGGCTTCTGCTTTCAACACTGCTACGTAACTGTAGGGCGGGAACTGCATGATTTCGCGTTCTTGCAGCAAGCTGTCGGCAAATACGGGGAAATCGTGGCTGCGCAGGGCGTTGAACAGGACATGGTCAGGGAATGCGGTCTGAATCAGTACTTCGCCCGGTTTTCCGGCGCGACCGGCACGTCCGGCGACTTGCATCAGCTGCGAGAACAATCGCTCCGCCGCGCGGAAATCAGGGCTGAACAGGGCGCTGTCGGTATCGATGACGCCGACCAGTGTGAGGTTGGGAAAATCGTGGCCTTTGGCCAGCATCTGCGTGCCGACCAGAATATCCACCTCGTCTGCATGTACGGCATCCAGCATCTCACTCAAGGCATTCTTGCGCTGGGTGCTGTCGCGATCCACCCTTAGAATGCGCGCTTCCGGCAGCAACGTTGCCAGTGTCTGCTCCAGCCTCTGGGTGCCGTGGCCGGTCGGATGCAGATCGGTATTGCCGCAACTGGGGCAGGCGGACGGTATCTTTTGTTCATGGCCGCAATGGTGGCAGCGCAAGCGGCCCTGGCGCAGGTGTACCACCAGCCTTGCACTGCAGCGCATGCACGGCGCGATCCAGTGGCAGGCGCTGCACAGCAGTACCGGTGAATAGCCGCGCCGGTTGATGAACAGCAGGCTTTGCTCGCCGCGCGCCAGACGTTCGCGCATGGCGTCGATCAGTATCAGCGAGAGGCCGTCCTGAAGCGTGTTACGCGTCGTGTCGATACAGCGGATTTGCGGCAGCGCCGCCTGCGAGACCGCACGGTTGGTCAGTACCAGCTTCTCGTATTTTCCACTCTGCGCGTTGTGCCAGCTTTCCAGTGCGGGTGTCGCGGAGCCGAGCACGACGGGCAGGCCGAGCTGCTGCGCCCGTACCAATGCAACGTCGCGGGCGTGGTAGCGCATGCTGTCCTGTTGCTTGTAGGAGGCGTCGTGTTCTTCATCGACCAGTATCAGTTTCAGCGCCGGTAAAGGTGTGAACACCGAAAGCCGGGTGCCGATGACGATGCGGGCCTGCCCGGATTGTGCCAGACGCCAGTGCTGCAGGCGTTCACCCTCGCTCAGGTTGCTGTGCAGGGACACTAGCGGCAGCTGCGGCAAACGGCTGCGGAAGCGCGCTTCGAGCTGCGGCGTCAGATTGATTTCCGGCACGAGTACCAGCACCTGGCCGTCGTTGCCTTGCAGAAAGCGTTCGATCAGGCGGATATAGACCTCGGTTTTGCCGCTGCCGGTGATGCCGTATAACAACCAGGTCTTGAAACCGGAAGGTGCCCGGCACACAGCCTCGATGGCTTGAGCCTGGTCGCTGTTGAGTTCCGGCGCAGGCAGAGGTTCGCCGCCGGTTTGCAGGCCGGCCAGCACTTCACTTGCCTGCAACAGGCCCTGCGTCTGCATTTCCTGCACGGCCTTGCGCCAGCCGGCAGAAATCTCCGCCAGTGCTGATTCTGTCAGCTCGCTTTGCGCTTGTAGCGCGGCAAAAATTCTGCGTTGTACGACCTTGCGGCCGGGGATTGATTCTGCGCCCGCGTCAGGCGTCAGCGCATAAGCGAATTGTTTGCGGCTGAGCGCCGGTTCGGTCTGTCTCAGGCGGGCTGGTAGCGCCGAGAGCAGGGCCTGACCATGGGGGTAATGGTAATAATCTGCGCAAAATTTGAGCAGCCGAAAAAAATGCCGGTCCAGCGCAGGTTCGTCGCTAAAGGCATGCTCGATGGGTTTGAGTTTTTCGCGCGGAACGTCGGATTCCGCAGTTTTGCCGACGACCAGACCGATCTGTTTGCGCCGGCCGAAACTGACCGCCACGCGCTGACCGATCTCGACATCGAAGCCGCCGTCGAGATAATCGAACAACTTGTCGAGCGGTACATCGAGTGCGATTTTCAGGATGTTTTGTGACACTTTATCGGCTTGCGTGCTCAGTAGGTTAAAATGATGTTTTGTACGAATAGTCGATTTTGCCTTGAAAGCACATCTTACCGAATTACTCGGCATTGCCGCAAAAAGCCTGAGCGCAGATAGCGCCGGCGCAGACCCGGGCGTGCTCGGCATTCAGCTTGAGCGTCCGAAGAACCCCGAGCACGGGGATTTCTCTACCAATCTTGCCATGTTGCTGGCCAAGCCTTTGCGCCAGAATCCGCGCGCAATCGCCGAGAAACTGAAAGCGTCGCTGCCGGCTTCAGAATATGTAGCGCGGGTCGAAATCGCCGGTGCCGGTTTCATCAATTTCTATTTGAGTCCCGGCGCCAAGCAAGCCGTCGTGCGTCAGATACAGCAGGCCGGCGAGCACTATGGCCACCATCTGACGGGTGCGGGGCGCAAGCTGCAGATCGAGTTCGTTTCCGCCAACCCGACCGGCCCCTTGCATGTCGGTCACGGTCGCGGTGCAGCGGTGGGTGATTGTCTGGCGCGGCTGATGGCAGCCAATGGCTGGAAGGTGACGCGCGAGTTCTATTACAACGATGCCGGTGCGCAGATCGACAACCTGACCAAATCGGTGCAGGCCCGCTGCAAAGGCATAGGCCCCGAGCATCCGGATTTTCCTGAGGACGGTTATCGTGGCGAATATATCGCCGACATTGCCGAGGCCTACATGGCAAGGCAGACGGTGATTGCCGACGACATGAATTACACCGCCAGCGGCGATCCGGAGAATGCCGAGTCCATCCGCCATTTTGCGGTTGCCTATCTGCGCCACGAACAGGATCTCGACCTCAAGGCATTTCAGATCAAGTTCGATGTGTTCTCGCTGGAATCGGCGCTTTATACCACAGGCAAGGTCGAAAACACGGTGCAGGCGCTGATCGAAAGCGGTCATACCTATCAGCAGGACGAGGCGCTGTGGCTGCGCACTACCGAATTCGGCGACGACAAGGATCGTGTCATGCGCAAGCGTGAAGGCGGTTATACCTATTTCGTGCCGGATGTTGCCTACCATCTCGACAAATGGAACCGGGGCTTTTCGCGCGTCATCAATGAGCAGGGCGCAGATCACCACAGCACCATCACGCGCGTGCGCGCTGGCCTGCAGGCGCTTGATATCGGCATTCCGCAAGGCTGGCCGGAATATGTCCTGCATCAAATGGTGACCGTGATGCGTGGTGGTGAGGAAGTGAAGATATCCAAGCGCGCCGGCAGCTACGTCACCCTGCGTGACTTGATCGAAGAAGTCGGCTGCGATGCCACGCGTTATTTCCTTGCCGCTCGTCGTGCCGATTCTCAGCTGGTGTTCGATATCGACCTCGCGCGCGCGCAGACCAACGACAACCCGGTCTATTACATCCAGTATGCCCATGCCCGCATCTGCAGTGTACTAAGCCAGTGGGGCGGCGATCTGCATGCGCTGAAAGCGGCAGACCTTGGCCCCTTGCAAGCCGGGCATGAAACGGCCTTGATGCAGCGCCTGACCGAGTTCCCGGAAGTCGTGCACAATGCGGCAGAAGAATTGGCGCCGCACATGGTAGCCAACTACCTGAAAGATTTAGCCAGTGATTTGCATAGCTATTACAATGCGGAACAGTTTCTGGTTGAAGACGAGCCGCTGAAGCTTGCACGCATGGCGCTGATCAGCGCAACCCGCCAGGTGCTGAGAAACGGCCTTGATCTGCTCGGTGTCGGCGCACCAGAGAAAATGTAAAGATGACAGACAGGAAGCCAGCATGACTCGTGATTACAAAAACACCACCTCCCGCGAAAAGCCCGCAAGCAAGGGTAGCCCGTTTTTTTCGGGCTTGCTGGTCGGGCTCTTGCTGGGCGTTGGTCTTTCGGTGGTAATGGCCATTTTCATTACCGGCGTTAAAAGCCCGTTCGAGGAAAAAGTCACTCCCGCGCCGGTAATCGAAGCGGAGAAGGTCGAGGAATCGCCTGCGGCCGAGCCGGCACAGTCGGCCGATGATGCCGGGAAGCCGCGTTTCGATTTCTACACCATCCTGCCCGGTACCGAGCAGCAGGTGAGCGAAGAAGAGATCAAGCGGCAGGAANNNCTGGAGGCCATCGTGCAGACTGCAGAGATTCCGGGTAAGGGGATTCTGCACCGGGTGCGTATCGGGCCGTTCAGCGATCTCAACGAGCTCAGCAAGTCACGTGCGCTGCTTGAACAGAACGGCTTTGCTGCTGACATGATCAAGGTCAACAGCAATACGCCGAATCAGTAGGTCAGCGCAAACAACCCGAGTTGCGTTAAAACTTTGCCTGAGCCCGATAGTCAATCAGACATTATCAGATCAACACTCCAGACCATGACAAGGAAACCAAAATGAAAAAGCTTTTAGCCGCCATGATGTTGTTAGCGTCCACCAGCCTGATGGCAGAGCCGATGGCCGGCGTCGAGTACAACACCACTGCGCAGAATATTCCGACCGAGAATGCGGCAAAGGTCGAAGTGACCGAACTGTTCTGGTACGGTTGCGGCCACTGCTACCAGCTTGAACCGCAGCTGCACGCATGGGCGAACAAGTTGCCGGACGATGTTGTTTTCAAGCGCGTGCCCGGACTGCCTCGTCCGGATTGGGCACCGATGGCAAAAGCCTACTATGCGATGGAAACCCTGGGTGTGCTCGACAAGCTGCATAACAAGCTGTTCGACGCCATCCACAAACAGAAAACCCTGAACCCGACCGATGAAGCCGCTGCGATCAACTGGGTGACCAAGGAAGGCGGACTCGACAAGAAAAAGGTGCAGGAAGCCTTCAACTCCTTCAGCAACAACACCAAGCTCAACCGCGCGGCGCAAATTTTCCGCGCTTCCGGTGCTACCGGCGTGCCCTCGCTGATCATCGATGGCAAGTATGTTACTTCCAGCAGCATGGCAGGCGGCAATGTCCAGGTGCTGAAGGTGGCTGATTTTCTGATTGCCAAGGCCCGCGCCGAAAAGAAATAAGCGCGATGGACATGCGGTCCGGCAGCGAACAATGAAAGTCTTCATTACCGGTGCTTCCAGCGGTATCGGCGAGGCGTTTGCCAGATACTACGCCAGCCTCGGGGCAACGCTCGGCCTGGTCGCCAGACGTGGCGAGCTGTTGGAGAAAATCGCCGCCGGGCTGCCGGTGCCGGTCGCAACTTATGTTGTCGATGTGCGCGACGCCGACGCGCTGGCGCGTGCGGCGGAAGATTTCATCGAACGCTTCGGCGTACCTGACATTGTCATTGCCAATGCCGGTGTCAGCCGCGGCACGCTGACCGAACTCAAGGAAGATGGACCGGCATTCAAAGCCATTCTCGAAATCAACGTGCTGGGTTTGCTTTACAC
Source organism: Methylophilaceae bacterium UBA6140 (assembly GCA_002423265.1). GTDB lineage: Bacteria > Pseudomonadota > Gammaproteobacteria > Burkholderiales > Methylophilaceae > UBA6140. Next base: position 2,925 of record DIVE01000125.1, on the reverse strand, counting down.
ATTCCAGCCGTTCATTCATGCCATGAAGGCACGCGGCAGCGGCAGCCTGGTCGGTGTTGCCAGCATCGCCGGTGTGCGCGGCCTGCCCGGCGCCGGTGCTTACAGCGCATCGAAGGCTGCTGCCATCAGCTATCTGGAAAGTCTGCGTGTCGAAATGAAACCCCTGGGCATCGACGTCACCACCATTGCCCCCGGCTACATCAAAACGCCGATGACAGACGTCAACAGCTATGCCATGCCGTTTCTGATGGATGCGGACATTGCCGTCGCCAAAATGGCCTGGGCAATTGCGAACAAACGCCGTTTTGTTGTGGTGCCATGGCAGATGGGCTGGCTCGCGCGTTTCATGCGATTCATTCCGCCCTTCCTCTGGGATTGGGCAATGAAGAACGCGCCGAAAAAGGCCCATTTGAAATGGGATTGGTTGTAACAGCGTCCAAAGGAAAGGAGAGAGATCATGAGCAAGATCATCGTCGAACATCATCCTGCAGATTCACGCCTGGAAGCGCTGGGCGTGTCGCGATGGCCGACCTGGTCCAAGGAGGTTTCGGTATTCCCCTGGACCTACAGCGAACAGGAAGTCGCCTACGTGCTTGAAGGCGAAGTTACGGTAACACCCAAGGACGGTGAGCCGGTCAGCTTCAGCGCCGGCGATCTGGTCACCTTCCCGGCAGGCATGTCCTGCACCTGGGAAGTTAAAAAGCCCTTGCGCAAGCACTACCGGTTCGGCTGATTCCGGATGCCCGGGCCGGATTGGACTGGCCCGGACCTCTGAAAACCCTTATACTTCCGTCCTGCGTAAAGTAGGTCTCAAACCGTGTTGTTTGCCTGTTTTGCAATTCCCGATTTTGTAACCATGCATGCCGTTTTACCGCCATGCCCTGAAAGGATCATTGATGTCCAAGATTACGATTGATCACAATCCCAGCCAAGAACGTCTGAAGGAACTGGGTGTTTCCAACTGGGCGATCTGGGAGAAAGAAGTCTCAAGGTTCCCGATCGATTTCGGCTCCACCGAGTGCGCTTATGTACTGGAAGGCGAAATTCTCGTCACCCCCAAGGGCGGCGAACCGGTACGTATCGTTGCAGGTGACCTCGTCTCCTTCCACGCCGGCCTCGATAGTCAGTGGGAAGTTGTCAAGCCGCTGCGCAAGCACTATAGCTACGATTTCCCGAACGGTATCTAAGCCGGTTTCCGGAAGTCTGCAGCAATAAAAAAGGGAGCCATGCTCCCTTTTTTATTGCCTGTCAGAAGTGTCAGCGGCTGATGGGTTTGTAGCGAATCCGCTTCGGTGCGGCGCCTGCTTCGCCCAGCCGTTTTTTCTTGTCGGCTTCGTATTCCTGAAAACAGACAAAACCGCTAGAACCCTTATATATTGGGCTTTCCAGACTTTGACAATTTATTTATTGACAACTTATTGACAATTTTACACTTATTTATAAGTCATACAAGCCCCATAGGGGGCTTATGAAGTGGGGGCTTAACAAGCCACTCAAAAAGTGGGTTTAATGGGTTTAAAGGGGGTTTATGCAAGAATTAGGGATATTGTTTTCGCAATCTTGCTTAATGATATTTTCAATTTTACCTAGCTGAATTGAATAATTGCGTGCGACATAATACATATATTCATAATTACCATTATCTTCAAAACCATCAACATCATCAGTAATTTTTTTTATTTCATTTAGTTTTTCTTCATTAGTCATCTGATTAATTCCCTTGTGCATTAGTAAGTTTTTAATTCAGTAGGATTAGAAGAAATATTATTGATAGGTTTAATTTCTTCTGTCTTAGGTGGTGGACAATATTCTTTTAAAATATTAAATAATTTTGTTGTAGGAACACCATCACTATGCAAACTTTTAGAAACTTCAATAAAAAGATTTTGCCTTGTTTGCAAGTCATAATTTTCTAATTTAATTTTTTCAAGACTGATAGGACTAGCAAGATATTGTTTTAGGGTTGAAACTGTAATTTTAATTTTATGATGTTTCAAAAGATATTTAACCATCACTTCATAACTAACACCTTTTTTTCTTTGTTCTAACAACATATCTTTTTCTTTATTTACAATTTCTAAATAAGTATTTGATTTTGTTTTTTTCTTCTTTTCAATATTTAAACTTTCCACAAAGTCATTAAATAATTCTGCATTGTCCATATATAAACCCCCTTAATTATTAAAAAAATATTCACTGCATATTTATACATTAAGATATTTTTTTGAATTGTCAAATTAAATTAACGATTAAATAAGACACAAAAATAATTAACTATATTAACGATTAAGATATAACAAATAAATTAACCGTTTATCTTAAATGTGAAATTAAGAAATGCAATAAACAAATATAGCCATCCACTTTTTTCTAGTATTTAAGCCATACACAGAAGGATTTCACGTAAGTGAAACAGTTCTGTGTATTCTTTAACCTTGCATTTGACTTATGATTTTTTTTTGATATAACTTATTTATACACTTAAACTTTTTTAAAGGAATGAATATGACAACTAAAAAAACAATCACACTTACACCAGAATTAGAAAAAGCTATTGCAGATAAAAAGATTAACTTTAATGCATATGTGAATAGTTTAATTAAAGAAGATTTATTTAATATTGCGAAGCCAAGCAAAACAGAAATAGATTTAAACCCGATAGTGGAAAGACACGAATTATTACTTACTGAAATACTTATTGCTAACGATGCATTAAATAAAAATGATAGGGATAGCGAAGAAATTAAAAAAGATATTTCAGAAATTAAATATAACTATCAATCAGTAGAAAAAGCAGTTTTACAATTGCAAGCCCAAAATATTCAAACAATAGAATTGCTGAATAAAAATATTACAGAAAACACAAACAACATAAATAAATTATGTCGTGTATTAGCTAACTTACAAAAGAAATAAAATATGTTA
>DIVE01000111.1 GCA_002423265.1 Methylophilaceae bacterium UBA6140 | reverse complement strand
TGTTTCAAATATTCTTCTGCCTTGATGGCGCTATACGCAGAAGCGATGACAAAAAGCACCGGATGGAACCGATGCTTGTTGTGTCTGTGCCAGCAATGTGAAGAGTAATCAGCCGAACTTGCCGGTGATGTANNACATGTAGGCGGTGTAGTCGGAGATACGTGCCGCTTGTTGCATGTTGTGGGTAACGACCAGAATCGTCAGTTTGTTGCGCAGCTCCGACATCAATTCTTCGATGTTGGCGGTAGCGATCGGGTCAAGCGCTGAGGTCGGTTCGTCGAACAGCATGATCTCGGGGTCGGTCGCCAATGCGCGGGCAATGCACAAACGCTGTTGCTGGCCGCCGGAAAGGTTGAAGGCGAGGTCGTGCAGGCGGTCCTTTACTTCGTTCCAGATCGCAGCGCCTTTCAGCGCTTCTTCCACCTTGTCGTCAACGATGCGTTTGTTGCGCTCGCCGCGGACGCGCAGGCCATACGCGACGTTTTCGTAGATGGATTTGGGGAAAGGGTTGGGTTTCTGGAACACCATGCTGATGCGCATGCGGACTTCGATCGGATCGACGCCATTGGCCAGCACATTGGTGTTGTCCGGGTGCATGACGATCTGGCCTTCATATTTGTTGCCGGGATAAAGGTCGTGCATGCGGTTGAAGCAGCGCAGAAAAGTCGATTTTCCGCAGCCGGATGGGCCGATCAGTGCGGTGATTTTCTTTTCATACAGAGGCATGCTGATGTTCTTCAGCGCTTGATTGCCGCCGTTATAGAAGAAATTCAGATTGCGGGATTCTGCTTTGATCGGGCTAGTCACTGTAACCATGGTTTATTCCTGAATATTCGTAATTAGTGAGGATGGCGTGGCTTGCCGGTTTACCATTTGATCTTCTTGCGCATTTTGTAGCGCACTCTGATCGCCATCGCATTCATCAGCAGCGTGACGACGATAATCACTGCACCGGCAGCGGCCGCATTGACATGGAAATCTGCACTCGGCCGCGACAGCCAGCTGAACATCTGAATCGGCAATACGGTGAAGCCGGATGTCAGCCAGTCGAAGTTGAGGAAGGGTGCTGTCGACGTCACGGGAGAAGGTGGCAGGAAGGCGATGAAAGTCAGCGCGCCGATCGTGATGATAGGTGCGGTTTCGCCGATGGCCCGCGCCATACCGATGATGACACCGGTCAGAATGCCGCCGATCGAGTATTGCAGCACATGGTGGTAGACCACTTGCCATTTGGTCGCGCCAACGGCATAGGCCGCTTCGCGGATGGCCACGGGAATGCCGCGAATCGCCTCGCGCGTGGCGACGATCACCACCGGCAATATCAGCAGACCCAACGTCAGACCGGCGGTGACGATACTCTGGCCGAGGTCGAGAATGTAGACAAACAGGCCGAGCGCCAGCAGGCCGTAAACGATGGAAGGTACGCCAGCCAGGTTGGTTACGTTGATCTCGATGAAATCGGAGAACCAGTTTTTCGGTGCGTATTCTTCCAGGTAGATCCCGGCGGCGATACCCATCGGCACTGCGGAAATGAAAGTCACGATCATCACCAGCGCAGAGCCGACCCAGGCCGAGAGCAGGCCTGCATTAGCGGCACGGCGCGAAGGGAAGTTGGTGTAGAAGTCCCAGGAGAATAGTTTGGGATAGCCATCCATGACGAGGTCGATGAACAATATCAGAAGGGTCAGCAGGCCGACCATCAGGGCGATCAGACCAATGATGGAGAAGATCTGATCATTCATCTTGTGACGCTTGATCATCGCCCTCACTTCGTCGAGGTTGTGTAGTGCAGAAGCTTGTTTATTCATGATTTAGTAAGCCTCACGGAATTTCTTGCGGGACATGTGGCCCAGTACGTTGAAGAACAGCGTCATCAGCATCAGCACCAGACCTGCGGCGAAAATACTTTGATAACCGATACTGCCATGCGGCAAGTCACCCATCGCCACCTGGACAATATAGGCGGTGATGGTGGCCGCGCCTTCCATCGGGTTGAAGGTGAGCGTAGGTTGCTGGCCTGCGGCAATCGCCACTACCATGGTTTCACCGACGGCACGCGAGATGCCCAGAATGTATGCGGCGATGATGCCGGAGACGGCGGCAGGGGTCACAACGCGAATCGCAGTCTGGAAACGTGTGGCGCCCATGGCGTAGGAACCTTCACGCATGCTCATCGGTACCGCACGCATGGCGTCTTCTGCGACAGAGGCAATGTAGGGGATGATCATGATGCCGATGACAATGCCCGGGCCCAGCATGTTGAATGCAGGCAGGCCGGGGATAAATTTCTGCAACAGCGGCGTAACGAACAGCAGCGCGAAATAACCGAATACCACGGTAGGCACGCCGACCAGCAGTTCCAGAATCGGCTTCACGGTCTCACGTGTTTTGTGCGAAGCGAACTCCGACAAATAAATGGCACCAATGGTGCCTATCGGAACTGCCACCATCAATGCGATTGCCGATGTTGTCAGCGTGCCTGCGACCAGCGGCATGATGCCGTAATGGGCATCTTCGAAAAGTGGCGTCCACTGGGTATCGGTGAAAAATTCGACGAGAGAGACATGCTCAAAGAAAGCGAAGGATTCATACAGCAGGATGGCAACGATGGCGATGGTAATGAACACGGCGGAAAGGGCTGCCAGCATCAGTATGAACTCGATGCCACGCTCTATCAAATTACGCCGGAAGTTTTTGGCAAGGCGATCGCTGATCTGCATATCCATAGGATTTTTTAACACTTGGTTGACCGTATTCACGTTGATTTAACTCTCGTATTGTAACGGATTTGTAATGTAAGACGTCAAACTGGAGCGAGGAAATCGCTCCAGTCCGAGAGTCTGAAATGCTCTTGATTACTTGATACGTGCAATCAAATCTTCGATCTTGACGCCGACTTCAGCCTTGCCGCCGAAGCCTGTGCCCGGCTTCAATGCCTTCCAGTGTGCAACGACCGCTGCCTGATCCTTGGCCGGCAATGGTACGTATTTCACTTCCTCGATCAGGGGGCGGCCCTTTTCCAGGTAGTAGTCTACAAAAGCCTTGACGTGCGGTTTGAAAGCGCCCGCTGTCGCGTTGACGTAAATGAAGATCGGGCGTGCCAATGGTTGATAAGTGCCGTCTTCAATTGCTTCTTTGGAAGGCAGAACATAAGGTTTGCCGGCCTTTTCGCTGATGGCCACGGCGGAAAGCGTGCTGTGGTTTTCTTCATAGTAGGCAAAGCCGAAGAAACCCAAGGCATCAGGATCGCCTGCAACGCCCTTGACCAGAACGTTATCGTCCTCGGAAGCGGTGAAGTCGCCACGGCTGGATTTGGACTTGCCGACGATGGCTTCGGTGAAGTAATCGAACGTACCGGAATCGGCACCTGCGCCGTAGAGCTTGAGCGGACGGTCAGGCCACGCCGGGTTGACTTGCTTCCAGGTCTTGATCTTGCCTTGTGCCGCCGGCTCCCACATCTTCTTCAGTTCGGCAACAGTCATCTTCTTGGCGAATTCGTTCTTCGGGTTGATGACGACGGTCAGCGCGTCGAATGCGACCGGCAGCTCGATGAATTGAACACCGTTGGCCTTGCAGTCATCGATTTCCTTTTGCAGGATAGGGCGCGAAGCGTTGGAAATATCGGTTTCACCGCGGCAGAACTTCTTGAAGCCGCCGCCGGTGCCGGAAACGCCAACCGTGACTTTGGTCTTGGTGGCTTTCTGGAATTCTTCGGCAACCGCTTCGGTTACCGGATAAACGGTACTGGAGCCGTCAATCTTGACGATCTTGTCTGCGGCGAAAGCGGTCGGGGCAGAAAAAGCGGCAGCGACGAATGTGGCGACGCTCAGGGTTTGTGCGAGTTTGAATTGCATTACAACCTCCATCATTAAAAGTAACTTTCAGCAAAGCACGGAATGTTTGCATCGCATGTTTTGCGATAACGGAGCCACTTTAATGACTGAAGATGACGGTTTTGTGACAAATAGTCAGTTAGTCGTTATCCGGGATTGAAACAGGCATGAAAAAGCCCTGACATTGCTGTCAGGGCTTTTGAGGCTTGCCAGCCAGACTTGCTGGCCGGATATGGTCAGATACGTTTCAGCAGATCCTCGATCTTGACGCCGACCTCCGGTTCGCCACCGAAGCCGGTGCCGGTTTTCCTGGCTTGCCAGTGCTCGATGACGGCAGTGACCTCGTTATCCGGCAGCGGAATGAATTTGACTTCCTGAATAAGCTCTGTGGAATGTTCAAGATAGTAGTCGACGAAGGATTTCACTTCAGGCGCTTCCGCCGATGCTGCATTGACGTAAATGAACAGCGGACGGGAAAGCGGCTGATAGCTGCCGTTGCGGACGTTTTCTTCAGAAGGCGAAACCGCCTCGCCGCCGGCTTTTGCGACGATGGGCACAGCCTTGATCGCCTGCTGGTTTTCTGCAAAGTAGGCAAACCCGAAGTAACCGATAGCGCCGATGTCGCCGGCGACACCCTTGACGATGACGTTGTCGTCTTCCGATGCGGTGAAGTCGCCACGGCTGGACTTGGCCTTGCCCATGATGGCTTCGGTGAAGTAATCGAAAGTGCCGGAATCGGAACCGGCGCCGAACAGTTTCAGCGGACGGTCGGGCCAGGCGGGGTTGACCTGGTTCCAGCTCTTGATCACATTTTGTGCCTCCGGTCCCCACATCTTTTTCAGCTCATCCACGGTCATGCTGGTGACGAAATCGTTCTGCGGGTTGATGACCACAGTCAGCGCATCGTAGGCAATTGGTAGTTCGATGTATTCGATGCCGGCCGCTTTGCAGGCTTCCATTTCCTCGTGCAGGATGGGACGGGAGGCTTGGGTCATATCGACTTCGCCACGGCAGAACTTCTTGAAACCGCCGCCGGTACCGGAAATGCCTACTGTGGTTTTGATGCGGGTGGTGATCTGGAATTCCTCCGCAACCGCTTCCGTAATCGGGAATACGGTGCTGGAGCCGTCGATACGGACAATCCGGGTTTCGGCCTGTTCGCCGGAGCAGGCGCTGATGCCCAAAGCAACCGCTGACAGCATAAGGCAAGTGCCCAGTTTGCGGGAGATTGATGCTACTGTTGATTCTGCTTGGTTCGGTTCGGATCGCATGAAAACCCCTGAAATGTTGGCAATAATGCATTTTAACAAAACTGACACCTTATTTTCAGAATAGATGGCATCGCAATGGATAGGACATGGCGGATGCTGCGGCCAGAAAGCGCGCTTAATGTATAATTACGCCTTTTGAATCAATCAAAAGCGGAATAACAGAATCAATGGAAGCCGAGCAACTCAATCAGATCAGTCATCGCCTGCACGACCTCGCGGAACGCAGCCAAGCGCTACGGGGGTATCTTTGACTTCGAGAGCAAGCAACAACGTCTGCAAGAAGTCAGCCAGCTGCTCGAAGACCCCAATATCTGGAACGACAACGAGCGCTCGCTGAAACTCGGCAAAGAGCGCCGGGAACTGGAATTTATCGTCAACAGCCTGCTTGCAGTCGAAAGCGGCGTGCGTGACGGGCGTGATTTGTTCGAGATGGCGCGCGAAGAAAACGATGACGATACGCTGCTCAGTATCGACGAAGACACGAAAGAAATAGAAAAACGTGTCGCCGAGATGGAATTCCGCCGCATGTTTTCCAACTCGATGGATGGTAACAACTGCTTCATCGACATTCAGTCCGGCTCAGGCGGTACCGAGGCGCAGGACTGGGCTTCCATGCTGTTGCGCATGTACCTGCGCTATTGCGAGCGCCGTGGCTTCAAGGTCGAGGTGCTGGAAGAAACCGAAGGTGACACCGCCGGCATCAAGGGCGCTTCGCTCAAGGTCAGCGGCGAGTATGCCTATGGTTACCTGAGAACCGAATCCGGCGTGCACCGGCTGGTGCGCAAATCACCGTTCGATTCCGGCAATCGCCGGCATACTTCGTTTGCCAGCGTTTCGGTGTATCCCGAGGTGGACGATTCGATCGAAGTCAGCATCAATCCCGCCGACTTGCGTATCGACACCTATCGCGCATCCGGTGCCGGCGGCCAGCACATCANNGTCAGAACGACCGTTCGCAGCATCGCAACAAGGATGAAGCCATGGCGATGCTGAAAGCGCGTCTCTACGAACTGGAGCTGCGCAAGCGCAACGAGGAAAAACAGGCGTTGGAAGATGCCAAGACCGATATCGGCTGGGGCCACCAGATTCGCAGCTATGTGCTCGACCAGTCGCGCATCAAGGATTTGCGTACCAATGTCGAGATCGGCAATACCCAGGGTGTGCTCGATGGCGACCTTGATCCGTTCATTTCCGAGAGTTTGAAGCAGGGCGTCTAAAATCTTGAACCACGGAAAAGCACGTCATTCCGGAAATTGCGAAGCAATTATCCGGAATCCAGTTGATTTATAACCGGATAGCGGTTGCGTTTTCACGGTTCGCGCATTGGTTCAGCCGTAATAAGTGACAGACAATTGTTTCGTGATTCATGAATTTCTTCGTGCTCTTTGCGCGCTGTGTGGTTAAATTTTTTAAAGATTTTTTAAAGGTTTCAAATGGAAGATCATATTTCTGAACAGCAGGATGAAAATCACGTCATTGCAGAGCGTCGCGCAAAGCTGAAGGCGATTCGTGAAGCTGCAAAATCCAATGGCACAGCAGCTTTCCCCAACGACTTCAAACCGGATTTCCAGGCGTCGGTGCTGCATGCCGAGTTCGGCGGTTTCGATAACGAGGTGCTGGAGCCGAAAGCGGTTGAGGTTAGTGTGGCCGGACGCATGATGCTGAAGCGCGTGATGGGCAAGGCGAGCTTTGCCACCGTGCAGGACAGCAGCGGCCGTATTCAGCTTTTTGTCTCGCGCGAGAATATCGGCGAAGCCTTGTATGACGCTTTCAAGAAGTGGGATATGGGCGACATCGTCGCGGCGGAAGGGGTGCTGTTCAAAACCAAAACCGGCGAGCTTTCGGTGAAGGTGACAGAGTTGCGCCTGCTGACCAAGTCGCTGCGCCCATTGCCGGAAAAATTCCACGGTTTGCAGGATCAGGAAGCCAAATACCGCCAGCGCTACGTCGATCTGATCGTATCAGAAGAAACTCGTGCAACCTTCATCGCCCGCAGCAAGGTGGTATCCGGGATTCGTGCCTTCATGCTGGAACATCAGTTCCTCGAAGTCGAAACGCCCATGTTGCATCCGATCCCGGGCGGCGCATCGGCCAAGCCTTTCATCACGCATCACAATGCGCTCGATATGCAGATGTATATGCGTATCGCGCCCGAGCTTTACCTCAAGCGCCTGGTGGTCGGTGGGTTCGAGCGCGTGTTCGAGATCAACCGCAATTTCCGTAACGAGGGCTTGAGCGTGCGCCACAATCCCGAGTTCACGATGATGGAATTCTATGCCGCTTATACCGATTATCTGTGGCTGATGGATTTCACCGAGCGTTGCATTCGTGCCGCTGCGATTGCGGCCTGCGGCTCGGCAGTCGTGCAATATCAGGGTCGCGAGCTTGATTTCTCCAAACCGTTCGAGCGTCTGACCATTGTCGGAGCGATTCAGAAATACGCCCCGCAATACACGCCGGAGCAGCTGCACGATGCCGCTTACTTGCGCGCGGAGCTGTTGAAGTTCGGCGTCAAGCCGTTTGACCACGCCGGTCTCGGCGCGCTGCAACTGGCGCTGTTTGAAGAAACGGCCGAGGCGCAACTGTGGAATCCGACCTACATCATCGACTATCCGGTCGAAGTCTCGCCGCTGGCACGTGCTTCAGACAAAAACCCGGAGATCACCGAGCGCTATGAGCTCTTCATCACCGGCCGTGAGATCGCCAACGGCTTCTCCGAGTTGAACGATGCAGAGGATCAGGCTGCGCGTTTCCATGCACAGGTTGCAGCCAAGGAGGCGGGTGACAACGAAGCCATGTATTACGATGCGGATTTCATCCGTGCGCTTGAATACGGCATGCCGCCTGCCGGCGGTTGCGGTATCGGCATCGACCGTCTGGTGATGCTGTTGACCGATAGCCCCAGCATCCGCGATGTCATTCTTTTCCCGCACATGCGGCCGGAACACCTGTAATCGTATTGTGCTAATACTGAATCAATAAAAAATCCGCCCCGGCGGATTTTTTATTTCCGGAAGTTCTTCAAGCTTGTTGTTTTTGTGCAACAGGACAACAGCTATTTCATTTCCCGTCATTAATCTGTCACATAAGTTGCGCAAAATCGCCCCGTGTTGAATTTCAACCAATCAATTTTTTAACCGGGAGTATGACGAATGAAACATGCAAAACTACGTGGCGTGATCGCTGCTGTATCCGGCGCTCTGCTGATGAGCTTCGGTGCAAACGCAATGGCCGACTCGACTGACGATATCGTCAATGCACTGATCGCCAAGGGCGTGCTGACGGAAGAAGAGGGTGCATTGTTGATGAAGGGCCGTGCTGGTGAAAAAGAGGCTGCTGAAAAGAAGAGCAAAGGCGCTGTGACCGCTACCTACAAGGACGGTATCGTGATCGGTACTGAAGACGGCAAGAACAGTATGACAATTAACGGGCGCGTGCACTTTGACTCGCGCTGGTACAACTATGACGAGGATAATAATGGATCAAATGCAGCCAGTTCCACCGGCTCTGATACCTACGATGTCCGTCGCGCACGTATCGGTGTAAAAGCACGCTTTCTTGATCATTACGAGGGCGAGGTTGTATTTAACGGCACTGGTTCCGCGCCGGTGCTCGACGTTGCCTACCTGAATGTTGCTTGGTGGAAGCCGGTTCAGTTCCGTGTCGGTCAATTCAAGATGCCGTTCAGCATGGAGCAGCTGACCAGCTCGAATAATATCGACTTCATTGAGCGCAGCTTCGTCGATGCGTATATCCCGGCCAAGGAAATCGGTGCCATGGTTCACGGCTCACCATGGAAAGGCATCACCTACGCATTGGCAACATCCAACGGCCGTGGTCAGAACGGCACAGAAAATGATGTGCGAGTTGATAACAAGGATATCATTGGTCGCGCCACGATCAATTTCGCTGAAATCATGGGTAACAAGGACATGGTTCTGCATGCCGGTCTGGCTTTCTCCGAGGGCGATATTTCCAAGGCAGATGGCGTGAATGCGTTTGGTGGCGATCGTAGCACTGAAGCCCGCGGTGCCAAGTTCTTTAATGGACCTGTCGTTGCCAATAACAACTTTGTAGATGCGGAAATTGATCGTAGCCGTCTGGGTCTGGAAGCAGCGCTCGCCTATGGTCCATTCAAGGTCCAGGGCCAGTGGGTCAAAAATGAATTCGATTTTGATACGGCCACAGGCAGTTACGACCCTGAAATCAAGGTTTGGTATGCCGAAGCTTTGTGGACCATTACTGGTGAGAGTCACGCCAGCCGTTACAGAAATGGCGCGTTCAGCGGCATCAAGCCCAAGAACAACTTCGATGCCAAAAACTTCAAGGGCGGCGCATGGGAAGTCGGCGTCCGTTACAGCAAGTTCGACGCAGGCGATTTTGATGAAGTTGGTATCCGCGCCGGTGCCGGCAAGGATGCACAGATTTCCACCGGTGCAAGTGGTTATGCCAAGGCCGATGCACTGACGGTTGGCGTCAAGTTCGTACCGAATCCACACGTGCGCTTCATGCTGGACTATGTCAAGACCGACTTCGAGGATCAATTCGGTGGCGGCAGTGTCAGCGTGAACGGCAAAAACGAAGACGACGAACAGGCCATCCTTTTCCGTACCCAGTTTGCGTTCTAAATCAAACGATCTCCTCGTTGTATCGTAGTAGCACAAGGCCCGCGCAAGCGGGCTTTTTGCCGCCCGGGATCAATACAGTGATCTGCCGTTTTGGATTGTCATAAAAATTTCAAATTTGATGACAATTGAAACCAGTACACTAATCTATGGATGTGTTCACTACTAAAGGCAGGCGATGAAAATAAGCAAACCAGAATATCTTGAAAAAGCTTTGTTACTTAATGATGACGAACAGCAGCGCATTCTTTCGCGCATGTCCGGCAAGTTGCCGAACAGGTTGCTGAAGGAGAAATTGAGCGTAGAGGAGGCAATCGCGATTCAGCTCGAAATCGAGGATGAACAGCTTGCCGAGTGGCGCAAGAACTGGGAAAAGATCAGAAAACAGGACGCTGACAAGAAAGCCAAGGCGGAAAGGAAACTGGCATCAAAGAACAGCGCCGATGTAGAGCAGGCGGTTGTTAAAAAATCAGCGGCGAAAGCGACTGCAGAAAAAGCCCCGGCGGCAAAGCCGGCGAAACCTGCCGCCAAAACCAAAACGCCCGCCAGGACGGCTGGCAAGCCGGCAGCAAAAAGCACAAAATCCGAAATTAAATGATGCAATGCAACAGGGCTTCCATAGAAGCCCTGTTTTTTTGAATATCAGCGATGGCCTTCCTTGGCCATGTTGATCGAGTATTTCGGAATTTCGATCACGAGATCGGCGTCGCTGACGATAGCCTGGCAGGACAAGCGGGAATTCGGCTCCAGTCCCCAGGCCTTGTCCAGCAGGTCTTCTTCCTTTTCTTCGGCCGGGTTCAGCGTTTTGTAGCCTTCGCGCACGATGACATGACAGGTGGTACAGGCGCAGACCTTGTCGCAGGCGTGGTCGATATCAATCTCGTGGTTGAGCAGGTTGTCGCAGATCGACACGCCTTTTTCGGCCTCGAAAGCGGCACCTTCAGGGCAGAGTTCCACGTGCGGTAATACGATGATTTGTGGCATGTCAGAGTTCCAGTGTTTTCAGATTCTGCCCGGCCAGCGCTTGCTTCACCGAGGCATCCATGCGGCGTGCGGCAAATTCTTCGGTCGCACGGTTGAGTGCCTCCACAGCATCGTGAATGGCATGACTGTCTTCGGTTTTTGCCAGTTCGCTCAAGGCCTGCATTTTTTCGTTAATTGTCTGTTTTTCGTTTGCAGACAGCAAGGCACCATCTTTTGCCAGCGCGGCCGCGATGGCTTCCAGCAATCGTTGGGATTCTACGCGTGCTTCCTGCAAGGCGCGCGCCTGTTTGTCGGTTTCGGCTGACTTGAATGAAGTTTCCAGCATGTTGATGATTTCATCCTCGCTCAAGCCATAGGAAGGCTTGACCACAATATGCGCTTCGACACCGCTGGTCTGTTCACGCGCCGACACCGAAAGCAGGCCGTCGGCATCGACCTGAAATGTGACACGAATGCGGGCAGCGCCGGCTGCCATCGGCGGAATGCCGCGCAGTTCGAAGCGTGCCAGCGAACGGCAATCCGAAACCAGTTCACGCTCGCCCTGGACAACATGGATGCTCATGGCGGTCTGGCCGTCCTTGAAGGTGGTGAAATCCTGCGCGCGGGCAACAGGCAGCGTGGCGTTGCGTGGAATAATGCGTTCGGCGAGGCCACCCATGGTTTCGAGTCCGAGTGACAGCGGGATGACGTCGAGCAGCAGCAGGTCGTCTTCACCGCGGTTACCGGCCAGCACGTTGGCTTGAATGGCTGCGCCGAGCGCCACCACTTTGTCCGGGTCGAGATTGGTCAGCGGGTCCTGGCCGAAGAAATCGGCGACCGCATGGCGCACTTGCGGCATGCGCGTCGCGCCGCCGACCATGACCACGCCCTTGACCTCATCGATGGAAAGCCCGGCATCGCGCAAGGCTTTCCTGATAGGTGCCAGAGTCTTGGCGATCAGGTGCTGCGACAGTTCCTTGAGTTTGCTGCTGGTGAGCGTGAGATCAACCAGTTCGCCGTTTTTCAGGAGGCTGGTGATGCGTGCTTCGGCGTGATCGGTCAGCCACTCCTTGGCTTCGCGCGACTTGGTCAGTAGCTGTCGGGTATCTTCAGGGCTGATCGGCGAGAGTTTGGCTTCTTCCAGCATCCAGCAGAAAATGCGGCGGTCGAAATCGTCGCCACCGAGCGCCGAATCACCGTTGGTGGCCAGCACTTCGAATACGCCTTTCGACAGGCGCAGCACGGAAACGTCAAAGGTGCCGCCGCCGAGGTCGTAAATCACATAAACCCCTTCTGCGGCATTATCGAGGCCATAGGCGACAGCAGCGGCAGTTGGCTCGTTGAGCAGGCGCAATACATTGAGTCCGGCGAGGCGCGCCGCATCCTTGGTGGCCTGGCGCTGCGCATCGTCGAAATAGGCGGGCACCGTGATGACAGCACCGGCAAGCTCTCCTCCCAGCGCATGTTCGGCACGCTGTTTCAGTACCTTGAGAATTTCGGCAGAGACTTCCACCGGGCTTTTGATGCCGGCACGGGTTTGAATTTGCACCATGCCCGGCGTGTCGATGAACTGATAGGGCAATTGCACGGTATCGCCGATATCCTTGAGGCCGCGGCCCATGAAGCGCTTGGCGGAGACGATGGTGTTGTGCGGGTCATGGCTTTGTTGCGCCTGTGCGGCATATCCCACCTCGATACTGCCATCGGCGCGGTAATGCACGACAGAAGGCAGCAGTGCGTGGCCTTCCTCGTCATGCAGTACCGTGCTCATGCTGCTGCGCACGGTGGCAACCAGCGAATTGGTGGTGCCGAGATCGATGCCGACCGCCAGCTTGTGCTGGTGTGGCGCGGTGCTCATGCCGGGTTCGGCGATTTGTAGTAGGGCCATGGGCTTGTCTGAATCTGTCGTTGATGTGTTATGCCGATGCGTGGTTTTTACGCATCCTGCAGCTTGTTGATGGCATGTCCGATATCCGCTTGCACTTTATCAATAAAACTGAGTTTTCTCACAGTTTCTGCCGCCGCTGCGATTGCATCAGGCTGGTCCAGCAGCGCATGCAATTGCTGCTGCAGCTGGCGAGCGGTCTTGCGCGTCTCGCTCAACAGATTGTCGAGTGCGTCGATGTCGCTGGCTGCGCTTGCTTCTTCGATCGCTTCGCGCCATTCCATTTGCAGCATCAGGAAATCGGCCGGCATTGCGGTGTTGCTGTCTTCGTGGGTGTCGATGCCTTGCAGTTGCAGCAGATGGCGCGCACGCGACGTCGGGTTTTTAAGTATCTGGTAGGCTTCGTTGGCCTCGGTCGCCAGCTGCATCGATTTCAGCCGCTCGGCGCTTGAGGCCGCCGCAAAACGATCCGGATGCACTTCGCTCTGTATCTTGCGATACAGCTGATCGAGTGCTTGCAGATCAATTGAAAACCTGGCGGGCAGGCCGAATAGTTCAAAGTGGTTTTTTTGCATCAGGCTATCAATCAGGCACGCCGGCCGGCGAAGCGGTTACCGGCGTCAAATGGTAAAACTCTCGCCGCAGCCGCATTCATCCTTCACATTCGGGTTGTTGAACTTGAAGCCTTCGTTGAGCCCTTCCTTGACAAAATCCAGCTCAGTGCCGTCGATGTATACCAGGCTCTTGGGGTCGATGATGACTTTTACGCCGAGGCTTTCAAATTCCAGGTCTTCCGGTTTCACTTCATCAACGAATTCCAGCGTATAGGCCATGCCGGAGCAGCCGGTAGTCTTGACGCCGAGACGCAAGCCGACACCCTTGCCGCGGTTGGCAAGGAACTTCTGTACCCGGTTCGCCGCATTCTCCGTCAGTGTAATTGCCATGTCTTACGCGACCTCTTTGTCCGATTGTTTGGATTTGAGGTCGGCAACCGCTGCCTTGATGGCGTCTTCCGCCAGCACGGAACAGTGAATCTTGACCGGAGGCAGGGCCAGTTCCTCGGCAATTGCCGAGTTCTTGATCTCTGCCGCTTCATCCAGCGATTTGCCCTTCAACCATTCGGTGACCAGCGAGCTGGACGCAATGGCCGAGCCGCAACCGTAGGTTTTGAACTTGGCATCTTCGATGATGCCGCTGTCGTTGACCTTGATCTGCAACTTCATGACGTCGCCGCAAGCAGGCGCGCCTACCATGCCGGTGCCGA
The DNA here is from genome assembly GCA_002423265.1 of Methylophilaceae bacterium UBA6140. Lineage (GTDB taxonomy): Bacteria > Pseudomonadota > Gammaproteobacteria > Burkholderiales > Methylophilaceae > UBA6140. The sequence continues at coordinate 2,612 of DIVE01000111.1, read as the reverse complement.
CCTGCGGGTCGTTCTTGTCGAGAGAGCCGACGTTACGCGGGTTCTCGTAGTGGTCTAAAACCTTATCTGAATATGCCATTTCACTCTCCTAGTGCGTTTGAAATACATCGCAAACTCTGCGTTGACTGCGCTTCGTCGTACTATATGTACTGCCTTCAGCTTGTCGCCTTGATTTTGCTTCCTATTTCAAACGCTTGTTGCATTTGAAAACTTACTTAAAACTCAGTGATTTGTTTGCTGGGCTAGGCAGATGGCGGCGACGTTTAGTTTGTTCTAAACGAGCAGGCCGGCAACAACGCCAGACAAGCAAAGAACGCTTTCTAATGAGCTGCCCACTCTACTTTGGACAGGTCTATTCCCTCTTGGTGCATTTCCCACAGCGGCGAGAGTTCCCGCAGCTTGCCGATCTTGCTCTTCATCAGTGCAATCGTGTAGTCGATTTCTTCCTCTGTCGTGAAGCGACCGATGGAGAAGCGGATCGAGCTGTGTGCGAGTTCATCCGAGCGGCCCAGTGCGCGCAGCACGTAGCTGGGTTCAAGGCTGGCCGAGGTGCAGGCCGAGCCCGATGAAACGGCGATGTCCTTGACTGCCATGATCAGCGATTCGCCTTCGACGAAGTTGAAGCTGATGTTGAGGTTGTGCGGCACGCGCTGCTTGAGATCGCCGTTGACATAGACCTCGTCGATTTCCTTCAGGCCTGCCAGCAGTCTCTCGCGCAGGCGGCGGATACGTACATTCTCCAGTTCCATTTCTTCGCGGGCGATGCGGAAAGCTTCACCCATGCCGACGATCTGGTGGGTAGCGAGCGTGCCCGAACGCAAGCCGCGTTCGTGACCGCCGCCGTGCATTTGCGCTTCCAGACGCACGCGCGGTTTGCGACGTACATACAGCGCGCCGATGCCCTTGGGGCCGTAGGTTTTGTGGGCGGAGAAGCTCATCAGATCGACCGGCAGTTTTTCCAGATTGATGGCGACTTTGCCGGTAGCCTGCGCTGCGTCAACGTGGAAGATGATGCCGTGTTCGCGGCAGAGGTTGCCGATGGCTTCTATATCCTGAATCACGCCGATTTCATTGTTGACGAACATGACGGAGGCAAGCACCGTATCAGGACGGATGGCTGCCTTGAATTTTTCGATGTCTACCAGGCCGTTCGGCTCGGGTTGCAGGAATGTCGCTTCAAACCCTTCGCGTTCGAGTTCGCGCACCGGGTCGATCACGGCCTTGTGTTCGGTCATGACGGTGATGATGTGTTTGCCCTTGCCGCTGTAAAAATGCGCTGCACCCTTGATCGCCAGATTGTTGGACTCGGTTGCGCCGGAAGTCCAGACGATTTCGCGCGGATCGGCATTGACCAGCTTCGCGACTTCTTCACGGGCGTTTTCCACGGCTTTTTCCGCGGTCCAGCCGAAAGAATGGCTGCGCGATGCAGGGTTGCCGAAGAATTCGGTGATGTAGGGGATCATCTTTTCCGCCACGCGCGGGTCTACCGGTGTGGTGGCTGAGTAATCCAGATAGATCGGTGTTTTAACAGTCATTATGGGTCCTGGTATTTTATGGTTCAGCATTCAATTTTCGTACAGTCATACGGCTACCGCTGTCAGCTGCCGCAGCCTGGTAATTTCGCCTTGCAGCACTTCAACAAACGCATCGATCTGCTCCGGGCTGTTGTTGGTGCCGAGACTCACGCGAATCGCGCCCTTGGCGAGATCGGGCTCCACGCCCATCGCCAGCAGTACCGCGCTCGGCTCTGAGCTGTCGCTGGAACAGGCGGAGCCGCTGGCAACGGCAAAGCCCTTGCGATCCAGCGCCATCACCAGAGTCTCGCCCTCGATTTCATTGAAGGCGAAAAAACTGGTGTTGGCCAATCTTTCCGCATCCGCGCCGAAAATGACGGCGCCGAGCTTTTTCAGGCCGATCTCCAGACGCTCGCGCAACTGGCGGATACGGCCCGGTTCCTGCAACAGTCTTGTGTTCAGCAGTTCGCAGGCGGCGCCGAAGCCGACAATCGCGGCCACGTTCTCGGTACCGCTGCGCAACCCTCTTTCCTGTCCGCCGCCATGCATGATCGGCTGGATATCGATACGTTTGTCGAGTATCAGCGCACCGGCTCCCTGCGGGCCGTTGATCTTGTGCGACGAAAGCGTCATCGCATTTACGTTCAGTTCGGCGAAATCGACCTTGATCTTGCCCAAGGCCTGAACTGCATCGGTATGTACGGTAACACCTTTACTGCGGGCAATGGCCGCAATGGCCGCCACTTTCTGCAGGACGCCGGTTTCGTTGTTGGCCAGCATCACCGATAGCAGGCTGGTTTCCGTTTGCAGCAATTGCTCGACGCTGCTTTCCTGCACCATGCCGCTGTTGTTGACCGGCAATACGGCCAGCTTCCAGCCGCGCTGCTGCATGGCCAGCGCAGGACGCGAAATGCAGGGGTGTTCAATAGCGCTGACGGCGATCTGACTGATGCCGTAACTGCCGGCGATACCGGTCACAGCCAGATTGTTGGCTTCCGTGCCGCCGGAAGTGAAGATCACTTGTGACGGGTGTGCATTGACTGCATCGGCGACTTGCTCGCGCGCACGTTCGATCGCGCTTCTCGCATGCCGCCCGTA
>DIVE01000002.1 GCA_002423265.1 Methylophilaceae bacterium UBA6140 | reverse complement strand
GCAGCTTCGAGGGGATCGTCAAGCAGCTGAGACTCAACCCGACCATCACCTCCAATGTGGTCACCTACGATGTCGTCATATCGGTCGACAATCCTGATGAAATCCTGCTGCCGGGCATGACCGCCTATGTGAACATCGAGATTGCCAACCGGCAGAACGTACTGCTGGCCCCCAATGCAGCTCTCAGATACAAACCAAAGACCGATGAAAGCACGGCACAACCAAGACCCGCCGCTCCGGAGCGAAAGGCAACAGTCAGCGACCACCATGGCGCCGGCAAGCTGTATGTGCTGCGCACCGAAAAAGGCAAGACCGTATTGGAAACGGTGCCGGTGCACGTCGGCATCACCGATGGCCGCATGACGGAAATCGAAACCGATGCGCTGAAACCGGGTGACAAGGTCATTGTTGACGATGCCGCCGGTCAAAGTCCATCCGCTGCGAGCACGATGCGTTTCAGGATGTTCTGATGCAAAAGCCCATCATTGAGGTGAGCCACCTCTACAAGGACTACCAGACCGCGCTCGGACCATTCCCGGTGCTGAAAGACGTCAGCTTGTCCATCTCGGCGGGCGAATATGTCGCGATCATGGGGCCTTCCGGCTCCGGAAAATCGACTTTCATGAACATTCTCGGCTGCCTGGACAAACCCAGCAGCGGCGAATATACGCTCGACGGCCATGCCGTCTCTGAACTCGACAGCCCAAGGTTGGCACATATTCGCAACCGCACCATCGGTTTCGTCTTTCAGGGGTTCAATCTGCTCACACGCTCCGACCTGCTGGACAACGTCTCTCTTCCGCTGGTCTACGCCGGAACCGGCAAGCGCGAACGTCACCAGCGCGCGCAAGCTCTCCTGGAAAAAGTCGGGCTCGGCATGTATACCGCCTCGCTGCCGAACCAGATTTCGGGCGGCCAGCAGCAGCGCGTCGCCATCGCCCGCGCATTGGTCAACCAGCCCAGGCTCATACTGGCTGACGAACCTACCGGCAATCTGGACAGTAAAACCAGCGAGGACATCATGCGGCTGTTTGCCGAGCTGAACGATGAGGGCATCACCATCATCATCGTCACTCACGAAGCCGACATCGCCAGCCACGCAAAACGTCAGGTGCGATTTCTCGATGGCCGCATCGTGCATGACTCTTATACAACACCTTCTCCAGCTGCCGCAGAAATGGAGCCGGCCTGATGTTCGGTGCAATGCTCGGTGAAGCCTGGCATGCGATGGGCGCGAACCGGCTGCGCACCTTTCTCACCATGCTCGGCATGGTCATCGGTGTCAGTGCCGTAGTGCTGATGATGGCGATCGGCCAAGGCGCGCAGGAATCGGTCAAGCAGTCGATCAACGCCATGGGCAGCAATCTTTTCATCGTGCTTTCAGGTTCCAGAACCACCAGCGGCGCCCGCCTCGGCGGCGGTAACGCAGCCTCGCTGACAGTGCAGGATGGCGAAGCGATTGCCCGGCTTGAAGGCGTCAAAGCCGTAGCCCCGGTCAGCATGGGCAATGCGCAGGTCATATTCGGCTCCAGCAACTGGGCAACCAGCATCATCGGTACCACGCCGGATTATCTCGACGTGCGCGGATGGAACCTGACTGAGGGCTACAGCTTTTCAGATTCCGACATCCGCTCAGCCACCCGCGTTGCACTGGTCGGCAAGACTGTGGTGGAGAACCTGTTCGCCGATAGCGACCCGGTAGGCAAGACCATACGCATCAAGCAAGCGCCGTTCGTCGTGCTCGGTGTACTCGAGAGCAAGGGCCAAAGTCTCGATGGGCGGGATCAGGACGACACCATCATCGTGCCGCTGACCACCGCGCAGCGCAAACTGTTCGGCGCCCAGTTCCCCGACAGCGTGCGCATGCTGATGGTGCAGGCAGAAAGCCCGCAAACCATGACCATGGCGGAAAACGGCATGAACAGCCTGCTACGGCAGAGGCACAAGCTGCGAGAGGATGACGAGGATGATTTCTTCGTGCGTAACCTGACTGCCGCTGCCAAGTCGGCTGCCGAAACCACCCGCACCATGTCGCTCCTGCTCGGCGCCATCGCCTCGGTTTCTCTGCTGGTTGGCGGTATCGGCATCATGAACATCATGCTGGTCTCGGTCACCGAACGCACCCGCGAAATCGGCATCCGCATGGCGATTGGTGCAAGAGAGCGCGACATCATGCAGCAATTCTTGTTGGAAGCCATCATGATATCGGTCGCCGGCTGCCTCATCGGTCTCTTTCTGGGAATAGGCGGCGCACTGCTGGTTAACCTGCTGACCGGCGCGTCAATTGTGATTTCAAGCAATGCGGCAATCACTGCTTTCGCAGTTGCGGCGACTGTCGGTGTCTTTTTCGGCTTTTATCCGGCGCGCAAGGCTGCACGCATGAATCCGATCGAAGCGCTCAGGTATCAGTAATTATTCGATGCCCAGCGCCAGCTGAATCACGTACTTGGCGGTGAACCCCACCAGCCCCAGCGTCAGGCCAAGAAACAGCACAAAAGTACCAAATTTCCCCGCCCTCGATTCCCAGGCCAGATGGCCCACGATCAGCAGCATCATCAACATCAGGCCGCCTACGCCCAGTGTCATGCCGATTTCCGTCATCTGGGCTTCGGTCAGCCCCATCACTGTCGATTGCATGTCCGGCTCTCAAGTTCGTTGGAGCACAGATTCTGCTGAGACTTCTCTGTGTGCTCAAGCGCTAATCCATACTTTATTGATTTACATCAAGCCCGCAGCATATCTGCCAACCTAGAATTCATCCAATTAATGAATTAACCACTGACCGCACGGGAGACCATGAAATGAAAAAAACCATGTTGGCTGTTGCTCTGGCAGCTGCATTGACACCGAACTTTGCCTTCGCAGAACAGGGCGATTGGGTAGTACGTCTTAGGGCTGTAAACATCAACCCAAGCGAAGACAGCAAATTGGGCCGCATGACAAACGATGCATGGAATGGAACCGGGTCGGATGCTTTCTATCTGAATGAGGGCGCAGAGTTGGAAGTCAAGAGCAACACCATTCCAGAGCTCGATATTTCCTACTATGTCACAAAAAACATCGCCTTGGAGCTGATTCTGGCGTTGGGCTCCAAGCATGATGTCAACATCCATAAAAATCCAGCAGGACCTCAAGCCCTGGATGGCAAATTTAATCTTGGCGAGGTTAATGTATTGCCACCAACGTTAACAGCTCAGTGGCACTTTAACCCCGATCAAACCTTTGATCCATATATTGGTGCTGGCATTAACTATACACGTTTTATGGATAATGGTTTGAAGTTGGCTGGCGCATTCCCAATCCGCGTTGAGCGCAACAGTTGGGGCCCTGCCCTTCAAGCTGGGTTTGATATCAATCTCAAGGATGGCTGGATGGTCAACTTTGACATCAAGAAGGTCTGGATCGACACCGATGTCAAGATGAATCTCAAAGATGGAAACGGTTACCGCAAAATCGACAAGTTGGACATCGATCCACTGGTCATCGGTTTCGGTATCGGCAAGCGTTTCTAATATCAATCCAATTTAAAGAATCCACCCTCGCCTCTTCTGCTCAATGAAGAGGCATTTTTTTGTCTGCGTTCTTTGATTCCGGCACTTCAGAAAATCACATGTCTGAAAAACCAAAAGCCCGCTGCTGGAATGCAAGCGGGCTTTTTGATGTCGGTTGTGCTGATTGGAATCAGATAATCCTGGAGAATCTTGCACGGTTTCTGTCAGCTTGCAGATAGCGGTCGAACACCATCGCCACTGCGCGGACAAAATACCATCCCAGACCCGTGACCTGAATGCCGGAGGCGTCAATCTCGACCAGTCCGTCGCGCTCCAGGTCTTCCAGACTCTTCAACTCGGCTTCGAAGTATTCCTTGAAATCGATCAGATAAGCGAGGTTGATGGATTCATACTGCACCCGGCCCTGGCACATCAAGGCCATGATGACGGCACGGCGCACGAGATCGTCACGCGTCAACGGCAAACCCCGCACGACAGGCAAACGCCCGTGGTCGAGCATGTCATAGTATTCTTCTATCGTCTTCGCATTCTGGCTGTAGGTCGGGCCGATACGGCCAATCGCCGAAACGCCGAGGCTGATCTGGTCGCAATCGGGTTGTGTGCTGTAGCCCTGAAAATTGCGATGCAGCCTGCCCTGCCGTTTGGCAATCGCCAGGGAATCCTCTGGCAGGGCAAAATGATCCATGCCGACATAGACATAGCCATTACCAAGAAAAGCTGCAATCGCATTGGAAAGCATGCTCAGCTTATCGCCTGCCGTCGGCAGCTCATAATCGTTGATACGCCGCTGCGGCTTGAAGCGTTCCGGCAAATGGGCGTAGGCATAAAGCGCGATACGATCCGGATGCAGGCTGGCAACTTGCTTCAAGGTGCGTTGAAAGGATTCAGCGGTCTGCATCGGCAAGCCATAAATCAGATCGACATTGATGGACTGAAACCCCAGTCGTCTGGAAGCAGCAACCAGATCAAAAACCTGCTCGGCGGGTTGAATGCGATGCACGGCCTTTTGTACTTCGTGGTCGAAATCCTGTACGCCGAAACTCAAACGGTTGAAGCCCATTGTGGCAATCCGTGCCAGTCGCTCTTCAGTCACTGTGCGCGGATCGATCTCTATGGAATACTCGCCGCTCGGGTCAAGTTTGAAATTACGCCGCAACATGGCCATCAGCTCTTCCAGCTCGTCATCGCTGAAGAAGGTCGGCGTACCGCCACCCAGATGCAGTTGACTAACAGTCTGGCCCTGGCCGAGCTTGCTGACATGGAGATCGACTTCACGCGTCAGATAGCGCAGATATTCGGCCGCACGCTCGTGATGCTTGGTGACGATCTTGTTGCATGCACAGTAAAAGCAGAGCGACTCGCAGAACGGAATATGCACATAAAGCGAAAGCGGCAGAGCCAAGCCGCCCATATTGCGCTGCTCAATGGCTTGCAGATAATCGTCTTCGCCAAACGCTTCGACAAAACGGTCTGCCGTCGGATAGGATGTATAACGCGGGCCGGAGACGTCGAATCTCTTCAGCACTTCCGGAGTCAACTCGGGCAAGGTTTCTACCGGCGTTTTAAGGGTATCAGCAATCATATCTATATCCAGGCAATTTAATGCGACTATGCCTGCCGTTGTTTTTCGGCGCATTGATACAGGTCAAATATCCTGCAGTATTCTGTTTGCGTAAATCTTTCAACATGCGCCATCTATCAACAAACAGGCAAACACGGTAAGCTTACTCTTATAATTTACAAAATACGCATCACCTCCCATGACACCAGAAACCATCAAAGTCGCCTGTTCCAATTGCAATCTCCGTGAACTCTGCATGCCGGTAGGCCTGAATCGCGATGAACTGCAAAAACTGGACGATGTGGTTTCCAACCGGCGCAAAGTCGCGCAGGGTGAGCCGCTATACCGCAACGGCGACCCTTTCACCTCGCTCTACGCAATTCGCACCGGCTTCTTCAAGACCTCGGTTGCCAGTGAAGATGGCCGCGAACAGGTGACCGGCTTTCAGATGGCGGGAGAAATCATCGGCCTCGATGGCATCACCAGTGACCGTCACAACTGCAACGCCGTCGCACTGGAGGATGCCGAAGTCTGCGTCATGCCCTTTGCCAACATCGAACATCTCTCACGTGAATTCCCGGTACTGCAGCGCCACGTACATAAAATCATGAGCCGCGAAATCGTGCGCGATCAGGGTGTCATGTTATTACTCGGCAATATGCGGGCGGAGGAACGGTTGGCGGCGTTTTTGCTGAATCTGGTACAGCGTCTGCACGCCAGAGGTTTTTCAAGATCGGAGCTGGTGCTGAGAATGACACGTGACGAAATCGGCAGCTATCTCGGGATGAAGCTGGAAACGGTGAGTCGCACTTTTTCCAAGTTCAGCGAAGAAAACATTATCGAAGTCAAACAACGCTGGGTGAAAATCCTGAAGCCCGAAGCACTGAAAAAGATTTTCAACCCTGATTCCTGCAATTGAATCCCTACTGAGGTAGCGACTACTCCTTACCGCCTATGGTTGCCGCGTGGTTACGTACCTGCTGGGCGGGCGCCATACTGGCCTCGGACAAGGTCTTGTTGATATTGATGCCCTTGCGGTAATAGTCGTCCACGACAGGATCCGGTGTCTGGATTGCCAGCTTCAACGTGATGAATGAAGCGACAATCACGACCAGAGGTCCGGCCAGAATCAGCCACACGTAGCCATAATGCCACCAGCTTTTATCGTCCTGCTTTTGCGATTTCATCATTATTTCCTCGTATAAAAATTTCTATCTGGGTACCAGAAAAACAGATTTTTCTTCCAGCGTTTTACCGCCTCCCAGCATCTCAACATCAAACCAGACGCGGTGCGAGCCGGGCTCCAGATTGCCGTCCGGTACTTGCAGATAAAGCGTAATCCATTTCGACCGGGCCGATTCCAACGAGATCGTAGCGTCTTCGGCCAAATCCGGCGATTTCATCAACAAACCATCCTCGCCCCTGGCGCTGATGCGGTAATTTTGCGTTTGTTCTGTCGCATTCATCAGCTGCATGCGATAGACATTCTCCAGCAAGCCGCCCTGCACGATGCGCGACATCACGCCGCGATCGCGGATCACATCCGCCTTGAACGGCATGCGCACGATCAGGCTGGTGACCAACGCTGCACACAAGAGCGCCAGTATGCTGAAATAGATCAACACGCGCGGACGCAACACCCGGCGCATCATCGCACTGCGCGTCCAGTGGTTGAGCATGCCGTTTTCGGTCGTGTAGCGGATCAGACCTCGCGGATAACCGACCTTGTCCATGACGCTATCACAGACATCTGCACAGGCGCCACAGCCTATGCACTCATATTGCAAGCCCTTGCGGATATCGATGCCGGTCGGGCAAACCTGCACACACAGATGACAATCGACACAGTCACCAAGTCCTGCACTTTTGAGATCGACCTTGCGTGATCGGCTGCCACGAGGCTCCCCGCGTTCCTCATCATAAGTGACGATCAGCGTATCGCGGTCGAACATCGCACTCTGAAAGCGTGCGTAAGGACACATGTACTTGCATATTTGCTCGCGCAGAAAACCTGCGTTGCCATAAGTCGCGAAACCGTAAAAGAACACCCAGAAAGTTTCCCAGGGTCCCATCTGCAATACCGCCCAGCTCTGCAACAGCTCGCGTATCGGCGTGAAATAGCCGACGAAAGTGAACCCTGTCCACAATGCGAACACGATCCAGACAAAATGTTTGAGCGATTTCTTGCCGATTTTCTCCAAGGTCGTGCCACTCTTGTCGAGCCGCATGCGCGCAGCACGATCGCCTTCGATCAAGCGTTCGAACCAGAGGAAAATTTCGGTGTAGACCGTCTGCGGACAGGTATAACCACACCATAGGCGGCCTGCAATCGCAGTAAAGAGAAACAGCGAAAGCGCCGAAATAATCAGAATGGCGGTGAGATAGATCAGATCCTGCGGATAGAGGACCAGACCAAAAATGAAAAAACGTCTGGCACCGAGGTCGAACAATACTGCCTGGCGCTGCCCCCATTCCAGCCATGGCAACCCGTAAAACACCAGCTGGGTCAGCCAGATCATAAGCCAGCGCCATTTGCTGAAAAAGCCGTTTACGCTGCGCGGATAGATTTTTTCCTGCGCCGCGTAAAGCGACACCATGACTTCGTCAGTTGCACTCTGTTGTGCGCTACTCGTTTGCTTCTCTGCCATGGTGCCGTACTACCTTGAATATTCAAATGAACTGCAACAACTTAATTGGACAAGCTCCAGACATAGGATGTCAACACGTGGATCTGGGCATCCGTCAGTTTCCCTGCCTGGGCCGGCATCTGATTCATCTTGCCGTTGTTGATCATGGCAACGATATTCTTCTCGCCTGCCCCATGCAACCAGATGTCATCCGTCAGGTTGGGCGCGCCAATCATCTGGTTACCCTTGCCATCCGGACCATGACAGGCTGCACACGCCATGAACTTTTCCTGGCCCAGCGCCGCTCTTGCTGCGTCGTGCTGGCTGCTGGACAGGCTCAGTACATAGTGCGCGACATTCAGCACATCCTCTTCGCTGCCGACTGCGGCGGCCATCGGCGGCATCATGCCGTTACGGCCATTATCCAGGGTGGTTTTGATCGCTTCGGGAGTACCGCCATATAGCCAGTCCGCGTCGGTCAGATTGGGGAAACCCTTGCTGCCCTTGGCATCGGAGCCATGGCACTGCGCGCAGTTATTCAGGAACAGACGGCTACCGATGCCCATGGCCTGCTCATCAGCAGCCACTTCTTCCGGCGCCATCGCCAGGAACTTGGCGTAAAGCGGTTCAACCTGTTCGTTCGCCTTGGCAACCTCGGCTTCGTACTGACTGACCTGCGACCAGCCGAACGAACCCTTGTAGGAACCCATGCCAGGGTAAAAGGCCAGGTAGGCAATCGAGAAGACGATGGTGATGATGAACATCCAGACCCACCAGCGTGGCAACGGGTTGTTCATTTCGCGCAAGTCTTCGTCCCAGACATGCCCGGTACTGTTGTCGCTGGTGGCGCTCACTTTGGTCTTGTTGGTCACCCAAAGCAACAGGGCACACCCGACAATGCCGAAAAAGGTAATTGCCGAGATAAACCATGGCCAGAAACTATTGGTGAAATCACTCATTTTTTATTCCTCAGTCCTGTTCGAATGGCAGATTGGCTGCATCTTTGAAGTCCGCTTCACGGCGCCGTGACCAAGCCCAGACCACGATGCCGATAAAGACCACAAAGCTGGCAACGGTGGCGATGATGCGTAATGTATTGATGTCCATGATTTTCCTGCCTATTTCAATGTCGTGCCCAGAGATTGCAGATAAGCAATCAATGCTTCCATCTCGGTCTTGCCTTCGACTTCGGCCTTGGCATTGGCGATCTCTTCATCGGTATAAGGTACACCGACAACGCGCAAGGCTTTCATTCTTGGGGCCAGGCCATCCGCATCGACCTTGTTATCCTCCAGCCATGGGTAATAAGGCATGTTGGATTCCGGCACCAGATCGCGCGGGTTGATCAGGTGAATACGATGCCATTCGTCGCTGTACTTGCCGCCGACCCGATGCAGATCGGGGCCGGTGCGCTTGCTGCCCCACTGGA
>DIVE01000124.1 GCA_002423265.1 Methylophilaceae bacterium UBA6140 | reverse complement strand
CCTTGCGGGTACGACATCTGAGTAGAGACTTTACCGGTTTGCAATGGCGGTTTGGAAACAAAAGCGGCACCGATTCTATCGGTGCCGCTTTTTTTCGTTCGAGACAGTTAGTCGAATTTGCCTTGTTTTACGAACTTGCCGAAGTGCAGCATGATGGTCGGCAGAATCAGCAGGTTGAGTATGGTCGAGGTGATGAGGCCGCCGACGATAATAGTGGCCATCGGGCCTTCGATTTCGCGCCCCGGCTGACCGCTGCCGGCAGCCAGCGGCAGCAGGCCGAGCGCCGTTACCAGGGCTGTCATCAGGATCGACGGCAGGCGTTCCGAGGCCCCGCGTATCGCGGTTTCCAGCCCCCAGACGCAGCCTTCTTCATCGACCAGATGCTGGAAGTGCGAAACCAGCATGATGGAGTTGCGCAAAGTGATGCCGAACAGGGTGACGAAACCGACCAGCGAGCCGAGCGATATCCAGCCGCCGGTGAACATTACCGCCAGCACGCCGCCGATCAGCGCGAAGGGCAGGTTGGCAAAGGTCAAGAGCAGGTTGCGCAAACGGCCGAAAGCGACATACAGCAAGAGGAAAATGCCGACGCCCGCCAGCAGCGAATGCACGATCAGGTCTTCTCTTGCCTGTGCCTGTTCCTCGGCCTGACCGGTAAAGGTGAGGTAGTTGCCCTTGGTCAGGGTGACTTCGTTAGTGATGCGCTCCTTGATCTCATCGACATATCTTTCGACATCGCGACCGCTGACGTTGGCCGTAACGGTTTGTATGCGCTTGGCGCTGGCGTGCAATATCTTGGAGCGGCCGCTTTCCTGCGAGATGTCGGCAATATCGCTCAAACGCAGTATCCGGCCTTCACTGTTGATGACCGGCAGCTTGCCGACCTGTGTGATGCTGTTTCTGGCTTCGGGCGTGAGCACGACGCTGATGCCGATCACGCGGTTGCCCTGATAAACCTGTGAAACCGGCACGCTCTCGTAGGCGGTGCGGATGGTGTCGAGCACATCCAGCGGTTGCAGGCCCCAGGCCGCCATCTTTTCCGGGCGTAGCCGGATCGAGAGCTGTGGCGTTCCCGGCGGTGATTGCACGACGACATCGGTGCCGCCTTCAGTGCCCGCGAGTATGCCAGCGATCGCTTGCGCATCGCGGTCGAGGCCATCCAGATCCTGACCGTAGATATTGATGACGACAGCGGCGGCATAGCCGGAAATCGTCTCTTCGATGCGTTCGGTCAGAAAGGTGTTGATGGCGAAGGTGGTGCCGAGGAAACCGCCGCCGGCGCCTTCGGCCGGATTATCGCCATCATCGTCGTAACCGCCACCCAGGCGTTCGCGGATTTCTTCCAGAATGCGCCGCTGGTCTTCGCCCGAGAGCATGCCGATCTCGATTTCGAACTCGCTGTAATGCGTGCCGAAGGTGTCTGCGCCATTCTGTGCGCGGCCCACCCATTGGGCGACCGATTTGACGCCGTCGATATCCTTGATCGCTTCATAGACCTTTTTGCCCAGCCGCAGTGATTCCTGCTCCGAAGTGCCGGGCACTGCCGTCATGTGCATGATGTAATGGCCTTCATGCAGGCTGGGGATGAAGTGGTTCTTGAACAGCGGCAGAATGCCGAGCCCGAGCCCGATCAGCATGAAAGACACACCGATCACGACTTTGTAATGCGCTTCGATCTTGCGCAACAGCTTGACGTAATTGCTCTTGATCACCCGGATGATGGGCGAGTCTTCGTGGTCCAGCCTAGCCTTGCCCAGCATCAGATAACAGAGCGCGGGCGTTACGGTCAATGCCACAACCAGCGACGCCAGAATCGCTGCCATGTAGGCAATGCCGAGCGGCGCGAACAGCTTGCCGCCGACGCCGCTCAGGGTCAGCAGCGGCAGGAATACCAGCGCGATGATAAAGGTGGCGTAAACCACGGATTTGCGCACCTCCATCGAGGCGTCGTACACCACGCGGTAGACCGGCAGCGGGTTCGCCAGCAAGCGGTTTTCGCGCAGGCGGCGGAAAATGTTCTCGGCATCGATAATCGCATCGTCCACCACCTCGCCCAGCGCGATCGCCAGCCCGCCCAGCACCATGATGTTGAGACCCATGTCGAAGTGGTAGAGCACGATGACGGCGGACAGCAACGAAAGCGGAATCGCCGTCGCGGAGATGAAAGCAGTACGCACATTGAAGAGGAACAGGAACAGCACGGTGATGACGAGTACCGAGCCGATCAGAATGTCGGTACGTACACCTTCAATCGCGGTGTCGATGAAGTTGGCCGGGCGGAACAGGCCCTTGTGCATCTCCACGCCTTCGGTTTGCAGGGTAGGGCGTATTTCACGCAGGGCTTTTTCGATTTCCTTGGTCACGGCATGCGTGTTGGCGCCGAGCTGACCCTGTACCGAGAGATAAATACCGGTGACACCGTTGATGGCGGCTGCGCTGATCGAAGGCGCAGCTCCCTCGACCACCTGACCGATGTCCGAGAGCCGGATGGTCTGCCCGTTGCGGTAGGCCAGCGTCGCCTGACCGAGTTGTTGCGGCGTCAGAGCCTGACCTTCGGTGTTGATGACAATGCGCTGGTTGCTGTTTTCGATATAACCCGCACCGCGCACGCCGGAGGCTTTTTCTGCCGCTTCCCTCACTTGTTGCAACGAGATGCCGAACTGGATCAGTTTGCCGGGATCGACCTGACTCTGGAACTGGCGCACATGACCGCCGAAAACATTCACATCGGCCACGCCGCGCACTGCCATCAGGTGCGGCACCACAGTCCAGTCTGCAATCGTGCGCAACTCCATCAGCGATAATGTCTCCGAAGTCAGGCCAAAGCCCAGCACGGTGCTGGCGGAAGAGGTGAGCGGCGTGATATTCGGCACGATGCCGGTTGGCAGGCGGGTGTTGAGGGTACCCAGACGCTCGGCGACCACTTGTCGGTTGCGATAGATATCCGTACCTTCGTCGAAAATGATGGTCACAATCGAAAGCCCGGGGATGGACTGCGAACGCATGGAAGCGATGCCTATCGTGCCCGACAGGCTGTTCTCGATCGGCTGCGTGACGATGGATTCGACTAGCTCGGCAGAAAGGCCGGGCGACTCGGTCTGAATCACGATCTGAGTCGGCGCGAATTCAGGGAACACGTCGAGATTGCTGCGGGTCAGGCTGTAAACGCCATAGATGATCGCCAGCGTGGCAAGGGCGATGATCACCCCGTTAAAGCGTATGGAAAAGCGGACGAGGGCGGACATCATGATAGAAGGTCAACTCTTGATAAAACGTTGATCGGATAGGCGGAAGCAGGCATGCCGGGGCGGCTGCAAACTGCGGTTGTCGTTCCGTGGCGGCTGCAAGCCGAACCCGGAATCCAGGAAGTCATTGAAAAAACTGGATTTCGGATAACCGCTGCGCGGTTCCCGGAATGACGGTTGGCGGGATGATTGGCACGCATCGTTTTGGCTCCGACATCACGCGCTGCGCGCATGAGCCTTCACTGGAACGATGATTAAATTGAAAAATTTAATCATCGTTCTCATTAGTAATCTGGAATTTGAATTCTTCGGAGAGCAGCAGTTGTGCGCCTGTGGTGACAATTTCATCACCTGCCTTGAGGCCGCTGCTGACAAACCAGCCTGCCTCGGTGTCACTGTCGGTGTTGACCGGCAGCCGCACGAAGCGGTCGTTTTCTTCCTTGCGGTAAACCCATGCCTGGCCGCCGTACCAGACGACTGCGCTGTTCGGCACGATGACGCCTTGCGTGGGGCTGTTGCTGTCTTTCAGCTTGATGCTGACGCGCATGCCGACTCTGAGGTTATCGGCCGAAGCGCGGTAAAAATAGGTTTTGCCCTGAATCGCGTTATCCGTTTGCGGAGAGGCAGAGACGAATTGCGCCTGCATTGCCTGCTCGCCGCTGGCAGCGGCAATGCCGATCGGTGCAATCTGGATACTGCTGCCCGCTTGCGGTGTTGGTGTGTTGAAAGGGAAAGTGACTTGAATCAAGACATCGCGGTATTGCATGATGCGACTGAATTCCGCGCTTTCCGGCTGGCGGGTGGCCAGCGTAGCCAGCGTGTCGCCCCATTGCTGACGGATGCTGTCGCGCACGTTGCGGGCGATGCTGTCCGCAGCGTTGACCCTGGCCTGATCGGTTTTCAGCAGCGCCTGGGCATTGGCAAGCGCGCGGTCGGATACATTGCGGTTGTCCTGGTGCAGTACCTGCATGCGGCTGAATTCCTGCTGGGTATTGGCCAGCGAAGCTCTGGCGATATTGGCCTCGGCCTGCGCCGTCATGTAGCGGCTTCTCAGTTCGATCAGGCTGTCGACATTGACCACCGTGCCATAACTGCTGAGCGCTGTCATGTGCT
>DIVE01000105.1 GCA_002423265.1 Methylophilaceae bacterium UBA6140 | reverse complement strand
GCTTCAGCGCTTCGATCATCGCGCCAAGGCGCTTGTGCTCGGCTTCGATGGCTTGCAGGGGGGTCATTCCTTCGTGCATGGCTTCACCTTTCTAAAATGGATTGCGGGCGCAAGAATCGAACTTGCTATCACGTGGGTATGAGTCACGCTGCTCACCGGTTGCATTGCCCGCCGTATCTATTGCTGTCTCCTTGCTGCACCTGCATTTGCTGTCGCGTCGCCGGTGGTTCTTGCTTCGCCTCATCACATGCCGGGGGCAGCGGTGCGTGTTGGCTGGCTTGATGCCCCGCGCAGGGGGTTTTGCCGGATGACGTGAGTGATTCTAAGTGCGCTTTTAATGAATGTCAAGTCTGCTTAGCTTTTTATGCGATACTTACCAGCAGCGCGTTTTGCGCCGGGTAATCAGGGGGAAATCATGAATGAACCGCAGCGCCCGCCAGGAATGACGGACGAAATGGAAGCGGCCTATGCGCTGGCCGCACGGGATCAGGACAGCGCCCGTTGCCGAGAGATTATCGAGAGCCTGGGGCTGGTGTGGAAGGATCCTTGCCGAAGACTGCAAGGCGAACAGAATCCGTGGCCTGATGATGCAGGCCGTGGTTGCAAATGATGTCGAGCAGACTTATTTTTTGAAGGGAGGCGTCATGCAGAATATTTCGGCGGATCAGGGGCAAGAAGCTGCCCTTTCAGGCGATCCAGCAACCCGTTCAGCAGGTGATGCGCATCGGCCACGAGTGCATCACCTGCGGCCTTTGCTGGCGGTTCTGGCAAAAAACGAGCGGCATCCTCGTGCAGTTGTGCTGCCAGCTGGAAGCGGATCGTCTCGATTAACCGGGCCGGGTTGGCTTGATTATTTAATAAGTTGAGCATCAACAATTCGATTAGCAACCCTTGTGCTAACAGCATCGACTGCGTTTTCTGTTCATTACCAGTCATTTTTCATTCGCCGCCGAGCCGCCCCGCTTCAGGATTAATTCATCGAGAATTTGCATCTTTCAAACCGGCCGACTGGCTTGCCTGTAAGATAGTTTCGTACGTCGAAATTGATGCACCCTTGTGTGCCACTATTCAGGAAGCAATTTACAGTCTCGACAAATCCTTCTTTCGCGTCAATCGGCATAGAAAAGAATGTCGGCCCGGCCACAATATATGGCTCTTTGGGTGAATCCCACTTCATATCGTTCAGCACTTCCAGCTTTTGTGCCGCAATCAGTTTTTTGCGGCACTGTTGGAATGCTTTTTCGGTTTGAGGGGTTAATTTCTCGGCTGGCTGAACTGGCATCGCCGCGCAGCTGATAATTATGGCAAGCAGGGTTTTTACCGAGTATTTGATCATTCGAACTCCAGGCGCAATTGAATTGGCAGGATTATGACATCAGCCAGCCATGCCGTGTTTGCCGCCGTGGTTGCCATCCTCGCCTGACGTTTTATCGTCGTTGGCTGCTTGCCTATTGCTATACACGGCATCGACCATGCGGGCGATGGTTGCGCGGTCTTCAGTTGATTGTTTCTCCATGACCGCATGAACATGCTTGATGTTTTTGTCTGAATAGACATCAATCTCAGGGCCTTCGCCAGTCGCCAGCCATCGGGCCGAATAGCCGGTCAGGTCGGCCAGCGCGAAGATATTCTCGGCCTTGATGGTCTTGGTTGTACCGTTCATCCATTGCAGGACAGCCTCCGGCGTGATCTTGAGGGCATGTGCCACGCTACTCGCGTAATGGCCTGATTTAGAAATTGCAAGGGAGACGCGTTGATGTAGAGAGCTCATCTTTGAATGCTATAAGCAAACTTTCTAAATGTGCTTGACTTAAAAACCGAAGTGCGCTTAGAATTAAGCTTATGAAAACTGAAGACGCCATTAAGGAGTTTGGAAATAGCGTGCGCGAATTGGCGCAAGCGCTAGGAATTACACGGGAGGCCATTTACCAGTGGGGTGAAGAAGTGCCCCCTCTGCGGATGTATCAGATCAGGGAAATCATCGCCAGGCGCGAAAAACTCGGCGCTGACGATACGGCGGCCATCACTCAACAGGAGGCGGCTTAGGCCGTCAGAAAGGTACATCATGACCAAGGAACAGAAACGCATCGCTGCCATCGCCATCGCTGACATCGTGCGCAATGCGGCAGATTGCAACAAGGAAGTCCGCCCTTCGGCGAAGGCATTAAAGGCCTTGGCCAAGGCGGCGGCCAGGGCCATTGCTGCTGGCATCCGGCGCGTTAACGAATCTGTCTGATGTTGTGCTCGATGGTCTCCAGCTTGCTTTTGACGGTGCTCATATCGGCCTTGGTCGCCCTGGTGAGTTCGATGAGCCCCGTTAAAAGAAATTCCATCAACGAGTTTTCTGTGGCTTCCGATACCTGCAAAGCGGATTCGAAAGCATCTTGTGCAGTTTTGAAGCTCATGGCCAGTCCTTTCCGGTGGTGTGGTGTGTGGAAACTTCATTCTACCGGTCACGGACTGGCCGCCCAAAAACTCGGCGCTGGCGATACGGCGCCTCAACCCCAGGAGGCGGCTTGAAATGAGCCAGCGAGATACCATCGCCCGCATCATTCGCGATGAGTTTTCCGGTCATCGCTGCTACTTGCCACCCCGAGAATCCGTGCGGACAGAATATCGAAAGCCTTCCGCACGGCGGACTGGTATTCGGCGTCTATTCCGCGTTCTTGCATCAGGGATGAAATGGTGTCGTGCGTTATGG
>DIVE01000112.1 GCA_002423265.1 Methylophilaceae bacterium UBA6140 | reverse complement strand
GAGGAGTTCATCAGCAAGCTGAGCGACCCCAGTGGCCGTAAAGGCTACGATGCCCATGTCGGCGAGCGCGGCGTCAAACTGTCGGGTGGTCAACGGCAACGTATCGCGATCGCCCGCGTGATGCTGAAGGATGCGCCCATTCTGTTGCTGGATGAGGCTACCAGCGCGCTGGATTCCGAGGTGGAGGCGGCGATACAGGGCAGTCTCTATCGCCTGATGGAAGGCAAGACCGTGGTCGCCATCGCTCACCGGCTCTCCACCATAGCAGCGATGGACCGCTTGATCGTGCTTGACCAGGGCCGTATCGTTGAAGAGGGCGATCATCAGACCCTGCTCAACAACGGCGGGCTTTATTCCGTTCTTTGGGCGCATCAGAGCGGCGGTTTCCTCGGCGAGGACCTTTGATCGTTACGCACGATAACCTTGTAGATGGTCAGGTTTTTGCCGGAAATTTTCATGAATATGCTAAATATCGGAAATTAAAAGACAATCTCTTGAAAATAATGGTTGACGCCGGCCTGGCATGCCAGTATAAAGCTCAACAGGCGTTTGATTTTCGATTTTCTGCTGGTATTACCGACGGTTTCTTGAACACCAAACTTTCAGGGTGCCTCCCGATTTTTAGCAAGGAAGTAACATGGCAACAGGTAGCGTAAAGTGGTTCAATGATTCCAAAGGTTTTGGTTTTATTACCCCGGATGACGGCGGCGATGATTTATTCGCTCATTTCTCCGCGATTGTAGATACAGGCTATAAGAGCTTGAAGGAAAACGAACGTGTAAGTTTTGATGTGACTGATGGCCCTAAGGGCAAACAAGCATCCAACATACAAAAGGTCTAAGCCTGCAAGGTTAAAGCCTTAAGTATCGAGTTACACAATATTCGTTAAAACGGCCTGTGGGGTAAAATCCACAGGCCGTTTTTATTTGTCCGGAGTAACGATGAATGACGAGATACAAGCGCTGAAATCATCGGTTGAGTTTGCCTTGAATGGCGATTGGCACCGGGCTCACCAGATAGCCCAGGATGCCAGCCATCCGCTTGCGCACTGGATACATGCAGTACTGCACAAAATCGAGGGCGATGAGTGGAACAGCCGTTACTGGTATAGAAGAACCGACAAACATTATGAGGATTATGCCGACAGTACTGCCGAGCTGCAGGCGATACTGCAGGCGCTCCTCGATGCGTGACTCAGTCGTAACGGCCCCATTCCAGCCGGATGCCGGCTAGGGCCGCTGCCGCTTCCATCTGTGCGATGGCGTCTTCCAGATCATCCAGATAGACGAATGCGGTTTCCTGATGAAAGCCGGCGACCATCACCGGTTTTTTTGCGTCGAGCAGCCTGTTGAAGATATCCAGCAGCTGCGCTGTGCTGGTGTAGTCCATCAGCCCGGCGTTGTTCGGGTAGTGCATGAAACCGTTCCCGAGCGCTCGCGGCTGATCGAGCGTCGTGGCATCCGGGTGTAGTTGACGCAACAGCCTGAGCATGGCGCTGTCTTCGCCCCATTTGTCTTCCAGCAATTCCGCTGGCAGGCTGGAGCTGTCCCAGATGAATCCGTTCGCCTGCAGCGCTTCAGCCAGCTTCGGGCCGAACTGCCAGCCACCTGCGCGGAAGTGGCGCGGCCGTTCAAAGCCTTGCGCAACCAGCAGATCCGAGCTGCAGCCCACCAGTTTGCCCAGTTCGGCCGTGCTGTAGGCGTATTCCAGGCTGACCGTATATCCGCATTCCTTGCCGGGGCAGTGCTCGTCGGCATCGGCGAAAGAAGGCGCACTTTTATAAGGTATTTCGCAGCGCTGCATCAGCAGTTTCCAGCCATGCAGATGCAGGCCCGCAGTGTCTATCGGCAACAGGGTCGAATCGATTTGCGCTTTGATTTTTTCCGCATCGGCTCCGGGCCGCAGAAAGTAGACCGGGTTCAGCAGATGCAGCATGGGAATCTGCGGATAACGGACGCGGAAACGACGCATCGCCTCCAGGTTCTCTTCATCCAGCGACCAGCCTTCCCAATCCACCGTGATATAGACCGTGATGGTCTGCTCTGCGGCATTGCCGGCGGAGGCCGGCAGGCAGGATAAAAGCCCCAGCAGGCAGGCCAGTAAATAAGAGATGATGGGCATTGGTTGCACAACCGGTTGAGCAAGAGGTTAGTGCGCCCTGGCGACAAGCCATTGTCTTATTGATCGCACTAACTTTCCGTATCATACCAATAGTTGTGAACCGGATACCGCTCCAGTGATATCCGGTGAGGCGATCCCGATAAGGCAAAGCACTGGAAGGCATGACATTGAGGACTTTGGACGACCTTTTTATCGCATTGGCCAAATCACGATTCCGCAGCGGGTTCAGGCTGGGGGCCAAGGATTTCGAATATTTGCAAAGCAGAGGTTTGCCGCTGGTGCTAAGCCATGCCGCCGATTTTGTCGACCAGCGGCTGGCACCGGCACATATCGCCAACGACGGAAAGCAGACGCCGTTTCGCGGTCACCCGGTGTTTGTCGCCCAGCACGCGACCGCCTGTTGCTGCCGCAGCTGCCTGCAGAAATGGCATCGCATTCCGGCTGGGCGCGCCCTTGGTGCGGAAGAAAAGCGTTATGTGCTGAGTGTCTTGCAGCGCTGGCTGCAGCAACAGCTCGATGGTTCCATCTAACCGAGGCTGGTGTCGAGAATCATCATGATGGCAAAACCCAGCATCAGCCCCAGCGTGGCGGATGTCTGGTGGCCGTTGCGGTGGGTTTCCGGGATGACCTCGTGCGAAACGACAAAGATCATCGCGCCTGCCGCCAGGCCCAACCCAACCGGATACGCCAGTGCGAAGCCGCTGGAAAGGCCGACGCCGAGGAAGGCGCCTACCGGCTCCAGCAGTCCGCTCAGGGCTGCGACCAGCACCGCCTTGCCGGCGGTGAATCCGGCACCGCGCATGGCCAGTGCAACGGCGAGGCCTTCCGGAATATCCTGAATCGCGATCGCGCTGGTCAATGGCAAACCGACAGCAAGATCGCCCTGCGACATGCTGACGCCGATCGCCATGCCTTCAGGCAGGTTGTGCAACGCGATGGCAAACACGAACAGCCAGACCCGCCCGCAACGTTCATGACCGGGCCCGCAAGGCCCGCTTTTTTCATGTTCATGCGGCGTAAATTCGTCCAGTCCGAGCATCAGCAACACGCCCAGCGCCATGCCGAAGACGACGACCAGCGCGGCCGGAAGCTTTGCATCCAGCAGCACTTCGCCCGCTTCGAGGCCGGGCAGCAACAGAGAAAATGCGCTGGCTGCCAGCATCATGCCGGCAGCAAGGCCGAGCATGGAGTCTTCCAGTTTTTGCGGGATGCCGCGCAAGGCCAGTGCGGGCAATGCGCCGAGTGCTGTGGCAGCAAACCCCGCCGTGCCGCCGAGCAAGGCATAACGCAAGGCAACGCTGATCTCGCCGGAAAACGCCTGTATCAGGCTTTGTATCAACAGCGCAGTGATGGCGAGCAAGGCCAGCACCAGTCCGGCGGCGGTCAGGGCGTGTTTTCTGGCATGCTCCTGCAGCGCTTCGAACCAGCTTGCAGGCGCTGCTTCCTGTGTAATTTCCATCGGTTTTCCTTGTCTCAATATTTGCCGGGCAGTCTGTCAGTAGTCGAGTAGCGGGCTACCTATCCGCTGTAATTGGCATTGGGTCGAACAGCTGAAACAATCATAGCGCATGATGGCTGCGCGATGCGCAGGTGCCGGCATTGTTTTTATCAATAACAACAATAGCTTACATGTTATAGTTTTTATCTATTGATGCGTTATAAATAATCAATTTTGTTTATTGAATAGTTTTACCTAAAATGGCGTTGTTCCAAATTCATCAACAAACAAGGAGGCAATATGACATCTCTTATCAATACCCAGGTTCAACCGTTCAAGGCGCAAGCGTTCCATAACGGCCAGTTCGTCGAAGTGACCGAAGCCAACCTGAAGGGCAAGTGGTCTGTCGTGATTTTCATGCCGGCTGCCTTCACTTTCAACTGCCCGACTGAAGTTGAAGATGCGGCTGACAACTATGCAGAATTCCAGAAGCTGGGCGCAGAAGTCTATATCGTCACTACCGACACCCACTTCTCGCACAAGGTGTGGCATGAGACTTCTCCCGCTGTCGGCAAGGCGAAGTTCCCGCTGGTCGGCGATCCTACGCACCAACTGACCCGCGCTTTCGGTGTACACATCGATGAAGAAGGTCTGGCACTGCGCGGTACTTTCGTGATCAATCCGGAAGGCGTGATCAAGACCCTGGAAATCCATGACAACGCGATTGCCCGCGACGTCA
>DIVE01000047.1 GCA_002423265.1 Methylophilaceae bacterium UBA6140 | reverse complement strand
CCGGCCAGATTGAGCGCGATGTCATAAGGGCGTTCGGCTTCGGTCTGGCTGAGTTTGATCACACCATCAAGTGCAAACGGCCTCGCGTTCTCAAGCGAGAGCTTGCCGCTCAGCGCCCCCCATGGGCTTCTGGCTTGTGTCAGTTCGAGCCGCAGCTGTTTGTCACCGGCATCAAGATTGAATATCACCCCGTTGAGAACGTGGGTCTGATTTTCTTGCACGATCAGCACTTCGGCGATATTGGCCGCTTTCACCTGTATCGCCAGCGGCAGGCTGATGTTGCGTGGCAGGCCGGCGGAACTGCTGCTCTGTCCGGTCATTTTGATCGTCAGCCTTTTTGCACTGACGTTTTCGATTACCAGTTTGCCATCCGCGGATGGCGAGATGCGCATGCGGGAGTCTATTTTCTCCAGCGAGAGTTTCATGTTGCCGAGGTCGTAGCTGATGTTTTCGATGCTGGAGGTCGCGCTGATGGTTGCAGCTTGTGCCAGCAGAATGCTGTGCAGCATGAAGCCGCCCGCAGTCAGGAAAAATGCCAGCATGCTCAATAACAGGCGGGTTTTCATCAGAAATTGACCCCCAGATTGAAATGCAGACGATACTCACCGGTGTTCTCACCGTAGGCGATATCGGCACCGACCGGCCCTATCGGGCTTTTCCAGCGCGCGCCGAGGCCATAGCCGTAGACCGGTTCGAGATTCTTGACGTCGCTGGCGGCATCGCCGAAATCGGTAAACAGTGCAACGCCCCATTGCGGACTGAGCCATTGCACCAGCTCGACACTGCCGGTCAGCAGATAGCGGCCGCCGGCGACGGCATCGCCTTCGCGCACCCCCAGACTCTGATAGGCATAGCCGCGCACCGATTGATCACCACCGGCGCGGAACAGGTAGGTCGCGGGCGCACTGTTGGCGCCGGTCACCGCACCGGCTTCGATGCGCGCCATCAACTGCGTGTTCCTGCCCAGCGGATAATAGGCCTGGGTTTTGATGTAGCTGCGCAGAAAATTGCCCTCGGACAGCGTGTTGAGCGGCGCGCCGGTGAATTGGGCGTTGAACAGATAGCCTTTGGTCGGCATCAGGTCGTTGTCGGTGTGCCGCAAGGTGATGCCGTAGGAAAGCGTGGCCGCCTGCTTTCTGGAGGATTCGGCCCCATCCAGATTCAGGT
The DNA here is from genome assembly GCA_002423265.1 of Methylophilaceae bacterium UBA6140. Lineage (GTDB taxonomy): Bacteria > Pseudomonadota > Gammaproteobacteria > Burkholderiales > Methylophilaceae > UBA6140. The sequence goes on along the minus strand of DIVE01000047.1, from coordinate 5,795 downwards.
GTTCGATCAGGTAGTTGGCGCCGACCGACTGTTCGAAATTTCTCGGCCCCCAGGTGCGTTTTACGCCGAGATTGGTGGTGGTCAGCGCCTGTCCTTCGATGTCCTCGCGCACGACATTGGCATTCATGCTGTCGCGATAACCTTTTTCCGTGGTCGGCAGGCTGACCAACGCATTCAGCGATTGGGCCCGTTGTTCCACTTTCAGGCTGCTGTTCAGGCGCCAACCAAGGCCGAGCACATTGAGCTCGTCGTACGTGAGCTGCGTTCTCGCACCGGTATTGGTGCTGGCGCCGACGCCGACACCGACCTTGGCCGCTGCGTTTTCGGTCAGATTGATTGCAACCGGTATCGGTGACGAGGGCTCTGCATTGGTATCTGCGACGACTTCGACATTGGCGAAATAGCCGGTTGCCTGTAGCTCGGACTGCAGTTTGAGCAGGCTGTTCTGGCTGTAGTCGTCGCCCGCCTTGATCTGGTTCAGGTGGTGGATGATGTTTTCCGGGTAGCGTTGCAAGCCGCTGATGCTGATCTCACCGAAACGCCGGTGCGGGCCGGTGTCGACGGCGATGCTCAGTTTGACCGAGTTTGTTTCGACATCGACTTCCGCCCGGCTGCGTTCGATTCTGGCATTGGGATAGCGGAACACCACCAGTTCGGCCAGCAGGCGACGCTTCTCCTGATCCCATTCGGCTTGCGTGAATGGTTTTCCGCGGGTGAGTTGCCACTGTTCTTTCAAAGCCTTGATGGCCGGTTTCTGATCCGCTGCCTGGTCGAGAATGCCGCCGGAAAAATGGATTTCGACATCGCTGATGCGGGATTGCGTACCCGGCGTTACCTTGAATTTGACTGTCGAGACCCTCTCGGCCTTGCGCGTCTGATGGGAGATATCCGGTGTGAAATAACCTTCGGTCGCCAGCAGGTTGGCGATGGCTGCAGGCGCGGTTCGTATCAGACGCTGCCATTCGCTGTCGTTCAACCTCGGGTTGTCGAGAGACTGGACGATATCCAGATGCTGCCTGAGCAAGGGCTCGATATCGGCTGGCGTATCGAACTCGACGTGATAGTTTTTTTCTGCGCCATGTGCGACAGCCGCATGGAACGCGAGCGCCAGAATCAGTGCGCAAGCCGTTGTAAGGCGGACAATCGCCGCGAGCTTATTCGTTATGAACGTTATTGGTGCGGAAGGCAAACCCTGAGTCCATGTTCAGATCGACCTTGCCAGCTCGGCAGCCTTGCCGGTGTAGTTGGCGGGGGTCATTTCCAGCAATGCCTGTTTGGCAGGCTCAGGTATCTTTAGTTCGCGAACGAAAGCGTGCAGCGAAGCCTGGTTGATGCCACCCTTGCCGCGAGTCAGTTCCTTCAGCTGCTCGTAGGGGTTTTCGATGCCGTAGCGGCGCATCACGGTTTGAATCGGTTCGGCCAGCACTTCCCAGTTGTGGTCGAGGTCGTGCGCCAGCTGTTTGGGGTTGGCTTCGAGTTTGCCGAGGCCCTTGAGGCAGGAGTCGTAGCCAAGCAGCGAGTAGCCGAAGGCGACGCCCATGTTACGCAGCACGGTGGAGTCGGTGAGATCGCGCTGCCAGCGCGAGATCGGCAGTTTCTCGGCCAGATGGCGCAGCAGAGCGTTGGCCATGCCCAGATTGCCTTCCGAGTTCTCGAAGTCGATCGGGTTGACCTTGTGCGGCATGGTGGATGAGCCGATTTCACCGGCTTTGACCTTCTGCTTGAAGTAACCCATGGAGATGTAACCCCAGATGTCGCGGTTGATGTCGATCAGGATGGTATTGATACGGGCCAGCGCGTCGTAGAGTTCGGCCATGTAGTCGTGCGGTTCGATCTGGATGGTGTAGGGGTTATAGGTCAGGCCCAGCGATTCGACGAATGTTTTCGCAAAGTTTTCCCAATCGAATTCAGGATAGGCGGAAAGGTGAGCGTTGAAGTTGCCGACGGCACCGTTGATCTTGCCGAGGATCTCAACTTTTGCCAGTTGCTCGCGCTGACGGCGCAGGCGGTAGACGACGTTGGCCATCTCCTTGCCCAGCGTGGTAGGGGATGCGGGTTGGCCGTGGGTGTGGGAGAGCATCGGCAGGTCGGCCAGTGTTTTTGCCAGCTCGGTGAAGCGCGCGATGAGTTGATCCAGCATGGGCAGCAGGACTTCGTCCCGGCCATGTTTGAGCATCAGGCCGTGCGACAGGTTGTTGATATCCTCGGAGGTGCAGGCGAAATGTATGAACTCGCTGACGGCGCGGATTTCCGGATTGCCGTCGAAGCGCTCCTTGAGCCAGTATTCGAGCGCCTTGACGTCGTGGTTGGTGCGGCTTTCGATCGCCTTGACCTGCGCTGCTTCGGTTTCGCCGAAGCTCTCGATCGCCTTCGCCAGCTCCCGGACGGTGGCGGCGCTGAATGGTGCAATCTCTTTCAGTTGGTCTGCCTGTGCCAGTGCCTTCAGCCATTCGACTTCAACCAGCGCGCGGTGGCGGATCAGCGCGTATTCGCTGAAATAGGGGCGCAAGGCATCCACTTTGGATTGATAGCGGCCGTCGAGCGGTGAAAGGGCGTTAAGAGAGGAGAGCTCCATGCTGAAACCTTTTTGTCAGATGCAATTGCTTAAATGAATATGCAATTTTACCCTACAACCCGCACAGTCAAAATCACAATATCGCGCGTATGTTTTCCTCGGGGTTGTCAGAGGTCTGCCGGGTGCAATCAGCGGATATTGGGCGCATAATCATGAACTTGATGGGATGGTGCCACTCATAGGATCATGGGTGTACTTCACGGGCTGACGACGATGAAAAAACTACCGCTACTTCTTTTGATGATATGCATGCCTGTCATGGCGGCTGAAGCCGTTGTTGTGCCCAGTGTCGAAGACAATCTGCGCGAAATGGACAAGGACAGGAACGGCATCGTCACCGTTTCCGAAGTGCGTGTGTTCATCGAGACCAGACACGGCAAGGGTTACGAGAAGGAGATTCTCGACAAGATGGAAAGCGCCTCCAGTCAGAGCTGCGGCACTTCTTTCGCGCAATCCCTGTTCTGATCCCGTTGCTGTCCCGCCCGGGCACGAACCTTGCCTGTTTTCGCACGCTGGTTGCGTGCTCTCCCTGTTTTCGCACGCTGGTTGCGTGCTCTCTGCTTCAATCCCGCGTTTCGTGCGGCTGCTGCACGCGCTATAATATTTCCTTTGATTTTTGATTGAGTTGCCATGCTGACCGCCTACAGAGAACACGTTGCCGAGCGCGCCGCGCAAGGCTTGCCCCCACTTCCGTTGAATGCGGAACAGACGGCCGAACTGATCGCACTGCTGAAGAACCCGCCGGCCGGAGAGGCCGGTTTTCTGCTGGAATTGCTGGCGCATCGGGTACCCGCCGGCGTTGATCAGGCGGCTTATGTCAAGGCGGCTTTTCTCACCGATATCGCACATGCGAAAGCCGAGTGCACACTGATTTCGCGCGCGCATGCAATTGAGTTGCTCGGCACCATGCTCGGCGGTTACAACGTGCAGTCGCTCGTCAGTCTGCTCGATGGGGAACTGGCAGAGCATGCGGTCAAGGCGCTGTCGCACACTATTCTCATGTTCGATGCTTTCCATGATGTTGCGGAGAAGGTCAAGGCCGGCAATCCTTACGCGAAGAAGCTGATGCAATCCTGGGCGGATGCCGAATGGTTTACCCAGCGCAATGCGCTGCCGGAGGAAATTCGCGCGGTCGTGTTCAAGGTGCCCGGCGAAACCAATACCGACGATCTTTCGCCTGCACAGGAGGCCTGGTCGCGTCCCGATATTCCGTTGCATGCCAATGCTATGCTGGTCAACAAGATGCCCGACGGCCTCAAGACCATTGCAAGTCTGAAACAACAAGGTCTGCCCCTGGCGTATGTCGGCGATGTGGTCGGTACCGGCTCCTCACGCAAATCGGCGATCAATTCCGTGCAATGGTGGATGGGCGAGGATATTCCTCATATCCCCAACAAGCGTACCGGCGGCCTGGTGCTGGGCGGCAAGATCGCCCCGATCTTTTTCAATACTGCGGAAGATTCCGGTGCCTTGCCGATTCAGTGCGACGTCAGCCGTATGGAAACCGGCGATGTGATCGTCATCCTGCCCTATCAGGGCAAGGTGCTGAACGCTGCGGGTGAGCAGATTTCCGGCTTCGAGCTGGCGCCATTGACCATGCCGGACGAGGTGCGCGCCGGCGGCCGCATTCCGCTCATTATCGGCCGCGGTCTTACGGCCCGTGCCCGCACGGAACTGGGCCTGCCGCCATCGGCAGTGTTCCTGCGGCCGGACCCCGTGGTCGATTCCGGCAAGGGTTACACGCTGGCGCAGAAAATGGTCGGCCGCGCCTGCGGCCTGCCTGAAGGCACCGGCGTGCGCCCCGGCACTTATTGCGAACCGAAGATCACCACTGTCGGCAGCCAGGACACCACCGGCGCCATGACGCGCGACGAACTGAAGGAGCTGGCCTGTCTCGGATTCTCCGCCGATCTCGTTATGCAGAGTTTCTGCCACACCGCAGCTTACCCGAAACCGGTCGATATCAAGCTGCAACACAGCCTGCCGGAATTCATGTCCAGCCGCGGCGGCGTCTCCCTGCGCCCCGGCGACGGCGTCATCCACTCCTGGCTCAATCGCATGATATTGCCGGACACGGTCGGCACCGGCGGCGATTCACACACGCGCTTCCCGATCGGCATCTCGTTCCCGGCCGGTTCCGGGCTGGTCGCCTTTGCTGCTGCGATGGGCGCCATGCCGCTCGACATGCCGGAGTCGGTGCTGGTGCGCTTCAAGGGCGAAATGCAGCCCGGCATCACGCTGCGCGACCTGGTCAATGCCATCCCCTATGCGGCCATTCAGAAGGGTGATCTGACCGTGGGCAAGCAGGGCAAGAAGAATGTCTTCAACGGCCGCATCCTGGAAATTGAAGGTCTGCCGGACCTGAAAGTTGAACAGGCCTTCGAGTTTGCAGACGCCTCCGCCGAGCGTTCGGCCAATGGTTGTACCGTGCGCCTGAACAAGGAACCGGTGATTGAATTCCTGCAATCCAACATCGTGCTGATGCAGAACATGATCGACAGCGACTATCAGGATGCCCGCACCCTGCAGCGCCGTATCGAGGCGATGCAGGCCTGGCTGGCGCAGCCGGAGCTGCTGGAACCGGATGCCGATGCTGAATACGCCCATGTGCTGGAAATCGATCTGAACGAAATCACCGAGCCTCTGGTGGCTTGCCCCAACGATCCGGACGATATCAAGCCCTTGTCTGCCGTGGTTGGCGACAAGATCGATGAAGTGTTTATCGGCAGCTGCATGACCAATATCGGCCACTATCGCGCAGCTGCCAAAGTGCTGGAAGGTACGGGCAATATTCCGGTGCGTCTGTGGGTGGCGCCGCCTACCCGCATGGATGAGGCGCAGCTGCGGGAAGAGGGTGTCTATGCCATTTTCGGCGTGGCCGGGGCCCGCACCGAAGTGCCCGGCTGTTCGCTGTGCATGGGTAATCAGGCGCGCGTGGCAGACCGTGCGACCGTGTTCTCGACCAGCACCCGCAATTTCGATAACCGTATGGGCAAGGATGCGCGCGTCTATCTCGGCTCGGCCGAGCTGGCGGCGGTATGCGCCAAGCTGGGCAGGATGCCGACGCCTGAGGAGTATCTGGCGATCGTGGGCGACAAGCTGAGCCGCAATTCCGCCGAGATTTATCGCTATCTGAATTTCCACCAGATGGCGGAATATGCCAACCGCAAAGTGATTCCGATTGCGGAATTGAGCAGCTGAGCAGATTGCAGCATTGCCC
>DIVE01000137.1 GCA_002423265.1 Methylophilaceae bacterium UBA6140 | reverse complement strand
AGGATCATGACTTCAACTTCGTCGCCCAGTTGAGCGATCTTGGCCGGGTGTACGTTCTTGTTGGTCCAGTCCATTTCGGAAACGTGTACCAGACCTTCGATGCCCGGTTCGATTTCAACGAATGCGCCGTAGTCGGTCAGGTTGGTCACCTTGCCGAACAAACGGGTGCTGACTGGATAGCGGCGGCTCAGCGCAACCCATGGGTCATCGCCCAGTTGCTTGATGCCGAGGGATACGCGGTTCTTTTCCTGATCGAACTTGAGGATCTTGGCTTCAACTTCTTCGCCTACGGTCAGCACTTCGGATGGGTGCTTGACGCGGCGCCATGCCAGATCGGTAATGTGCAGCAGGCCGTCGATGCCGCCGAGATCAACGAACGCACCGTAGTCGGTGATGTTCTTGACGATACCCTTAACGACTGCGCCTTCTTTCAGTGATTCCATCAGTGCTTCGCGGTCGGCGCCCATGCTGTCTTCCAGCACTGCACGACGGGAAACGACGACGTTGTTACGCTTGCGGTCGAGCTTGATGACCTTGAAGTCCCATTCCTTGTTTTCGAACGGGGTGGTGTCCTTGACCGGACGCAGATCCACCAGGGAGCCCGGCAGGAATGCGCGGATGCCGTTGACCATGACAGTCAGGCCGCCCTTGACGCGACCATTGACCATACCCTTGATCACACGACCTTCGTTCATGGCTTCTTCCAGATCGAGCCATGCCTGCATTTTCTTCGCTTTATCGCGGGAAAGAACGGTGGAACCGTAACCATCTTCAAGTTTCTCGATAGCGACCTTGACGAAGTCGCCGACGTTGACCTCGATATTGCCTTGGTCATCACGGAATTCAGCGGTATTGATCACGCTTTCGGATTTGAGACCGGCATTGACGATCACGAAATCGGAATCTACGGAAATAACTTCAGCGACGATGACTTCGCCGGAACGCATTTCCTGGCGAGCGAGGCTTTCCTCGAACAGTGCTGCAAAGCTTTCCATAGAAGAAGATGGGTTTGTGGAAACGTTAGCCATTAAAATTACCTAGTAATACCCACCTGGCGGCGGGGAAAGTTAAAAAAGCCATCAACCTCGGGGGTTCATGGCACCATGAAAACGCATTGTAACATGTTGATGTAACAATACAAATAAAGCCGGATTATTTTTTCTGCCGTTCAAATGCGTCGATAACGAAGCGGACGGCTTCTTCTATCGACATATTGCTGGTTTCGAGCAGGCAGGCATCCTTGCATTGTTGCAGGGGCGCGGTGCTACGCTGGCTGTCCCTCGCATCGCGTTGCTGCAGATCCCGTAGAATTTCCCCAAGGTCGGCTTTTTTGCCTTTTTCCAGCAATTGCTTGTAGCGGCGCTCGGCTCGTGTTTCTGCGCTGGCGGTCAGATATATCTTGGTTTGTGCATCGGGGAAAACCACTGTAGCCATGTCCCGGCCATCGGCGACCAGCCCCGGCAATTTGCGCAAGCCATGTTGCAAATCGAGCAGGGCGGCTCTCACTCCGGGGTGAACCGCGACCTCCGATGCCCCCTTGCTCATTTCCTCGGCGCGCAGATCTTCACTGACATCCAGGCCATCCAACAGGATGCTGCCGTTCTCGAATTGAATGTTGAGGGATCGGGTCATGGCCGCCAGAGCCGGCGCATCCTGCCAGCTGATGCCACGCTGTCTGGCGGCGAGCGCCACCAGCCGGTATAGCGCGCCGGAATCGAGGTAATGGTAGCCGAGCTGATTGGCGACGCGTTGCGCGACGGTGCCCTTGCCGCTGGCGGAGGGGCCGTCTATTGCAATCACCGGAATCAGTGAAGGGTGACGGGTCAAGGGCGAAGGGTCGTCCTTCCCCGGCAGAGGGAGGGACGGGGAGGGGGCACCGCCCTTATCTCTTTTTCCTGCACTATCAGTCTTGCGATTGAGATCAGACATGAGTGATTTTCGCAAACTGTTCAAAATAGTCCGGAAACGTCTTGGCCACGCATCCGGGGTCGTTGATGGTGATCGGCACGCCGCCCAGGGCAATCAGCGAGAAACACATCGCCATGCGGTGGTCGTCGTAGGTGTCGATTGCGGCATCCGGCGTCAGTGTTTCGGGGGGGGTGATGGCCAGATAATCAGCACCTTCCTCGACAGCAGCGCCCAGCTTGCGCAGTTCGGTGGCCATCGCGCTCAGGCGGTCAGTTTCCTTGACGCGCCAGCTGGCGATATTGCGCAGCCGGCTTGGGCCGTCGGCAAACAGCGCCGCCGTTGCCAATGTCATGGCGGCATCCGGAATATGGTTGCAATCGAGATCGATCGCTTTCAGTTTTCCGGCAGGTGCGCTGGCTTCTATCCAGTTGTCGCCGAAGGTAATCCTTGCGCCCATTATTGCCAGTGCTTCGCAGAACCGGACGTCGCCCTGAATGCTGTCGCGCCCGATGCCATGCACGCGTACCGGGCCCTTGCCGATGGCGCCCGCAGCGAGGAAGTAGGAAGCGGAAGAAGCATCGCCTTCGACGTAAATCTCACCGGGGCTTTGGTACACGCTATCAGGCGGAATAGTGAAGCTCTGCCAGCCGTTGCGCTCGACGCGGACGCCGAAGCGCTGCATCAGGTTCAGCGTGATTTCGATATAGGGTTTGGAGATCAGTTCGCCGACAACCTCGATACTGGCGATTTTGCCCGTGAGCGGCAACGCCATCAGCAAGGCAGTCAGGAACTGGCTGGAGACATCGCCGCGAATGCGGACCGGTTTGCCGACATCGATGTCGGCCGGTGCGATTTTCAGCGGCGGAAATCCGGCGTGACCCAGATATTCTATGTTGGCGCCTGCCTGGCGCAGCGCATCGACCAGATCGCCGATCGGCCGTTCGTGCATGCGCGGTACGCCAGACAACTTGTAATTGCCTGATGAGAGCGCCAGTGCGGCAGTCAGCGGGCGAATCGCAGTGCCGGCATTGCCCATGAAAAGATCGGCCTGCTTGTTGGGAAAACAACCGGCAGTGCCAATCACATGCCAGTCGTGTTCGCCGGTTTGAGTCAATTCTACGCCCAGCAGTTTAAGCGCATCCAGCATGCGTTCGACATCGTCGGAAGCGAGCAGATCGTGAATGCCGGTGTCACCTTTGGCCAGTGCCGCCAAGAGCAAGGTGCGATTGGAAATGCTTTTGGAGCCTGGCAGGACGATTTCGCCGCTGGCGCTGGCCGCTGGTTTCAGCTCAAGCGTCTGCATCTGGTTTTTTCGCTTGTGATTCTGCCCAGCCGTTACGTGTGTGGCTGGCTTGTTCGAACATGGCTTGCAAGCCCTTGCCGTCCCGAGCTTCGAGCAGCGCGCGCATTTGCTGCAGCGTCGCCTGATAGCTGTCGATTTCGGCCAGCAGCGCGGTACGGTTGGCGAGGCTGATGTCGCGCCACATTTCCGGCGAGCTGCCGGCGATCCTGCTGAAATCGCGGAAACCGCCTGCCGCAAATCCGAAAAGTTCTGCCGCGTCCGGCCGCGAGGCGAGGTTGTTGACCAGCGCGAAAGCAAGCAGATGCGGCAGATGGCTGATTGCGGCGAATATATGATCGTGATGGCTGGCGCTCATTTCGCAGACCTTTGCATTCGTCTTGAGCCACATGCTGCGGACTTGTTCGGTGGCAGCCGGGCTGGTTGCGGCCGCCGGCGTCAGTACGATGTTCTTGCCGTCGAAAAGATCGGCGCGTGCTGCGGCCACACCGCTTTTTTCTGCGCCTGCTATCGGATGACCGGGAACGAACTGCTGGAATTGATCGCCGAGTATGGCGGCGGCGTAGTCGATAATGTCGGATTTGGTGCTGCCGACATCGGTGATCACGGTTTTGCTTTCAATGTGTGGCGCGATCAGCTTGAGGATGGCGGGCGTTTGTGCGACCGGGGCGGCGATGACAACCATATCGGCATCTTGCATCGCCGCTGCCGGCGAGGCTGCCATTTCGTCGATCACTCGCAGATCGAGCGCGGCCTGCAAGCTTTCGCCGGCTCGGCCCACACCTGTCACGTGCAACGACGGCAGGCGGCGTTTGAGCGAAAGTGCGAGCGAACCGCCGATCAGGCCGACGCCAAAGATCACAAGTTTTTTCAAACCATCACCATCAGATCAAAAAAAGCGGATTGTAGCATGCGCAAGCCTGATCTTCGGCACAGCCAGGGACTTTCCAGCCGGTGACGTCAACGCAAAAACGGCGCTTTAATGCAGGATGATTTCCACATTAAAACGCCGCTTGCAGGGAGATGACATTGAATAAGATGAATACCGATGCAATAAGTTCAAATCCGTTGCAGCTATTTTTTATTCGGTTTATTGAGCCGTAACCACTCGCCATCGATCAGGGCTTCCTGCGGCAGGAAGTTCTGTTTGTAAGCCATTTTCCGGCTTTGCTCGATCCAGTAGCCGAGATAAAGATGTTTCAGTCCGAGCTGTCCGGCCCAATCAATCAGCCAGAGGATATTGTAGGTGCCGTAGCTGCAATGGCAGTCTGTCGTATTGTAAAAAGTGTAAACCGCAGAAATGCCGTCGTGCACGATATCGACCAGACTGACCATCATCAACTCGCCGTTGAGACGGAACTCGACCAGCATTGAATCGACGTTGCTCTGCACCAGAAAATTGCGGTACTGCTCGACCGAATCGGGTTCCTGCTGGCCTTCGTGTCTGGCGATCTGATAGGCCTGATAGAGCGCGAAATGCTCTTCGCTGAAGGCGAGCGGCACGATTGCCGCCGACAGATTTGCATGTTGCTGCCGGGCACGCCGCTGGCTGCGGCTTGCGCTGAACTCATCGACCAGAACGCGTACGGGTACGCAAGCGCTGCAGGACTCGCAGTGCGGGCGGTAGGCGAATTTTCCGCTGCGCCGGAAGCCGAGCTGGATCAGGCCGTTATAGGCGCCGGCGTCGATCAGGTGATGCGGCGCGGCAATCAGCGATTGCGCCAGCTTGCCTTCCAGATAGCCGCAGCTGTATGGCGCGGTGACGTAGAACTGGATTTTTTGCAGCGGTGCGTCGTTCGGTAGTGTCATGATCGTTCAGTTGAAGTCTGAGGGGTAATGTATCAATTTCTCCAGCT
>DIVE01000019.1 GCA_002423265.1 Methylophilaceae bacterium UBA6140 | reverse complement strand
TCAAGATCAACGAGGACGTGGTGATTCCACTGCCGCGCCTGGGCGATTATTCGGATGGCATCGAACGTATCAATATCGAGCTTTCCATCCAGAACAAACTGCAGCTGGCTGTCGCGCTGGAAAACTTTCTCGAAGGTGATCTGCCGCTCTTGAAGGATGAGGAGGGCGAATCCAACCCCGAAATGCTGGAGGCCAAGCGCAAGCAGGCGCTGCAGCATCTGGTGCAAGTGCGCAACCACTGGAAGAATGTTCTGGAGCATCTCGATGCGCCGGTTTCCGTGCTGGGCGCCGAATACGCCGACTTGGCCGTCGAAAACGTGTTCCGCGCCGTACAGGAGCATCAGGTCAGGGTTTCATGGAAACGTGAACTGAAACGACCGCTCGGTATCATTTTCACCGGCCGCGAGTACCAGAAGATACTCGAACGCATGGACGAGATTCACAAGCAGGTGCTGAAAGGCCGCGTGTTTGTCGCGCTGCACATGCACGCCGGTGACGGTAACGTGCACACCAATATTCCGGTCAACTCCGACGATTACGAAATGATGCAGACCGCGCATCATGCGGTCGCCCGCATCATGAGGCTGGCGCAGAGCCTGGATGGCGTTATTTCCGGCGAGCACGGCATCGGCATCACCAAGATGGAGTTCCTCGACCAGAAAACCATCGAGACGTTTGCCGAATACAAGCAGAAGGTAGACCCGGAAGGCCGCTTCAACAAGGGCAAGCTGATGGCAGGCTCCGGCCTGCACAATGCCTANNATCAGCGACTGTCTGCGTTGCGGCAAGTGCAAGCCGGTGTGTACCACGCACGTGCCGCGTGCGAATCTGCTCTACAGCCCGCGCAACAAGATTCTCGGCACTTCATTGCTGATCGAGGCTTTTCTCTATGAAGAGCAGACCCGGCGCGGTATTTCGCTCAAACATTTCGATGAGTTCAACGATGTCGCCGATCATTGCACGGTCTGCCACAAGTGCCTGAACCCCTGCCCGGTTGATATCGATTTCGGCGATGTGTCGATCGCCATGCGCAATTTCCTGCGCGTGCAGGGCAAGAAGCACTTCAATCCCGGTACTGCGCTGGCGATGAGCTATCTCAACATGAAGGACCCGGCCACCATCAAGCTGATGCGTGCGTTCATGGTCGGCTTCGGTTATCGCGCACAGCGACTGGCCCATGCAGTTTTCAACAAACTCGGCCTGTTGACCGCTTTCAAGAAACGGCCACCGGCGACTTTGGGCAAGCCCGAGATCAAGGCGCAGGTGATTCACTTCCTTAACCGGCCGATGCCGAAATCGATGCCGACCAAGACCTCGCGCGCGCTGCTGGGGATTGAAGACGACACGATTGTGCCCATCATCCGCAATCCGCAGAAGACCAACGAGGATTCGGACGCCGTCTTCTATTTCCCCGGTTGCGGTTCAGAGCGTCTGTTCTCGACCGTCGGTCTGGCGACGCAGGCCATGCTCTACGAAGTCGGCGCTGTCACCGTGCTGCCGCCGGGCTACCTGTGCTGCGGTTATCCGCAGACCGCCTCGGGCAATCATGACAAAGGCCAGCAGATTACGGCAGAGAACCGCGTGCAGTTCCACCGCATCGCCAACACGCTGAATTATCTCGATATCAAGACCGTGATCGTCTCTTGCGGTACCTGTATGGATCAGCTGCAGAAGTACGAATTCGAGAAGATCTTCCCGGGTTGCCGCCTGCTCGATATCCATGAATACCTGATGGAAAAGGGCATGAAGATCGAAGGCGTGACCGGTGTCAAATACATGTATCACGACCCTTGTCACAGCCCGATGAAAACCTACGCGCCGATCAAGGTCACCAATGCGCTGATGAACACCGAAGTCGCGCTGAATGACCGCTGCTGCGGCGAATCCGGCACATTTGCCGTCGCCCGTCCGGACATCGCCACCCAGGTCAAGATGCGCAAGCAGGAAGAGCTGGAAAAAGGCATGGAGAAACTCGGCCTGACGCCGGGCGCACCGGAACAGGAAGTAAAAATACTCACCTCCTGCCCGTCCTGTCTGCAGGGCCTTTCACGCTATGGCGAAGATACCGGGGTCAGCGCTGACTACATCGTGGTTGAAATGGCGAAGCATATTCTGGGCGAGGATTGGATGCGGGAATATGTGAAGAAGGCGAATAATGGCGGGATAGAGAAGGTGTTGTTGTAAGGCCGAGACACATCTTTTCGCCGTCATTCCGGGCCAGACCCGGAATCCAGGAAGCCCGCGTAAGCGGGCTTTTTTGCATTTGATGCAAATAAGCCGGTATTGCGGAATGTTCTCAGATTGAAGCAATCAGCTCGGCAAAAGATTTGTTGTTGCTGGCTGGCGATTGCAAAGTATGGGCAGGCAAAAGAAAGTAACTAGCTGTCGGGCTACCCCCGACGGTTTTAACTTCAAATCAGAACGGCAGAAAAACCGCGGTGGCCATGTTCTGCATGACGCGCGAGATCAGCCGTTGTGATTTTTCTGCGAGTGCGATGGCGTAGGTGTCGGTGCGGCCGATGATCTTGCCGAACTCTCGCTCAAAGCTGAGGTTTTTTTCCGTTTCGTTGATTTCGTTGGTGAGCAGGTAGAGTTTGCCTTCGGCATCGCTGGCGTTGGAGATTTTCCAGGCGGCGATTTCGACGTTGCGGGCGGCGTTGTAGACTTTCTGCGGGTCGATCTGGTCAGTGAAATAGAATTCGGTCTTGCCGCCGTGCGCTTTGATCAGCATGGTTTGCAGACCGACGATGAAGGGCAGCACGCGGTCGCCCTGATATTCCGGTTTGAAGGCGAGAAAGATGGCTTCGGTGTCCTGTTTGTTGTCGATGGCTGCGAATTTCCAGTTGTGGTCGCCTTCGAATACCCAGTCCACCATTACTTCCAGCGGGCTGGAGGTGGATTTTTTCAGCTCTTGCGGGTTGCGCTTGTATAGCTTGATCATCAGCGTTTTCAGACTTTCGCTGTTTTCGCGCATTTCAACATCGGCCATGCGGTCGAATTCGGTCTTGCCTAGCTGGCTGATGGAGCTGCGGTCGCGTTGTTCAGGGATGGGTTTTTCATTGCCTTGCGGTGTTGATGCGCAGGCTGTCAATAGAAGCAGAACGGTTGCCGGGAGACTCAGGCGGTATGCGCGGTGTGATTTGCCGATGGTGTTTCCGCTGGTTGTCATTGTCCGGTCTGGTTTGTCTGTTTGAGTATCAGTCTGCTTTCGGGGAAGATTACGCTGAAGGTGCTGCCTTTGTCCAACACGCTTTCGATTTCAAGTTTGGCCTGATGCCGTGTGAGGATGTGTTTGACGATGGAGAGCCCGAGCCCGGTGCCGCCGGTTTCGCGCGAGCGGCTGCGATCAACCCGATAGAAACGTTCGGTGAGCCGGTCGATATGCTTCTGTTCGATGCCGATACCGCTATCCTTGACACTGAATACCGGCAGCTTGCCGCGCAGGCCCCAGGTGATTCTGATTTCTCCACCTTCCGGCGTGTAGCGCACGGCATTGCTGACCAGGTTGCCAAGAGCGCTGTGCAGTTCTTCCGGTGAGCCCATTAACGCGATATCGGGCGCTGCTTCCAGTGAAATGCGATGCCGCCCGTGACTCAGGCTCAGCGCTTCGTTCATTACCATGTTGAGCATGGCGCCCATGTCGATCTCGCTGTCCTGCGGGGTGTTGGCGCCGTTTTCCAGTTGCGACAGGGTCAGCAGGTCTTCGATCAGCCGTCGCATGCGCCCGGTCTGTTCGCTCATCATGGTGAAATAGCCACGCGTGCTTTCCGGAATCGCACCGTCCATATCCATCAGTGTCTCCAGAAAACCGCCGACGACGGTGAGCGGCGTGCGCAGTTCGTGAGAAACATTGGCGATGAAGTCGCGGCGCATGATTTCGAGTTTTTCGATCTGGGTGATGTCGCGACAGATCAGCAGTTTCTGCTTGCCGCCGAAGGGCACCAGCTGGATTTCCAGAGTGATTTCAGGGTTGCGCGAGGATTTGAGCTTGATCGGTTCGGAGTAGTCCTGATTTTGCAGATATTTGATAAAGTCGGTATGGCGGACCAGGTAGGTGATGGGTTGTCCGGTATCCTGATTCAGCACCAGCCCCAGTTGTTTCTCGGCGGGCGGGTTGCACCATTCGATCTTGTCCTCGCCGTTGAGCAGTACGACTCCGTCCGGCAACGCGCTTGCGGCGTGCCTGAACCTGTCCAGCGCCGAGCTGATCTGGGCTTGATTGCGGCTGAAGCGGCGCTGCTGGTGATAGATGTCGGCAAAAATATCTTCCCAGATGCCGCGACCGTTGGGGATGCTCGAAAGGCTGGGTTTCTGATACCAGCGGTGCAGCTTGTGCAGCCAGTAGAGATGGCCGCAGAGGTAGGCAGTAACGCTGATGCCGAATACCATCAGTGCCGTCACGGCACCTTGCCATGCCCAGAGAATCAGGCATATGAAGACCAGGAGCAGACCCAGCCAAAAGGCGTTCCAGCGAATATCTTGCACGCGAAGACTTTAACAGTATGAATCGCCGCCTATTATGAGCTAGTGCGCGGAGAAACGGTAGCCGACACCGCGCACTGTTTGAATCAATTCTTCATGACCGCTGTCGCTCAATGCACGGCGCAGACGACGGATGTGCACGTCAACGGTACGGTCTTCAACGAACACGCGGTCGCCCCAGACGCGGTCCAGAACCTGGCTGCGCGAATGTACCCGCTCCGGATTGGACATGAGGTAGTGCAGCAGCCGGAATTCGGTCGGGCCCAATTCCAGTGTTTTGCCGTTGCCGGAAACGCGATGTGTCATCGGGTCAAGCCGCAGGCCGCCGACCTCGATCGGGTCGTCGGTCATTTGCGGTGCGCGGCGGCGCAGCACGGCCTTGATACGCGCATTCAATTCGCGCGGACTGAACGGCTTGGTGACGTAATCGTCGGCCCCGACTTCCAGACCGCGCACCTTGTCGGCTTCCTCGCCGCGCGCGGTGAGCATGATGATGGGGATGGCCTTGGTCAGCTCGTCCGATTTCAGTTTGCGCGAGAATTCGATGCCGCTCATGCCGGGCAGCATCCAGTCAAGGATGATGAGGTCGGGCAGCGCTTCGCGCATCAACAGCTGCGCCTGTTCCACACTCAAGGCGCGCATGGCGTTGTGGCCGGCTTGCGTCAGGTTGAGCGCAAGCAGTTCCTGTATCGCCGGTTCGTCTTCCACAACAAGTATATTGGCTGGCATCGTCGATTCCTCTCGATTGCTTTTGGTAGTGCCCGCTACTATATGACGCTTATGTGACATATTGATGACATCGAATGAACTCATCAACCCTGCCAGTCAAATTCGTGCAAGTAATTGCCATTTTTTCGGTTTTATAAGAGTATCCAACTGCAGAGCTTCAGCGGAGTGGTGGAGAGGTATGGCTCCGGAAGTGTGAACAGAAAAACAACAGCAATTCGATTGGAGAGCTTGATGTCAGATTTTTTTTCCAAAGAGAGAATCATTGCCGGTCCGGGATTCAACCGCTGGCTGGTGCCGCCAGCGGCACTGGCGATTCATTTGTCCATCGGCATGGCCTACGGTTTCAGCGTGTTCTGGCTGCCGTTGTCGAAAGCCGTCGGCATTGATGCGCCGCTGACATGTGCTGAGAATGTCAGCTTTTTGGCGCGCTTGTTCGTCACGGATTGCGACTGGAAGGTCAGCGATCTGGGCTGGATGTTCACGCTGTTTTTTGTGTTTTTGGGTACGTCAGCAGCCGTATTCGGTCACTGGCTGGAACACGCCGGCCCGCGCAAGGCCGGCGCTGTCGCTGCGCTTTGCTGGGGCGGCGGTCTGTTACTGACGGCGCTGGGGGTTTACTCCCACCAACTCTGGCTCATGCTGCTCGGTTCCGGCGTGATCGGCGGCATCGGTCTGGGTCTTGGTTATATCTCGCCGGTTTCCACCCTGATCAAGTGGTTCCCCGACCGCCGCGGCATGGCGACCGGCATGGCCATCATGGGCTTCGGCGGTGGTGCGATGATCGGTGCGCCATTGGCAAACACCTTGATGAATTACTTCGCGACACCGACTTCGGTCGGCGTCTGGGAAACCTTCGCCACCATGGGCGTGCTCTATTTCATTGCCATGATGATAGGCGCTCTCGGCTACCGTGTGCCGCCATCCGGCTGGAAGCCTGAAGGCTGGACGCCGCCGGCCAGCAATGGCAATGCCATGATCACCAACCGCCACGTGCAC
>DIVE01000101.1 GCA_002423265.1 Methylophilaceae bacterium UBA6140 | reverse complement strand
CGGCCAACGGCCTCAAGATTCAGGGTATGGACGTGACCGTGGTGCACAGAAGCGAATGGCTGCTGGAACGCCAGCTCGACAGGACAGCCGGCAAGATGCTGCAACAGTCGCTGGAGGCCAAAGGCCTCAATTTCATGCTGCAGAAGGACACCAGTGAGTTGGCGGGCAAGGATAGCCGGGTGGCCGCCGTGCGATTCAGGGATGGCGAGGAAATCCCGGCCGATCTGGTCGTCATGGCGGTCGGCATCCGCCCCAATTTCACGCTGGCGGAATCGGCCGGCATTTATTGCGATCGCGGCATCGTCGTCAACGACACGATGCAGACTTACGACCCGCGCATCTATGCCGTGGGCGAATGCGTGGCCCACCGTGGCATCAGCTACGGTCTGGTCGCGCCCCTGTTTGAAATGGCCAAGGTGTGCGCCACGCACTTGGCCAACTTCGGTATCGGCCGCTATGCCGGCTCCGTCACTTCAACCAAGCTGAAAGTCACCGGCATCGACCTCTTTTCTGCCGGCGATTTTACGGGTGGAGAAGATACCGAAGAGATCGTTTTGCACGATGCGGTGGGAGGTGTTTACAAGAAGCTGATCATTAAAGATGACAAAATCATCGGCAGCGTGCTCTATGGTGATACCAAGGACGGCGCCTGGTATTTCCAGCTCCTGCGTGACCGCAAGCCGGTCCACGAAATCCGCGACCACCTGATGTTCGGCCAGGACAGCCTGGGCAACACCGGCCATCAGGGTCAGGACAAAGCGTCGGCCATGACCGACGAGATGGAGGTCTGTGGTTGCAACGGTGTCTGCAAGGGCACCATCGTCAAGGCCATCAAGGAAAAAGGACTGTTTACCATCGACGACGTCAAGAAGCAGACCAAGGCCGGTTCCAGCTGCGGCTCCTGCGTCGGCCTCGTGGAGCAGATCCTGGCCTCGTCGCTGGGCGGCGGCTATGCGCCCGCGTCTACCAGCAAGGCGGTATGCGGATGCACCGAGAAAAACCACGAGGAAGTCCGCGAAGCCATACGCAAACACAAACACCTCAACATCCCCGACGCGATGAAAGGCATGGAGTGGCGCACACCCAACGGCTGCGCCACCTGCCGTCCGGCGCTGAATTATTACCTGATCTCGACCTGGCCGCATGAAGCGGTAGACGACCCGCAATCGCGCTTCATCAACGAGCGCGTGCACGCCAACATCCAGAAGGACGGCACCTACTCGGTGGTACCGCGCATGTATGGCGGTGTCACCACGCCGGACCAGCTACGCAAGATCGCCGATGTCGCCGACAAGTACGCCGTGCCCATGGTGAAAGTCACCGGCGGCCAGCGTATCGATCTTCTGGGCGTAAAAAAGGAAGATTTGGTCAGCATGTGGGCGGACCTCGACATGCCTTCCGGTTATGCCTATGCCAAGGGCATCCGCACCGTCAAAACCTGCGTCGGCTCCGAATTCTGCCGTTTCGGCACGCAGGATTCGACGCAAATGGGCATCGATATCGAAAAGGCATTCGACCACATGTGGGCGCCGCACAAGGTCAAATTCGCCGTCTCCGGCTGCCCACGCAACTGCGCCGAATCGGGCATCAAGGACGTCGGCATCATCGGTGTCGATTCCGGTTGGGAGATCTATGTCGGCGGCAACGGCGGCATCAAGACCGAAGTCGCGCAGTTTCTCTGCAAGGTAAAAACGCATGACGAAGTGCTGGAATATTCCGGCGCCTTCATTCAGATCTACCGCGAAGAGGCGCGTTACCTCGACCGCACCGTGCACTGGATACACCGTGTCGGCCTCGATTATGTGAAACAGCGCGTGGTGCAGGATGCCGAAGGCCGCAAGGCCGCCTACGAGCGCCTGCTGTTCGCCCTGCAGGGCGCGGTCAACCCTTGGGCGGAACGCGTGCAGAAGCGCGAGCAACACAAGGAATTCAAAACTCTGGAAATCGCAAGCTGATTGGAACCGAAATGAAAAACTGGATCGCGGTAACGACTCTCAATGACATTCCCCGGCTCGGCTCGCGCGTCGTGCGCAGCCCCGACGGCGACATCGCGCTGTTCCGCACTGCGGACGACCGCGTGTTCGCCCTGCACGACCATTGCCCGCACAAGGGCGGGCCGCTATCACAAGGCATCGTCTACGGCGACAAGGTCGCCTGCCCCCTGCACAACTGGAAAATCAGCCTGGCCGACGGCAGCGCCGAAGAGCCGGATGAAGGCCGCACCGCCTGCTTCGACGTCAAGGTGGAAGACGGTACGGTGTATCTGGAATTATGAAACTGTTGCGGATAAACAAACACAGAAATCAGCCGCGGATGAACACAGATGAACGCAGATCACATCCATTTGGGCAATGGCGAGAATTACTGCATGACAGAAATCCCGGACGGGGTTTTCATCTGCGTGTATCCGCGTGTATCGGCGGCCATGAAGCTGTTAACCAAACCCACAGAAATCAGCTGCGGATGAACACAGATGAACGCAGATCACATCCATTTGGACAATGGCGAGAATTACTGCATGACANNTCATCTGCGTGTATCCGCGTGTATCTGCGGCCATTAAATAAAATCATGCAAGAAACCAAATCCACTTGTTGTTACTGCGGCGTCGGTTGCGGCGTCATCATCCAGAGCGAAGCTGACAAGATCACCGGCGTGCGCGGAGACCCCGCCCACCCTGCCAATTTCGGCCGTTTGTGCAGCAAGGGTTCTACCCTGCACTTGAGCGCGAACAGCGCAGGCCGACTGACGACACCAATGCTGCGAAAAAGCCGTGAACTGCCGCGCGCGCCCAGCCGGTGGGAAGAAGCGCTGGATTACACCGCGAAACGCTTTGCCGACATCATCCGCGAACACGGGCCGGATGCGGTGGCCTTTTACATTTCCGGCCAACTGCTGACCGAGGATTACTACGTTTTCAACAAGCTGGCCAAAGCTCTGATCGGCACCAACAATATCGACACCAATTCACGGCTTTGCATGTCCTCCGCCGTCGCCGGCTACAAGGCCACGCTGGGCGCAGATGCGCCGCCCGCCTGTTATGAAGACATCGACCATGCGGCTTGCCTTTTCATCGCCGGCTCCAACACGGCTTACGCGCACCCCGTGCTCTTTCGCCGCATCGAAGATGCCCGTAGCAGAAACCCGGCGCTGAAAGTCATTGTGGTCGACCCGCGCCGCACAGACACTGCGCAGACCGCAAATCTGCATCTGGCAATCCTGCCCGGCACCGATGTTGCACTGTTCAACGGCTTGTTGCACGTCATGCTGTGGGAAGGGCTGGCGGACACGGCTTTCATTCGTGAACATACCGGGGGCTTCGATACGCTGAAGAATACCGTGCGTGAATACACGCCGAAAATAGTGGCGGATATCTGCGGCATCGCTGAAGCCGATATCCTCACGGCGGCGCAATGGTTCGGCGCCGGGCCGACACTCTCGCTCTACTGCCAGGGGCTCAATCAATCCACCAGCGGCACGGACAAGAACGCCGCCCTGATCAACCTGCACCTCGCCACCGGCCAGATCGGCAAGCCGGGCGCCGGGCCGCTCTCGCTTACCGGTCAGCCCAACGCCATGGGCGGCCGCGAGGTCGGCGGCATGGCGAATCTGCTGCCGGCACATCGCGATCTCGCCAACCCCGAACACCGTGCCGAAACCGCCCGCCTGTGGGGTGTGGAATCCGTGCCGGAAACGCCGGGCAAATCGGCCGTGCAGATGTTCGATGCCATCCGCGCAGGCAGCATCAAGGCGATCTGGATCGCCTGCACCAATCCGGCACAATCCATGCCCGACCTCAACACCGTGCATGACGCGCTATTGAAGGCAGAGCTGGTCGTGTTGCAGGAATGTTTCGAGGACACCGACACCGCCGTCTTTGCCGATGTGCTGTTGCCCGCTACGACCTGGGGCGAAAAAGAAGGCACCGTGACCAATTCCGAGCGCCGCATCACGCACCTGCGGCCGGCCGTTAGCGCCCCCGGCGAGGCGAGGCACGACTGGCAAATCGCAACCGAATTCGCCCGCAGACTGGGTGCGCATCTGGGGCAACAAAAAAAGGCCGATCGGTTGTTTCCCTATACGCAGCCGGAACAGATATTCAATGAGCATCGCGAATCCACGCGCGGGCGCGACCTCGATATCACCGGACTCAGCTATGCGCTACTGGATGAATCCGGTCCTCAGCAATGGCCTCTACCGACGGGTGCGACCGCTGGCAAGGCCCGACTCTATAGCGATGGGGGGTTTGAAAAACCCGATGGCAAGGCACAGTTCGCCAATACGGTTTACATGGCCACGGCGGACAAGATCGACGCCAGACACCCGCTGCACCTGCTGACAGGACGCCTGCGCGACCAGTGGCACGGCATGAGCCGCACCGGCAAGGTCGCCCAGCTTTTCAACCACGCGGAAGAGCCGGTGATCTCGATGAACGAGGACGACATGCAGCGCCGCGCGATCCGTTCCGGTGATCTGGTCAAGGTCAGCAACAAACGCGGTCAACTGGTACTGCGCGCGCAGGCCTCGGAGGAGATGCAGCCAGCGCAGACGTTCATCCCCATGCACTGGGGCAGCCAATTCATGCACGGCCTTGGGGTCAACGCGCTGATGCCGAGCGCCTTCGATCGCATTTCGCACCAGCCTGAGCTCAAACATGCTGCCGTCAAAGTGGAGAAGCTCGATCCGGTTTGGCGCATGTCGCTGATGCGCTGCGGCTTGACCCATGATCTGCTGCAAAACCTGCGACCCCTGCTCAAGCATTTCGAATACGCCAGTTGCGGCCTGTTCGGGCGCGATCCCGCGATCGTGATTCTGCGCGCAGCGCATACGAAGGTGCCGGACGACAGCCTGATCATCGAACTCGACCGCCTGCTGGGCATGACTGAAAGCGCGCCCATGCTGCGCTACGACGATGCAAAACGCGGCATCAGCAAACGTGTGCTGGTGGAGAACGGGCAGGTCACCGGCGTGCGTTTGACCGGAGAAACGCTGGCTGCCGAATGGCTGAAAGAGATCATGGCTCAGGGGCAATTGACCGATGAACTGCGGCGCTGGGCGCTGGCGCCTTTGAGCGCTCCACCCAGCGGTCAGCGCAGCCGCGGCAAGGTGGTCTGCAGCTGTCTCGATGTCTGCGAAAACGAAATCACCAGCAACATCGCGCTGGGCGCTGATTTTTCCGCACTGCAGGACAGGCTGAAATGCGGTACGCAGTGCGGCTCGTGCGTACCGGAATTGAAACAGCTGCTACACAAGCAGCGAAAATCCGCTTGACCCTGGCCAATCAGCATCACGCACAAGGGCGTCGATTCAGAGCAGCCCCTTTTCCGCGAAGGACAAGGTGGTGTTGCCAGCCACAATGAAATGGTCCAACACGCGAATATCGACCAGCGCCAGCGCCTGCTTCAGGCTATCCGTCAGCAATTCGTCGGCCCGGCTCTGGTCGGCAATGCCCGAAGGGTGGTTGTGGGCGAAGATGACCGAGGCCGCATTGTGATGCAAAGCGCGTTTCACCACCTCGCGCGGATAAACGCTGGTTTGTGTCAGCGTACCGCTGAACAACTCTTCCTGCGCCAGCACCCGGTTCTGCGCATCCAGAAACATGACGACAAACACTTCGCGCGTCAGCCCGCCGAGCTTCAGGCATAAGTAATCCCTTACTTGCTGCGGCGAACTCAGCACATCACGCGCGCGCATTTGTTCGGCCAGGGCGCGCCGGCTCATTTCGAAAATCGCCTGTAATTGCACATACTTGCTGCTGCCCATGCCATGCACCTGACCGATCTCCGCCGCGCTTGCGGCAAAAATTCCGTTCAGGCTGCCAAAGCGGCTCAAGAGATCGCGTGCCAGATCGACAGCGCTTTTACCGGTGACCCCTACGCGCAAAAAGATCGCCAGCAGTTCGGCGTCCGACAGCACAGCTGATCCCTGCTGCAGCAGTTTTTCCCGCGGGCGCTCGCCTTCGGGCCAATCCGTGATTGCCATTATTGTTCTCCACGGTTCTATCGAAATCTTGACCTGTCGAAAGCCGGACAGATTTGAAGTGCTTTGCCCATGCCCGGCCGCTTTCATATAAAATCGAAGTAATTCAATTCATTGCAGAATTATGCACAATCAGGCAGTCGATACGCCAGTGGCAATCAAAAAACTGGTTCTAGGCATCACCGGCGGCATTGCGGCTTACAAGTCGGCAGAGCTTGTGCGCCTGCTGGTCAAGCAGAGCATCGAGGTACAGGTGGTGATGACAGAGGCTGCGCATCACTTCATTACCCCGGTGACCATGCAGGCCCTCTCCGGCAAGCGCGTTTATACCGACATGTGGGATGCCGGTATTCCCAACGGCATGCCGCATATCGAGCTTTCGCGCGAGGCGGATGCGATTCTGATCGCCCCTGCCAGCGCTGATTTCATCGCCAAACTGGTTCATGGCAACGCCGATGACCTGCTGTCGACATTGTGCCTGGCGCGCGATTGTCCCTTGCTGGTCGCACCCGCCATGAACCGGCAGATGTGGGAACACCCGGCGACGCAACGCAATATCGCCCAATTGCTGGCCGATGGCGTGACTGTGCTCGGACCTGAGCGCGGCGAACAGGCCTGCGGAGAAACCGGCCCCGGACGGATGTCGGAGCCGGATCAGCTATTGGCAATGCTGGAAGCATTCCAGCAACCGAAAATATTGCAAGGCAAACGCATCCTGCTGACAGCCGGGCCGACCGTCGAAGCCATAGACCCGGTACGCGCCATCACCAACTTCAGCTCCGGCAAGATGGGTTATGCCATCGCCCGGGCGGCGCAGGAGATGGGTGCGGAAGTCACGCTGGTGAGCGGTCCCACCCGTCTTGCGCCGCCCGCAAATGTCGTACTGGTCAGCGTCAGCACTGCGGAGCAAATGCTGGAAGCCGTCATGCGATGCATCGCGTCACAGGATATCTTCATCAGCGTCGCGGCAGTCGCCGACTACAAACCGGCAAAACCAGATATGCAAAAGATCAAAAAAAGTGAGCAGTCGCTGACATTGGAGCTCAAGCCCACCATAGATATTCTGTCTTCCGTCAGCAGTTTGCCGGAGCCGCCCTACTGCGTCGGCTTCGCCGCCGAAAGCGAGCATCTGCTTGAACACGCGGAAGCCAAACGCAAGCGTAAACAGCTGCCACTGCTGGTCGCCAATCTGGTGCAGGAGAGCATGGGTCTGGAAGAGGCCAGCGTCACGCTACTCGATGACGATGGCTGTCATGTTCTGGCACGCGCACCGAAAATCGAAATCGCCCGGAAATTATTGCAGCACGTCGCCGGCAGCCTGCAAAAACCCTCAAGGAAAACCACATGAGCCTCAATGTAGAACTGAAAATTCTTGATCACCGCCTGCACAACATGATGCCGGCATATGCCACCCCCGGCTCCGCCGGCCTCGATCTGCGCGCCTGCATCGAACATACGCAAACCCTGCATCCGGGAGAAACCACGCTGATCCCTACCGGCATGGCGATTCATCTGGCCGATCCGAACTATGCGGCGATGATCCTGCCGCGCTCCGGCCTCGGCCACAAGCACGGTATCGTGCTGGGCAATCTGGTCGGTTTGATCGATTCGGATTATCAGGGCCAGCTGCTGGTCTCCTGCTGGAATCGCGGACGCGAAGCTTTTATCCTCAACCCGCTGGAACGTATCGCACAGCTGGTCATTGTGCCTGTCACCCAGGCCAGCTTCACCGTGGTCGATGACTTTGCTGCCAGCGAACGTGGCGAAGGCGGTTTCGGCAGCACAGGAAAACATTAACCACCGGTTAAATTTAAAGAATTTTCTTGAGGATAAGCCGCGTTCTATGGTATAAATGCGGTCTTTCGAATTTCGGTAAGCAGTACCAGGAGATTTAGCATGGCACGCGTATGTCAGGTAACCGGCAAGAAGCCAATGGTTGGGAACAACGTATCCCACGCAAACAACAAGACCAAGCGTCGTTTTTTACCTAATTTGCAAAACCGCAAATTCTGGGTCGAGAGCGAAAACCGCTGGGTAAGCTTACGTATCACCAACGCTGCACTGCGCACTATCGACAAGAACGGCATCGATGCTGTTCTGGCTGATCTGCGTGCCGCCGGCGAAAAGATTTAAGGACCCCATATCATGCGTGAAAAAATCAAACTCGAATCAAGTGCTGGTACCGGTCACTTCTATACGACCACCAAGAACAAACGCACCATGCCGGAAAAGATGGAGATCAAGAAGTTCGATCCAGTCGCCCGCAAGCATGTGATGTACAAGGAAACCAAACTGAAGTAATCATTGATTACCGGTTGAGGATTCTGTCAAAAGCCCGCGTCAGCGGGCTTTTGCATTTCTGCAATTCACATTCTCCCTACAGCGCCGGCTGGCCCGCTATCTTTGTTGAGTATGCGGATCTCGCGCTGAGGGTAGGGAATCGATACATTGTGTTTCTTGAAGGCTCGCCATATATCCAGATAAATTTCGGATTGCAGCGTCATGGAGCCGTTTTCGGGATCGGAAATCCAGACATTCATCAGGAGATCGATACCGCTCTCGCCAAAGCCCTTGAGCAAGGCATTCGGCTCGGGGTCCTGCAGCACTCTTTCCTGCGTTCTGGCGGCCTCCAGCATCAGCTTCATGGCCAGCTCCAGATCGGTCTGATAGCTCACCTGCAGCGCAAGCTGCACACGCACCTTGCGGTCGGACATCGAGTGATTGATCATCACGTTGGTGACCAGTAGTTCGTTCGGGATGATCACTTCGGTGTTGTCCAGTTTGCGCAACACCATATAACGGGAACGCAGTTCGTTGACAACACCGTAGTGCACATCCACGGTAATGATATCGCCGATCTTGATCGAGTCGTCGAGCAGTATGATGAAGCCGCTGGCATAGTTGCTGGCGATCTTTTGCAAACCGAAACCGAGGCCGACACCAAGCGCGCCGCCAAATACCGAGAGCAAGGTGATATCGAGGCCGGCAGCGGACAAGCCGAACAATATCGCCACCAGCACGAACAGAATACGTACCAGCTTGGTCAGCACGACGCGCACGTTCATGTTGATCTGTTGCGCGCCCATCAGCCGGTTTTCAATCAAACGGCTGATCCAGAGCGCTGCAAACAAGGTGAAGAAAATGATCAATATCGCCTGCAGAACCAGCAGCAGGGTGACCTGACTCTTGCCTATACCGAAACTGACGCTATTGAGTGCAGAAAGAATGGAGCTGAGCAACCCGCTCAGATGCAAGGCGAGAACCACCCAGACGGTGCTTGCAATCGCGCTCTCCATCGTGCGTAGCCAACCGCTGGGCGAGAAAATGTAACGCAGGGCATAGACGGCCAGGCGAATCACGGCCATCGCGATCAACAAGGCTGCCGCCAGCGTCAACAGATTGGTCTGCTGCCAGCCGCTCAATACCAGCTGGCCTGCATAAACAAACAGCAGGGATGACAGCGGGAACAAGACCCGGTTGATGCCACCGATGCTGATTTTCAGATTCTCCGGCGCGTGCCGCATGACATAGGCGCGCAAGACACCGTTGATCGACCAGGCCAACAGCAGACTGCCCACGATCAGGCCCAGTTGCCAGAGCACGACCGGGGTATACAAGCCCGCCTGTATATCCTGCCAAACCAGATAAAATTCGTTCATCGCGTATTCACAGCAATACCAGAGTAGCCAGACCGAGGAAGATGAAGAAGCCGCCGCTATCGGTCATCGCGGTAATCAGTACGCTGGAGCCGACCGCCGGATCACGCCCGAACTTGGTCATCAACAGCGGAATCAACACCCCCATCACGGCGGCCAACAGCAGGTTCAAGGTCATCGCTGCGGTCATGACCACACCCAGCGCCACATTGCCGTACAACAAATATGCCACCACGCCCAGCACCGAACCCCAGATCAGGCCATTGAGCAAGGCGATTCCGAGCTCTTTCTGCAACAGGGATTTCATGTTGTGTGATGCCACCTGGCCCAATGCCAGACCTCGCACAATCATGGTAATGGTCTGATTGCCGGAATTGCCGCCGATACCCGCCACGATCGGCATCAACGCCGCCAGCGCCACGATCTTTTCGATCGATCCCTCAAATGCACCGATCACGCGCGAAGCGACAAATGCCGTCACCAGATTGACGGCCAGCCAGGTCCAGCGGTTTTGCATGGCCTTCCAGACCGACGAGAACATATCTTCGTCTTCCCGCAAGCCAGCCAATGAGAGCATGTCGCTTTCCGCTTCCTCGCGAATGAAATCCATGACGGTATCGACCGTCAGACGTCCAATCAGCTTGTTGTTTTCATCCACCACGGGGGCAGTGACCAGGTCATAGCGTTCGAACGCCTTGGCGGCATCGGTCGCCTTGTCCTCTGGATGAAAGACGACTGCATCGTCGGCCATGATCTCATCTACGCCGGAATCAAGGTCGCTGACTACCAATCGCTTCAGCGGCAACACGCCATGCAACATGTCGTGTCTATCGACAACGAAAAGTTTATCGGTATGGTCTGGCAGACTGCCAATGCGACGCAAATATCGCAATGCAACCTCGAGCGTGATGTCCTCGCGTATGGTGACGATGTCAAAGTCCATCAGCGCACCGACAGCATCTTCAGGATAAGACAGTGCTGATTGCAATCGCTCGCGGTTGCTGGCATCCAGACTTTCCAAGAGATCCTGCAAGACATCCTTGGGTAAATCCGGTGCGAGGTCGGCCAGCTCGTCCGTATCCAGCTGTTCTGCAGCAGCGAGCAGCTCCTCGCTGTCCATGTCTGCAATCAGCGTCTGGCGTACCGCATCGGAGACTTCCAGCAGAATGTCGCCATCGCGCTCAGCCTTGACCAGATCCCAGACATCCAGCCGCTGGTCCAGCGGCAATGCCTCAAGAATATAGGCCACGTCTGCAGGGTGCAGGGCATCGAGCTTCTTTTGCAGCTCTGCGAGGTTCTGCTTGTGAACCAGAGTTTCAACCAGAGCCTGCTTGGGCATATCCTGCTTCTGCACCAAGCCTTCAATCAACTTGTGCTTGTTTAATAGCGTGATGACTTGTTGCAGGCTTTCTTGCAAGCTCTCTTTTGATTCTTGAATTTCAGCCATTGGTTCGCCCACAAGGTGTTGATTAAAATCTAAAGGAACCGGAATTTGCTTCCAGTTGCTATTATGGTGGTTTTTTAGGGTATCGAAAACGCTTATCCGCCAATTAGTTGGATGATTAGCTTAAAACCTTTCCTATCTCGGCCATGACCATCGCACTCAAACTTTTCAGCACCTCCGCTTGCCACCTCTGCGAAACAGCGGAGGCTCTGCTTATCCGCATCAAGCACCCGAAAATCAGTTGGGATGTAATCGAAATCAGCGAGGACGAATCGCTGCTGGCGAAGTATGGCACCCGCATTCCGGTGCTACTCAACACCGCCAACGGAAAATCCCTGAACTGGCCATTCAATGAGGCACAAGTGATTGAATTGGCATACAGTCATTGCAATACTGCGCATGGGTAGCCACTTAAACAAAAAGCCGGTCAATGACCGGCTTTTCGACGAGATGCAGACTAGCTAAGCGATCACTCGGCAACTACGACTTCGTTCTCGATTTCCGGACGATCAACCAGCTCAACCAGTGCCATAGGCGCATTGTCGCCTACGCGGAAACCGCATTTCAGAATACGCAGGTATCCACCGTTGCGGGTCTGATAGCGTGGGCCAAGCTCATTAAAGAGCTTGCCAACGATATCGCGATCTCGCGTGCGGCTGAAAGCCAAACGACGGTTCGCCAATGTAGCGTTCTTGCTCAAGGTGATCAAAGGCTCAGCCACACGGCGCAGTTCCTTTGCCTTCGGCAGCGTAGTCTTGATGACTTCGTGACGCAGCAGGGAGTTTGCCATGTTACGCAACATCGCCTGACGATGGCTGCTGGTACGATTTAATTTACGATTGCTGTTGCGATGACGCATAGTGATACCCTCACACCTTTTCCAGACCGACCGGTGGCCAGTTTTCTAATTTCATACCCAATGTCAGGCCCTTGGATGCCAATACATCCTTGATCTCGTTCAGAGACTTGCGGCCCAGATTAGGCGCTTTCAGTAATTCGTTTTCATTACGCTGAATCAAGTCTCCGATATAGTAAATGTTCTCGGCCTTGAGGCAATTCGCCGAGCGAACTGTCAATTCAAGATCATCTACCGGACGCAACAGAATAGGATCAACTTGCGGCGCATGCTTGACTTCAATTTCGGTAGGCGCACCTTCGAGGTCGGCAAACACAGCCAGCTGCCCCATCAGGATGCGAGCTGCATCACGAATTGCCTGCTCCGGCTCGATCACACCGTTGGTTTCAACATCCATGATCAGCTTGTCAAGATCGGTACGCTGCTCAACACGAGCGCTCTCGACCTGATAGCTCACCTTGTTGATCGGACTGAAAGAGGCATCGACCATGATGAACCCAAGTACGCGGTCTTCATCAACACCCTTCTGACGCGCAGGGACCGGCTGATAGCCACGACCCATTTCCACCTTGACTTCAAGGCTGAGCTTGCCGCCCTTGGTCAGATGCGCAATCACGTGATCCGGATTGACGATTTCAGCATCATGACCAGTGTCGAAATCGCCCGCGGTGACAACACCTTCGGTCGACTTGCTCAACGTCAGCACAGTCTCGGATTTATTGTTCAGCTTAAGCGCAACACCCTTCAGGTTCAGAAGGATATCGACGACATCTTCCTGCACGCCATCAATAGTGGAATACTCATGCACGACACCGTCGATCTTGACTTCAGTGATTGCATAGCCGGGAATGGAAGAAAGCAGCACGCGGCGCAATGCATTCCCCAGGGTATAACCAAAACCACGCTCCATAGGCTCGAGCGTAACCTTGGCGCGCAATGGCGAGAGCACTTCCACATCAACCACGCGCGGCTTTAAATATTCTGTCGGACTGTTTTGCATAAACTTTCCTTATGACCCTCGATTCGAAAGGGCTTAATTACTTGGAATAAAGTTCGACGACGAGAGACTCGTTGATCGTAGCAGGCAACTCATCGCGCTGCGGCTTGGCCTTGAACACACCCTTCAGTGCCTTGACATCAACCGAGATCCATTCGGGGAAACCTCGCTGTGCAGCAGCCTCGAGCGCGCCCTTGATGCGCAACTGATTTCTGGATGCATCTGCGACTTGCACTTCATCACCAGGACGAACCTGATAAGAAGGCACGTTTACTCGCTTGCCATTGACCAGAATGCTGTTGTGACGAACGATCTGACGTGCTTCAGTACGCGAAGCACCAAAGCCCATGCGGTAGGCAACGTTATCGAGACGACATTCCAGCAACTGCAGCAGGTTTTCACCAGTAATGCCCTTGCGGCGGTCAGCTTCAGCGTAATAGCCACGGAACTGGCCTTCGAGCACGCCATAGATGCGGCGCAGCTTCTGCTTTTCACGCAACTGCACACCGTAATCGGAGAGACGCTGATTACGCCTTTGACCGTGCTGGCCTGGTGGGAAATTACGTTTTTCAATCGCGCACTTGTCTGTGAAACACTTTTCGCCCTTAAGGAAAAGCTTCTCGCCTTCACGGCGGCACTGACGGCACTTAGGATCAAGATTTCTAGCCAAGGTATTCTCCTGTTATATCAAGCGCGCTTAGATGCGGCGCTTCTTTGGTGGACGGCAACCGTTGTGCGGCACTGGCGTCACATCCGAAATACTGGTGATTTTGAAACCGGCAGCATTCAAAGCACGCACGGCGGATTCGCGGCCCGGGCCCGGGCCCTTGATACGAACTTCAAGGTTCTTTACGCCGCATTCCTGAGCAGCCTTGCCAGCCGCTTCGGCAGCCACCTGCGCCGCGAATGGAGTGCTCTTGCGTGAACCTTTGAAGCCGGCACCGCCCGAGGTTGCCCATGAGAGCGCGTTACCCTGGCGATCGGTGATCGTGATAATCGTATTGTTAAAAGAAGCATGAACGTGAGCAATGCCTTCGGCAATGTTCTTTTTAACTTTCTTACGAATACGTGCGTTTGCTTTAGCCATTTACAAATCCTTACTTAGATGCCTTGATTGGCTTGATAGGACCCTTGCGTGTACGTGCATTGGTCTTCGTGCGCTGACCGCGAACCGGCAAGCCACGGCGGTGACGAATACCGCGATAGCAACCAAGATCCATCAAACGCTTGATGTTCATTGTCACTTCACGGCGCAGGTCACCCTCGACCTTAAGCTTCGCAACTTCGTCGCGCAGCTTTTCGACTTCAGCGTCGTTCAGATCCTTGATTTTCACTGTGGTAGAAACACCAGCCGCCAGACAGATCTGTTTCGCCGTGTTACGACCAATACCATAAATCGACGTTAACGCGATTTCGGCATGCTTATGATTTGGGATGTTTACCCCTGCTATCCGAGCCATGTTCCTACTCCAAAATTATGGCGCAACTAATTTGTTAGTCGCCAAAAAAGCCCAAAATTTTAACAGCTTGGCCGACTTTTAACAATCAGCTTCGCACATTTACTACCAATTACCCTTGACGCTGCTTGTGGCGCGGGTCCGTGCAGATGATACGCACAACACCACGACGACGAACAACCTTGCAATTACGGCATAAAGCCTTAACAGATGCACGAACTCTCATTTCACAACCCTCACTTCTAACACTTATTTAACACGGAAAATAATCCGTGCGCGTGACAAATCATATGGCGTCATTTCTACGGTAACCTTGTCACCCGGTAAAATACGTATGTAGTTTTTACGCATCTTGCCGGAAATATGACCCAACACTACGAAATCATTTTCCAACTTTACGCGAAAGGTTGCATTTGGCAGGTTTTCCAACACCACGCCTTGCATCTCTATCGAATCTTCTTTCGCCATGCCGCTTTACCCTAATCAACGCGGAGTAACCGCACCGCCTTTAAAATTAGCTTTTTTGAGCAAGCTTTCATACTGGTTGGACATCAGGTGAGACTGCACCTGCGCCATGAAATCCATTGTCACCACAACGATAATCAGCAGTGAAGTGCCACCAAAATAAAATGGCACGTTGTAACTGAGAATCAAAAATTCCGGCAACAAGCATACTGCGGTGATATACAAAGCCCCTGCCAAAGTCAAACGACCCATGATGCGATCAATGTACCGAGCCGTTTGATCGCCAGGCCGTATGCCAGGAACGAAAGCACCGCTTTTCTTCAGGTTATCTGCCGTTTCCTTGGGATTGAACACCAAGGCTGTGTAGAAGAAACAGAAGAATATGATCGCACTTGCAAACAGCAGGATGTACAGCGGCTGCCCTGGCGACAAGGTTCCACCGATGTCTTTCAGCCATGTCATGCTCTCGCTACTGCCAAACCAGCCTGCCATCGTGGCTGGGAACAAAATAATGCTCGATGCGAATATCGGGGGAATCACGCCAGCCATGTTCAGCTTCAGAGGCAAGTGACTGGTTTGACCGCCAAACACCTTGCGACCGACCTGACGCTTCGCATAATTCACTGTAATCTTGCGTTGGCCCCGTTCAACGAACACAACGAACGCGGTAACCAGCACCACTGCAATGATCAGGAACAGTACAAACAACGGATGGAACGTACCTGTTCTGGCCAATTCCAGCGTACCTCCGATCGCACTCGGCAAGCCCGCAACGATACCGGCGAAAATAATAATGGAAATACCATTACCGATACCACGCTCGGTAATCTGCTCTCCCAGCCACATCAGGAACATGGTACCGCTCACCAGAGTGACCACTGCCGTAAAGCGGAACATCATGCCCGGATCAATCACCAGACCTGCTTGGCTTTCCAGCGCAATCGAAATGCCGAGCGCCTGGAATGTTGCCAGAACCAGCGTACCATAACGTGTGTACTTGGTAATCTGGCGCCGTCCGCTCTCGCCTTCCTTCTTCAACTGCTCCAGCTTGGGCGAAACCACCGTCAGCAACTGCATGATGATCGAAGCCGAAATGTAAGGCATGATGCCCAGAGCAAAAAGACTGAATCTGGACAAGGCGCCGCCGGAGAACATATTGAACATGCCGAGAATCCCATCAGACTGAGATTC
Organism: Methylophilaceae bacterium UBA6140; assembly: GCA_002423265.1. Classification (GTDB taxonomy): domain Bacteria; phylum Pseudomonadota; class Gammaproteobacteria; order Burkholderiales; family Methylophilaceae; genus UBA6140. Next base: position 5,364 of record DIVE01000101.1, on the reverse strand, counting down.
AAACAGCCTTGCCAGCGTGTCCGGGTCAATGCCGGGGACTGGAATAAATGTCCCAAGGCGGAAAACGATCAGCGCACCAATCACAAACAGCAGACGACTTTTCAGTTCTGACATCTTGCCTACCGTTCCCAACAAACTATCATTAGCCAACTTGTTTACGCCTTCAGGCCTTACTCAACAATCTTGCCGCCAGCAGCTTCAACTGCTGCACGCGCGCCCTTGCTCAGCAACAAACCCTGGACACTGATCGCACGGGTAACTTCACCCGAGAGATATACCTTCACCGAACGCACGCCGGCAGGCACGACCTTGGCTTGCTTCAATGCCAGCAAGTCGATCACATCCGCTTGCACAGCAACCAATTCGCTGGTGCGCACGCGAGCTGTATCATCCTTGGTCAGCGACACGAAGCCACGCTTCGGCAAACGACGCTGAATAGGCATCTGACCGCCTTCAAAACCAACCTTGTGGAAGCCGCCGGTACGCGACTTCTGACCCTTGTGGCCGCGACCCGCGGTCTTGCCCAGGCCGGAACCAATACCACGGCCGACGCGGCGTTTACTGTGTTTTGCGCCCTCAGAGGGCTTGATCGAATTCAGTTTCATTATGCTTCTACCTTCAAAAGATAGCCGACCGCGTTGATCATGCCGCGATTTGCCGGTGTATCCAGCACTTCTACGGTCTGATGCATGCGGCGCAAACCAAGGCCGGCGACACAAGCGCGATGCGCCTGGATTCTGCCGATCGTGCTTTTAACCAAAGTCACTTTCAGCGTATTAGCTGCTTGTTTAGCTTTAGCCATCATTAACCTCTGATTTCTTCTATGCTCTTACCACGCTTGGCCGCAATTTCTGCCGGCGTATTCATGGACTGCAGACCGTTCAAGGTTGCACGAACGACGTTGTAAGGATTCGTCGAGCCGATGCACTTGGCCAGAACATTGGTCACGCCCATCACCTCAAAAATCGCACGCATTGCGCCACCGGCAATAATGCCCGTACCTTCGGAAGCTGGCTGAATGAACACTTTGGCAGCGCCATGGACACCAGTGACAGCATGATGCAGGGTGCCATTATTCAGGCTGACCTTGAGCATGCCGCGACGGGCTTCGTCCATCGCCTTTTGCACAGCCACCGGCACTTCACGCGCCTTACCCTTGCCCATACCAACACCGCCATCGCCGTCACCTACCACGGTCAATGCTGCAAAACTCATGATGCGACCACCCTTTACCACCTTGGTAACGCGGTTAACACCAATCATCTTTTCACGCAGACCATCGGTCTGCTGTTCAACTTCTTTATCTCTTGCCATCATTAACCCCGTCTATTAGAAGGACAAGCCGTTTTCGCGCGCCGCATCAGCCAGCGCCTTGATACGGCCGTGGTATTTATAACCGGAACGGTCAAAAGCCACAGCGGTGATTCCGGCCGCCTTCGCCTTTTCGGCGATACGCTTGCCGACCACCGCCGCAGCAGCCACGTTGCCGCCGCTCTTGATGCTCTTGCGCACTTCGGCCTCGACTGTAGAAGCGCTTGCAATTACCTTGTCACCGGTTTCAGCAATGATCTGAGCATAGATGTGCGTATTTGTACGATGCACACTCAGACGCGTTGCTTTCAGCTCGGCGATCTTTGCACGCGTCTTGCGTGCACGACGCAGGCGGGAATTTACATTGTTTAAATTATTCATGGCTAAACCTTACTTCTTCTTGGTTTCTTTAATAACCACTACTTCATCGGAATAACGTACACCCTTGCCCTTGTATGGCTCAGGAGAACGATATGCACGAATTTGTGCGGCAACTTGACCAACCACCTGCTTGTCGAAACCCGTCAGCAGCACTTCAGTCTGTGTCGGGGTTTGCACAGTGATACCTTCCGGCATCTTGTGGCTAATCGGGTGGGAATATCCCAAATCAAGATTCAGTGTAGAGCCCTGCGCCTGCGCCTTGTAACCCACGCCAACCAGAGTCAGCTTGCGGGTGAAGCCCTGCGAAACACCTTGAACCATGTTGGCCACGAGAGAACGCAAAGTACCGGACATTGCACGGGAGTGCTGGCTGTCGCTGGCTGCTGCGAAAGTGATGGAATTGCCATCTTTTTCGAGCTTCACGGCATCAGTCAGCGGGTGCGAAAGCTTGCCCAGCGGACCGCTGACAGAAATATTGCCGGCTGACAGAACCACCTCAACCTTATCGGGAATTGCGACTGGATTTTTAGCTACACGAGACATGCTTCTCTCCTTAAGCCACGACACACAGCACTTCGCCACCGACACCGGCAGCCTGCGCTTTGCGATCAGTCATCACACCCTTGGACGTAGACATAATCGTCACGCCGAGGCCATTCATTACCTTTGGAATATCCTGACTGCCGCGATAGATTCGCAAACCCGGGCGGCTGACACGGCTGATCGTCTCAATCACTGGACGACCGGCGTAGTATTTCAGGCTGATATTCAACTGTGGCTTGCCATCAATATCCTGAACAGAGAAGTCATCGATGTAACCTTCGTCCTTCAAAACGTTGGCAATTGCTGTCTTTAACTTGGACGACGGCATAGACACTGTTGCCTTGTTGACACTTTGCGCGTTACGAATACGCGTCAGCATGTCGGCAATCGGATCACTCATACTCATTACTATAACCCTCCGTTACCAGCTAGCTTTGGTGACGCCTGGCACTTCGCCGCGCATCATCAACTCGCGCAACTTGCCACGCGCGATACCAAATTTACTGAACACACCACGTGGACGACCAGTCAGCGCACAACGATTGCGCAAACGAACAGGACTGGAGTTGCGTGGCAGACTTTGCAACTTTTGACGCGCTTCGCGACGGTCTTCAACAGACGCTTGCGAATCAGCGATAATTGCTTCAAGCGCAGCACGCTTGGCTGCATATTTTTTTACTGTGTCGCGACGCTTTTGCTCGCGCTCTATCAGACAGGTTTTAGCCATGTTGTCTAATTCCTAAATGGGAAACTGAAAGCAGCAAGCAATGCACGCGCTTCGTCATCAGTCTTTGCTGTCGTTGTAATAGTGATATTCATCCCGCGCAGCGCATCGATCTTGTCATACTCGATTTCCGGGAAAATGATCTGCTCTTTAACACCCATGTTGTAATTGCCGCGACCATCGAAAGACTTGCCCGGAATACCACGGAAGTCACGAATACGCGGAATTGCAACGGTCACCAAGCGATCAAGGAATTCGTACATACGCTCACGACGCAAGGTCACCTTGCAACCAACCGGATAGCCATCACGAATCTTGAACGAGGCAACCGACTTTTTGGCCTTGGTTACAATTGCCTTTTGGCCGGCAATCTTCTCCAGATCACCCACTGCATTTTCCATGACCTTCTTGTCGGCCACTGCTTCGCCCACACCCATGTTCAGCACGATCTTCTCGATACGAGGCACTTCCATGGGAGACTTGTAACCGAACTGCTCGATCATCTGCTTGACCACGGTGTCTTTATAAAACTGTTTTAAACGAGCCATGATAATTCCTTAAGCGTCAACTACTTCGCCGCTTGATTTGAAGACACGCACTTTGCGGCCATCATCAAGTGTCTTGAAACCAACGCGCTCACCCTTCTGAGTAGCCACATTGAACAAAGCAACGTTGGAGATATCGATTGGCATCTCCTTGCTGATGATACCGCCAGCAATGCCGCGCATAGGATTGGGTTTGGCATGTTTCTTGGCCAGATTCAGGCCTTCAACAATGACATGGCCGCTGGCCAGGACGGTCTTGACCGTACCGCGCTTGCCCTTGTCCTTACCAGTATTGAGGATGACTTCATCACCCTTGCGAATTTTGTTCATCGACCAGATCTCCTTACAATACTTCTGGCGCCAGGGATACGATCTTCATGAAACGCTCACCGCGTAGCTCGCGTGTCACAGGCCCGAAAATACGGGTGCCGATCGGCTCTAACTTGTTATTTAAAAGCACAGCGGCGTTACCATCGAACTTAACCAATGAGCCATCCGGGCGACGCACGCCCTTGGTAGTTCTCACCACCACGGCGCTGTAAACTTCACCCTTTTTGACACGACCGCGTGGAGCAGCATCCTTGATCGTGACCTTGATCACATCACCGATGCCGGCGTAACGACGCTTTGAGCCACCCAACACCTTGATGCACATTACGGAACGTGCACCAGTGTTATCGGCAACTTCGAGCCGAGATTGCATTTGAATCATGAGAATAATCTCCAACTTAATCCGTTTAACCAACACCAGCCGGTAGTCCTCACGGCCGACAAAACCACGGTCAGTATTGGGGCGGGAGCTGTGTGCCCGCCAAAAAGTCCAACATTATATATTGCGCTTAAGATAAAGCGCAATATAAATTAGACGCCACGCGCCTTTTCTACAACCTTGCTGACAGCCCAGGTCTTGGTCTTGGAAAGCGGACGGCTTTCCTCAATCACGACGAGATCGCCTTCCTTGCACTCGTTGTTTTCATCGTGTGCATGGAATTTTTTCGAACGGCGAACAACCTTGCCGATCAAAGGATGCTTGACCTTGCGTTCTACGAGAACGGTTACGGTCTTGTCCATCTTGTCGCTGACTACGCGACCACTCAAAGTGCGAACGACTTTTTCAGTCTTTGCGCTTGCTGTATTGGTTTCGCTCATGGTTATACCTGTTTCGCTTTCTCAGCCAGAACAGTGCGCACACGTGCAATATCACGTCTCACCTTGCCTACCTGATCGACCTTGTTCAACTGTTGAGTCGCCAACTGCATGCGCATGGAGAATTGTGCTCGGCGCAATTCAATCAGCTCATTGTTCAACTCTTCAACAGACTTTGCTCTCAAATCGGATGCCTTCATGATTTAGCTCCCAACGTGACGGGTGATGAAGGTAGTCTCGATCGGCAACTTTGCAGCGGCCAAACGGAAAGCTTCACGCGCCAGCTCTTCGCTGACTCCGTCCATTTCATATAACATTTTACCTGGCTGGATCTGGGCCACGTAGTACTCGGTACTACCCTTACCATTACCCATACGCACTTCAGCCGGCTTCTTGGAAATAGGCTGATCAGGGAAAATACGGATCCATACTCGGCCACCGCGCTTGATGTGACGTGTCATCACGCGACGTGCAGCTTCAATCTGACGCGCAGTCAGACGGCCACGACCAACAGCCTTGAGGCCGAATTCACCAAAACTCACTTTGTTGCCGGTTGTTGCAATGCCCTTGTTGCGGCCTTTTTGCATCTTCCGGTATTTTTGTCTAGCTGGCTGTAGCATTTTTCGCCCCCGACTTTCTTACTCTCTTCTCTGGTTCTGTAGCTGCCGGTCTGGTTTTCTTCTCCGGCTCATCTGCAACTGCAGTCTGCTCGCC
>DIVE01000083.1:2795-4868 GCA_002423265.1 Methylophilaceae bacterium UBA6140 | reverse complement strand
GGCCTTTCTCCGGTAAAGTTCGAGATGCAGTACTTCAGCAGGCTTTAAAGTGTCTAGTGCAGACGGGGCGACTCACCATTGATAAAGGCAAGGCTCAAGCCCAAACTACGGCTTTAGTTAATATGCTGCAAAATGCAGGGCATACATCACAGATTCTTGTGAATGCGATATATCTTCGGAACAAAACACCTAATCAAGATCGAGTTACGTTACAACAATTACTCGAACAAAAGAACTCAACTAAATCGGTAGGCTACGCTACAGTTAATAAAGAGATGGGTGAAGAGATTCGGTATTTTCAGGTTAAGACTAAAGACTTGCTTGGTTCTGAATTTATGGCGCCACTGAAGTTTGTTCAGAGACTAGAAGATATCGCTCAGCGATTTTTAGAACACGTGATGGTCAATATAGAAAAGAATTAGGGGTTGTAGTAGGCAAGTTTAGTCATAGAGGACAACAATTCTATGTATAACTTTTGCAAAAAATCACCAGCTTAGATGCGAGATCGGGCAGTTCTGCCCAGTCTTCCGAGCGCTGGCGGGCATGCCTGTCGAGAGCGGTCAAATGCAGGACAAGTTGTTGCCAGTGACGAGGTTCCAGCGCGCCACGACTCCAGGCCAGGTGGAAAGCGGCCAGGTGTTCAGCCGCTGATGGCTCGCAAGCCTTGAGCCCGCCTTCAGCTTTCAGATAGCGGTTGAGAAACGCATCGAGCTTGGCGAAATGGGCGTCATCTTCCTGACGGTAGGGTTGCCAGATGAAAGGGCGGCCTGCCCAGATCGCCCGTACCCAGCTGTCTTCGCCGCGCACGAAATTGAGATCGCACGACCACAGCAGCTGGTCGTATTCTGCCTGCGAGAGAAAGGGCAGGATTTTTACCGTCAGGTTACCGGTTTTGCGCCGCTGACCGGCCACCAGTTCGCCAGTCAATCCGCCAGTCCATTCGGGAGTGCCGAAAAAGCCGCAGACTTCATTCATGATGGCGGTTTGCGGAATCAGGCATTCGACCGGTCTTGCCGATTGCGCCATGCAAGTGAGCAGTGGGCGAATTGGCGCGAACGGGTAGCAGAACAGCGATACGCGCAGCGCGGCGTGTGTGCCGGCGACATTATCCGCCGCAAGCTGATGCTGAAAGACATCGCGCTGGGCGAGAAGCCCGCGCTCGCGCAGAAGTCCGCCGGTTTTTTCCGTGAAGCCGGGGAAAAAGAAGGTTTTTTTCAGGGGCAATCTCGGGTGGGGCGAAGGTTGGAGATGGTAATCCTCGACCCAGCTCTCGGCGCTCAGATATTCCAGATTGAGCCAGACGGGCTGCGTTTCCGCCATCGCCAGCAGATAGTTTTCCGGTAGTTCGCAGGCGAAGGCCTCGATGACAACATCGGCAACCCGGTCGAAATTGAACCCGGCTTGCCAGTGGCAGATATCAATATTCTCCAGCCGCTGGTGCGCAGTGCCGAGGTCAAGCGATGGTAGTAGGCGCCTGGCGCCGGCGAGGTCATCGATCCAGAGCCGCACATCGAGGCCATGCTCGGTCGAGAGCTGTTTTGCCAGCCGCCAGCAGACGCCGATATCGCCGAAGTTGTCGACGATGCGGCAGAAGATGTCCCAGCGTTGTTTTTCTTTACACAAGATTTTGTCCTTGCTGCGCTCTGTCCTAGCTACGCTTTGGGAGAACTATGCGCTTTCCAAGAACTATACTTGGATGTTACAGTCATCGCATCATGAAGTGTTTTCGTACATGCGTCGCGATATTGGTTCTGGTCATGGCTGCAACGCCTGCCATGGCAGCGGTTTGCGCCATCCAATGCGCAGATTACGGAACGCCGATGCAGAGTTCGATGGCTGTGATGGACGCGATGTCCGATTGCCATGACCATGATGCCGCGTCGGATGCAAATCCGCATCAGGCGGACCAGAAGCACAATTCCTGCAGCATGGCCGGCTGCCATTTTTCGCAGCAGGTGCCGTTCGTATCTTCGTTCACCAACCTTCCGGATGTCGTTGCAACCGCGATTCCCCGGCTTGATCCACAGGCGTTCTCCGCCGATCTTTCCCCGCCGATAAAACCTCCTGCCTGAC
>DIVE01000083.1:0-2670 GCA_002423265.1 Methylophilaceae bacterium UBA6140 | reverse complement strand
GACATGACCATGTCGACCATAGGCGTGATGCAGGAAGTGACCCCGCAGGCCAAGCGCGAGGCGGCCTCGCGCCAGATGGAAGCCGTTGCCGGACAGTATCATGCCGAGCAGTTGGCAATGGTTCGCGCCATAGAGCGCGATATCGCACTGGCCTGGCTGGATGTGTTCGAAAACCAGAGAAAAACCGAACTCTATACCCGGATTGCACATGAGATGGCGGCCGAACGCAAAGTGCTCAATGCCCGTATCAGCTCCGGCGGCTCGCAGCCTATCGATGCATTGCGGCTGGAGACACAGCTTTCGATGGTGAACGACAAAACCCTGTTTGCCCGCGGCAATGAGCAGAAAGCGCGTGCCATGCTGGCGCGCTGGATCGGCACTGCGGCACAAAGAGCGCTGCCGCCGGAATTGCCGTTTCAGACCGATGCCGCCGGTTTAATTGCGCCGGAAGCAGCGCTGGAGAATCACCCGCTGGTGCAGACGGCAAAGCAGATCGAAAATGTCGCCAGCTCCGATGCGGATCGGGCCAGAGCCGAGCGTCAGCTCAACTGGAGCTGGGAGGTGATGTACGGCAAGCGGCGCTCGGATCTGAGCGACATGGTGAGTTTTCAGGTGGCGATCGATCTGCCATGGGATCGGGCCAACCGCCAGGACAGGCGAACTGCGGAAAAGCTGGTGCTGGTGGAGAAGGCCAGAAAACTGACTGAAGACCGTCGCCGCGAACTGGCCGCAGAATTGGAGTCGGCCCGTGCCGAATGGGAGATTGCCGGAATGCGGGATGCCGAGCATCAGGCGAGATTGATTCCTGCTGCACAGGCGCAACTGAGCGTGGCGCAGGCAGGCTACGCTGCCGGCAGGCAATCGCTGGCTGAAGTCTGGGAAGCCAGGCGCGGCCTGATTGAAGTCGAACTCGAACATTGGGCGATTCTCGTCGATCAGCAGCGCGCAGCCGTCAGGCTCGCCTATCTGCTTGATAATCGCCGTTTCTTCAGCGGGAGCCAGCCATGAAATCCAGCAACCGATACATCGCTATGATTCTGGCGCTGGTACTCGCAGCGCTTTTAATCGGTGCACTTGCCGGCTATTTTTTCAGCCGCTATCAATATCCGGCGCATGAAGCAGAGCCGATCCCGGAAGGCTCCGCCGACAAGGGCAGAACCGTGCTTTACTGGTACGACCCGATGGTGCCCGATCAGAAGTTCGACAAGCCCGGCAAGTCGCCCTTCATGGATATGCAACTGGTACCCAAATACAAGGACGAGGGTAAAGAAGATGGCGGCGTGGCGATTCCCTCTCAGGTTATGCAGAACCTCGGTATCCGCCTGGCGCAGGCGGAAATCATTGAGTTCGGTGACGAGCTGGCGGCGGTTGGCCGCATCGAAGCCGACGAGCGTCGTTTCCATGTGGTGCAGACGCGCGTACCGGGCTTTGTCGAGAAGCTCCATGTGCGTGCCATCGGCGACCCGGTGGCGAAGGGGCAGAAACTGGCCGAAGTCTACGCGCCGGAATTGCTGGCGGCGCAGCAGGAATATCTCGCCTTGCTTGATTATGATGACGTTGGCGCGCTCGACGGACTGGCAAAATCGGCGATGGGCCGGCTTCAATTGCTGGGCATGTCGCAAGGCGAAATTGCCGCAATTACCAGAAGCAGAAAACCGCGCGAGCGTTTCGGCATTTATGCGCCTGCCACCGGCGTGTTGACCGAGCTGGGCGTGCGCGAGGGCGGTCAATTGATGCCCGGCGCCAGTCTCATGCAGATCAGTGATTTGTCCAGTGTCTGGCTGTTGGCCGAGGTGCCGGAACGCGATGCCGGCCGGGTCAGGCTTGGCGCTTCTGCCAGGCTTGTGCTGCAAGGGATGCCGAATGAGACATTCAGCGGCAGAGTCGGTTATATCTATCCGATACTGGATACGGTTTCAAGAACATTGCGTGTCCGTGTCGAGCTGGCGAATCGCGATGGCGATCTGCGGCCGGGAATGTACGGCAGCGTCACCCTCTCCGGCAAGTCCTACGAGGCGCTTGGCGTGCCGAGCGAGAGCGTGATTGCCACCGGCAAGCGCAAGGTGGTGATCGTGAAGGAAGCGGGCGGCTTCAGGCCGGTGGATGTTAAAACCGGACAGGAAAAAGCCGGGCGCACGGAAATCGTCAGCGGTCTCGAGGCCGGCGAGCAGGTGGTGGTTTCCGGCCAGTTCCTGATCGATTCCGAGGCATCGTTATCCGGTGTGCTGTCGAGGCTGAGCCAACAGCTAGAGGTTGCTGATCCGCATGCGGGCCACGATATGGGAACGCATGATATGGAAACGCATGTGATAGAAACACCTGCGATAGAAACACCTGCGATAGAAACGCATGACCATAGCGCAATGCAGCATGGAGAAGCACCGCAGGGAGAAAAACCATGATTGCCGGCCTGATCAGATGGTCAGCGGGGAACCGGCTGCTGGTGCTGCTGGCGACATTGCTGGTGGCGGCCTGGGGCGTCTATGCCATGCTGAAAACCCCGCTCGACGCGATTCCCGATCTTTCCGACACCCAGGTCATTATCCGCACGCCGTGGCCGGGTCAGGCGCCGCAGATCGTCGAGAACCAGCTGACTTATCCGCTGACGACCGCCATGCTTTCCGTGCCCGGCGTCAAGACCGTGCGCGCTTATTCGCTGTTCGGCGATTC
>DIVE01000130.1:17016-21932 GCA_002423265.1 Methylophilaceae bacterium UBA6140 | reverse complement strand
TGGGCATCGTTGAATACTATCTTTCGGCCGAGCCCAAGGGGATTTTGATGCTGGATCAGGAGGGAGCATCCTGGTTGCTGGCTGTGATGAGCGATGAAGACCTCAATGCCCAGTACGAGATTGCCGAGATCGAGGGCGCGCCGCTACCCATGCTGGCTGCCATGCAGAACCAGGTTTGCCTGCCTTATTTCGGCAAGGCGGGCAGTTATTACAGCTCCAGATGTCAGGATTGGCGTGCATGCATATACCCGGCTACTGCGATCAAGGGCAAACAGAATTACCGTTACGCAATCATCAAGGCGCCTGCCGGCTTTGATCTGAGCGAGGTTATGTCGTATTCGCAGTATCTGCGACGCCTGGATCAGGCCGCGATCAATCAGAGTCTTTAACCTCTTGTTGCCGTCAGGCCGGCCTGCACCGGTCAGGCGGCAAGTGCAAGTTCCGGCTGGCTGGCCGGCGGAACTGCCGGTGCTGGCCGTGAAGCGCGTCTGAGACGGCGGGTCGAAGGCCAGTTTTGCATATCCACTTCTTCACGAATATCCCGGCATACTTCAACGATGCGTTCCAGCTCGTTTTCAGTGAGCAGCGCATTCACCGAGAATCGAATCAGAGACCGGTTTTTTGGGGTGGCTGGTGCCATGAATACAGATCCAAAAATCCCGTGCGATTCAAGCGCATCCCGCAATTTCATTGTGCTTTGCTCGGGGCCGGCTTCTAACGAGACAATCTGCGATTCGCTGCTGTTGAGGTTGTAGCCGAGTTCTTCCAGGCTGGCGCGCAGCCAGGCGGCGTTGGCATGCAGACGCTTGCGGCGCCAATCCTCTCTCTGGATCACTGTCAGTGTTGCATCCAGTCCGGCGACATCGTGTGGCAGCAGGGTGGAGCTGAAAATTGCCGGGTTGGATTCATAGCGGAAATATTCGCTGAAGCGTTTCGGGCAGGTGATAAAGCCGGCTCTTCCGGCAAAGGCCTTCGCCAGGCTGGCGGTGCGGAAATGCACGTATTCGGTGAGACCCAACGCCACTACCAGGCCCTCGCCATGGGGGCCGTGCGTACCAAGCGAATGCGATTCATCGACGACCAGAATGCATCCGTTTTCTTCGCTGATATCAACGATTTCAGTCAGCGGGCATATGCTGCCCATCGTGCTGTAAATTGAGTCCACAATAATGACACCTGCGCCATGATGCTTTACTTGCTTGCGCAGATGTTCGGGATCATTGTGCATAAAAGGGACTGCGTTTGCACTTGCGCTTTGAATGCCTTCCCAGAGCGAAGTGTGTGCCAGCATGTCGATGTAAACCGGTATATTCTTGTTGGCAATGGACTGTATCAAGCCGGTATTGGCACACCAGCCGGACTGGCAGAGCACGCCCGCTTCGGCATGCATATATTCGGCCAGCTTTCTTTCCAGATTCATTTGCGGGTTGTTGCCATGCAGGAAAACCCCTGACATTAAAAGCCCATTTCCATCGTTAAGTATGCTCTTGGCCATGGCTTGGAGAATCTCAGGGTGTTGGGCAATTGAGAGATAGTCGTTGCTGGTCAATCTCACATCATCAACCCCGGGTGTTCTGCCGCGCATAATGTGACCTCCGCCCCATTTCTTCGGGTCGTATTCTTCAAAATAAGCATTGATCCTAGTGTTCAAGAACTCTGGTAGCGGTCGATGCGTTCTTTGTAGATTATTATGTAGTGCAAGGTGTGTGCTGAATGCCGACATGATGTAACTCCTTCCAATTTTTAAAGTGCCGATGTGCTGTAAATGCAGAGTCATTCATACCCAGGAAGCACGTATCTCAAGGGTTTTCCTGTTGAATCGATTTCTGCGAACATTGGTCAGACCCTATATCAAACTGAGTGCCTCAACAACTGACATATGTGATAGGTTTTTTCTAAAATAAATTTATTTAAATCAATAAGTTGTATAATTAAATTGTCTTAAATCAGGCGCCATGACTTTCGATGTCTGGGGTAAAATCTGTGCATATTTGAATAGGTTTTATTCTGAATATTTGAGGGGTGCGCATGAAAAAAGAAGAGTTCTTCTTGCGGGTGTTTGCGGGTTTGCTGCTGGCAGGCATGGCGGGCAATCTGCAGGCCGCCGGTTTTGCCTTGTTCGAGCAAAGCGTCAGCGGTTTGGGTACTGCATTTTCCGGTGCGTCGGTTGCTGCAGAAGACGCGAGCACGGTCTATTACAACCCTGCAGGGTTGACGCATTTAAAGGGCGCGCAAATGGTGCTCGTCGGTCATGCGATTCATACCGGCGTCAAATTTGAAAATCACGGTTCCAGCACCTTGAACGGTATGTTGCCATTGAGTGGAAACGACGGTCAGCAGGCGGGCGACTGGTTTCTGGTGCCGAATTTCTACTATGCAAGGGATATCGACGAGCGACTCAAGTTCGGCATCGGCATCAACACGCCTTTTGTACTCAAGACCGAGTATGACAGTGCCTGGGTGGGCCGCTACGATGCAATCAAATCCGAAGTCAGGACGGTGAACATCAATCCGGCTTTTGCCTATCAAGTCAACGACAGGCTTTCGATAGGCGCAGGCATCAGCGCGCAATACATCAGTGCCGAGCTGACGAATGCGATTGACTACGGTTCTACCTGCGCCATATTTTCCGCCGATCAGCAGCTGGCGCCGTTTCTGGCCGGGTGCGCGGCACCGCAGGCGCACGATGGCCATCTCAAGCTGAAAGGCCGCGACTGGAGCTGGGGCTATAACCTCGGCATTTTGTTCGAGCCGTCTGCGGATACCAGAATCGGCTTCGCCTATCGCTCAAGAATCCGCCACGAGCTCGAAGGCGATGCCCGCTTTTCTGCTGCTCCGTCGGAACTTGGCATCATTCCCGGGTTTTCGTCTGCGGTTACCGACGGTTCGATCAAGGCAGACCTGACACTGCCGGAAACCGCATCGATCGGGGTCATGCAGCAGTTGGACAGCAAATGGACGTTGATGGGGGATATCACCTGGACACGGTGGAGCCGGTTCAAGGAACTGCGGGTCGAGCGCAAGAACGGCGAGCTGATCGGAGTGACGCCGGAAAACTGGCACAACACGCGCCGCTATGCGATCGGCCTGAGTTATCAATACAGTCCGGCACTGAAGTTGCGCGCAGGGCTGGCTTATGATGAGACGCCGGTGCCGGACGGCTACCGTACCCCGCGGATTCCGGATGAAGATCGCCGTATCGTTGCCATTGGCGCCAGCTACCAGCTTGACGCGAACGATTTGCTCGATATCGGTTTCGCCCATTTTTTCGTGAAAAAAGCCGACCTTGATCTGGAAACGCCGGTGGTGGATGCTGTGCCACAAGTGACGCGCAATTTGCGTGGCGACTACGACATCAGCGCCACGTTTTTTAGCCTACAATATACGCATACCTTTTAATCTTCTGTAAAGGCGCTGGAAAGCCGATCTTTTAACCGGGGCAATCGATTTGTGCCGGTTGACGGATGGGCTGCTGCCTTTTCGATCTGTCAGAACATTATGCGCACCCTTGCCGATATTTCCGAAGCGATCACTCCCCTGACTGAAGACGAAGCGCGCCTGCGACATGCCATGCAGTGCAGCCCGTTCATGAAGCGTTTATTGAACAACGATGCGTGCTTGCTGGCGGATATCCTGCAAAACATGCATGAGCCGGTGGCCGAGCAGCAGATGCGCGACTGGCTGGCGCAACAGCCGGTCACTGACGAGCCGACATTGAAGCGGGCGCTGCGCAAGCTGAGACAGCGGATCATGGTGCGTGTCATCACGCGTGATCTCAATGGCCTGGCGGATTTGCATGAGGTGACGCTGACCATCAGCCAACTGGCTGAAGTCGCGGTACAGTTCGCCTTGCAACATCACACGTGCTGGCTCGAAGAAACTTACGGCAAACCGCTCGGGGAGAGCGGGGCGGCACAGCAGATGATTGTGATCGGCATGGGCAAGCTGGGCGGTTACGAACTCAATGTTTCTTCTGATATCGATCTGATTTTTGCTTTCGAGGAAGACGGCGCCACCAATGGCGGGCGACAGCTCAGCAATGTGGATTTTTTCACGCGACTCGGCAAGAAGCTGATCGCGGCGATTGATGAGGTGACCGAGGACGGTTTCGTATTCCGCGTCGATATGCGCTTGCGGCCCTATGGCTCGGAGGGCGCGCTGGCCTGCAGTTTCGAAATGCTGGAGGAGTATTACCAGACCCAGGGCCGTGAGTGGGAGCGTTATGCCTGGATCAAGGGCCGGGTGATCGCCGGCCCCGGCCGCGAGTTGGCCGACATGCTGCGGCCTTTTGTTTTTCGCAAATATCTCGATTTCGGCGCTTTTGCTTCCATGCGCGATCTCAAGGTGCAGATTCAGCGCGACGTCAACCGGCGTGACATGCACGACAATATCAAGCTCGGGCGCGGCGGCATCCGCGAGATCGAGTTCATTGCCCAGGTGTTTCAGCTGATTCGCGGCGGCAAGGATACCAGCCTGCAGATCCGGCCCACACTTTCGGTGCTGGCACTGCTGCAGGAAAAGAGCCTGCTGGCCGCAAGTGCCGTGGATGAGCTGCATGCGGCCTATATCTTCTTGCGCAATCTGGAGCACCGGTTGCAATACGTCGAGGATGCGCAAACGCATGACTTGCCGGTGACCGGCGAGTCCAGGGCGCGCATCGCGCTGGCGATGGGCTATGGCGACTGGGACAGTCTGCTGGCTGAGCTGGAAGAACACCGTCGCAAGGTCGATCATCATTTCCGCGAGACTTTCAGCGACCCGCGAGATGACGAGAACGCGCCGGCGCATCACCGCGAGGCGGAAATCTGGCAGGCCGAACTGGAAGAAGCCGAGGCCGTGCAGCACCTGCAATCGCTCGGCTATCAGCAGCCTGAAGAAGCATTGCGCCGTCTCAACAGTCTTAACCAGAGCACGCG
>DIVE01000130.1:12564-16982 GCA_002423265.1 Methylophilaceae bacterium UBA6140 | reverse complement strand
TATCTCGCGCTATTGGCAGAATACCCGGATGCGTTGCGCCTGCTGATCAAACTTGCCAGCGCCAGTCCCTGGCTGATTCAATATCTGGCACAACACCCCGTCCTGCTTGATGAGCTGCTCGATACGCGCAACCTCTACGCCGATCCTGATTTCGCTGCGATGCGTACAGAGCTCAATCGACGGCTGGAGCAGGCGACCGGCGATGTTGAACGGCAGATGGATATCATGCGCGACTTCAAGCACGCATCCACCTTCCGTTTTGCCGTCAAGGATGTCATCGGCGAGCTGCTGCTGGTAAAGCTCTCGGACTATCTGAGCGAGCTTGCCGATCTGATCCTGCAAGCGACGATCGAAACGGTGTGGGATAACCTCAAGGTCAGGCACCGCGAGCAACCGAAATTTGCCGTTATCGGTTACGGCAAGCTGGGTGGCAAGGAGCTCGGTTACGCATCCGATCTCGATATCATCTTTCTTTACGACGACGATGCGCTGGAAGCGAGCGACATCTATGCACGTTTCGGCATTCGCATTGCCAACTGGCTGGGCAGCCTCACTTCAGCCGGCATTCTCTACGAGACCGACCTGGCATTGCGCCCGGACGGTGCCAGCGGCCTGCTCGTCTCCGACGTCGAGGCTTTCCGCGAATATCAGCAGCACAAAGCCTGGCTGTGGGAGCATCAGGCACTGACGCGCGCCCGGTTTTGCGCCGGTGACCGCGACATCGGCGCGCAATTCGAGCAGATTCGCATCGACGTCATGCGCCAGCCGCGCGATCTCAACAAGCTGAAAGATGAAGTGGTCGCCATGCGCGAGAAAATGATGGGCGGCCACCTGAATACCAGCGGAATGTTCGATCTCAAGCACGATCGCGGCGGCATTATCGATGTTGAGTTCATGGTGCAGTATCTGGTGCTGGCACATGCGCATCAATATGCTGAACTCACAGCCAACTCCGGCAACATCGCACTGCTGCAAACGCTCGGCGAGCTGGGCTTGATCGACGCCGCGCTTGCAAATGCCGTCGCTTCGGCTTACCGGCAATATCGCAGCCTGCAACATGCACTCAAATTGCAGGACGAGAGCAAGGCCAGAGTTGATCCGGTGATGGTGGCACAACATATTGAAGCGGTGAAAAGCCTGTGGCAGGGCTTGTTTGGCTGACACAGGCTGGTGAAGCGCTACACTGTGGCGAGTGCAGGTTTCTGACAGCTACATGCCGTATCAGGGAGCGTCCGGCTTGCCCGTCTTATGCCTGATCTCATTGATGGTTTCAGCGATCTGAGCCTTTAACCGCTCATCCTGCCCGGCCAGTTGCATGGCCTTTTCCGCAGCTTGCATGGCTTTCTCTGTATCACCTTGCTCCAGCAGTACATGCGCCAGATTATTGTGTGCTGCGGCAGAATCCGGGTGCGCAACGGTGGCCTGCTGGAATGCCCTTGCGGCACCATCCGGGTCGCCTGCTGCATAGCTGCTGTTGCCCAGCCCCATGAGCAGTACCAGATCATCAGGCCAGCGTTTTACGGCAGCTGCGTAGGCGGCTCGGGTGTGGGCCGCCGGAGCGGTCTTTTCAAAAGCGAGCAGACCCTTGATGACGGCATCGGACCCGCTGCTTGCCGGCAGTTGGCCGGGCGGCAGGGCAACAAAGGCCCAGTGCTGACTGCGTGCCCAGGTGCGCTCAAAAGTGCTCAGGGTCATTTCAAAGCGCTCAAAAGTGCCAGAACGCAGCCAGATCAACTGCTTGTCGAGGTCAAAGCCAACGGCGACTGCATAATGCCAGGATGGCGCCCAGGAAAGGCCCAGGTTCTGCATGACAACGACGACATTACCGGCCGAGATTTCCTGCAACACCGCATCCAGTCTGGGTGGAATCTGGATGGCCAGTGCGCCATGGCGGCGTGTGGCGGCCAGCATTTCTATCTGCAGGCTGCCCTGGCGGCTCGGGATATAAACTTCAGGGGTGAGTTGTTCAGGAGTGACACGGATATCTATGGTATTCAATGCAGTAGCCAGCGCTGCCGGCCCGCACTGGTATAACTCCTGGGGGAAGAACGGAGTCCCGGTCAGCTCATGATGTCTGGGTAATTGTGTGTTCTGTGTGACTTCGCGTACGCCAGGTGCAGCGCAGGAGGTCAGCATAAAAGCCAAAGCCAGTATGAACCCTCTCAGGAACATACTGGCTTGCTCTGCTTTTGAAAACAATAGCGGCTTATTGCACAGAGCGGGTGAATGGGAAGATTTTGGTGAAGCCAAGAATGTCTGTAAGTAACAATACGAGGAAAATCAATACAATGGCACCGATAATGCCGCCAGCCGGAGCTTGGTCGATCTGAGCTGCCACTGAACTGGCTTCTTCGTCAGTCAGCGCAGCAACGCGCTCCTTGGCCTGGGCAGGGTCGATCCCGCGTGCAACCATCGCTGATTGCACATCTTCACGGGAAAGCGTGGCGATGATCAGCGCACGATTCTGTTCGCCGCTGGAAGTCACGGCTGATTCGGCGATTTGTTCCGAGCTGATCATGGCAGCTTGAACGGTATGGATGGAACCTGTAAACAGGAAGGCTGCTGCAAGAAAGGCACTGAAAAAGCGTTTGATGTAATTCATGACTGGTACTCCTTTTTGATTAAATTTTCTTGAATGTTCCGGAAAATTTAGTGGCGGAAATGGTTTCGAACCCCCTCGCTCAGTGTTGCAGCGTCCTCATTATCAAGAACGCCATTACCATGATTGAAGTTAAACCAGCGAATACAGCCTACCACAATTGTTTGTTTACGTTACGTTTTTTTCAGAATTCAGCGGAGCCTGAATGTGGCACCAGCCTGTCAAGAATCAATTGAACCTTTCCGCCGCTGAATCGATGCGCTTCATGGGCTGACAGCTTCTAATTGCTTTCAGAGTTAATCAGGTTTTTGACTTCTGTTTCTGCCGTTCCCTCGGCAAACCGGATATCCACCAAATCGCCGGTTTTAAGTTGGCGACTGTTCTGTACAACTGCGCCGTCTTTTTTCTGTACCAGCGCATAACCCCTGCTCAGCACGGCGTTGGGGTTGAGGTGTTGCAGGTTGAGCGACAGGCGCAGCAGCTTTTCCTGCTGTTTGCCCATTAGTTGCCGCATGCCGTTTTGCAGACGCGTGCCGAGTTGTGCCAGTTGCTCCTGTTTGTGCGTGATCTGCTGGGCGGGCGAGAGCAGGCGGCGGGCAAGGAAGTCGAGTTGTTGCGCATGGCGGTTGAGTTTGTAGCTCATGCCGCGTTGCAGGTTTTGCTGTTGCTGCAGCAGTACGGCCAGCAGCGCATCGCGGTTGGGGCTTGCCATTTCGGCGGCTGCGGTTGGTGTCGGCGCGCGGCGGTCGGCAGCGAAATCCGCGATGGTGAAATCGGTTTCGTGGCCGACGCCGCTGATGACCGGAATGCTGCAATTGACGATTGCACGGGCGACAATCTCCTCGTTGAACTGCCAGAGGTCTTCGATACTGCCGCCGCCCCGGCAAACGATCAGCACGTCACATTCGGCGCGTTCGCTCGCCTTGTCGATGGCAGCGGCGATCAGTTGTGCCACGCCCTTGCCCTGTACCGGAGTCGGGTAGATGACGACCGGAATGCCGGGCATGCGCCGCCTGAGTGTGGTCAGCACGTCGTGCAGTGCGGCAGCGTCCGGCGAGGTGGCGACGCCGATTTGTCGGGGAAAGGCGGGGATAGGGCGTTTGCGCGTTTCATCAAATAGCCCTTCGGCTTGCAGTTTCTGCTTGAGACGTTCGAAAGCTTCGAACAATGCGCCCAGCCCTGCGCGCTGGAGAAATTCGACCGTGAGCTGAAAATCGCCGCGCGCTTCGTAAAGCGTGACGGTTGCGCGCGCTTCAATCTTGTCGCCTTCTTTCGGCACCCAGTCCAGGTAGCTGTTGCGGCCGCGGAACATCACGCAACGTACCTGGGCGCTGCTGTCCTTCAGCGAGAAATACCAGTGGCCGGAGGCCGCGCGCGTCATGTTGGAGATTTCGCCGCTGACCCAGAACAGCGGAAAGCTGCGCTCGAGGATGTCGCGGGCCATGCGATTGAGCTCGCTGACGCTGAGAACTCGAGTGGGTTGCGGGGTGGCTTGCGGGCTGTCTGGCATGAGTTGAATCCGATACAATTACCCTATTATAGAATCGAACGCATTGAAAGTGCCTTATGTCATCCAATTCCCTCAGTAGATTTTTTGGCGGCCGGACCGGCTATTTCCTCGGCTTTCTCGCCAGTTTCGGTTTTGTCGCCTATGGCTTGTATATCCAGCAGAAATACAGTCTGGAGCCTTGCCCGCTCTGCATTTTTCAGCGTATCGCGTTTCTGGTGATGGGCGGGTTTTTCCTGCTCTCTGCCTTGCATAACCCCGGCACAGCCGGTCGCAAGGTCTATGGCTTGCTGCACTTCGCCACGGCTATCG
>DIVE01000130.1:11305-12496 GCA_002423265.1 Methylophilaceae bacterium UBA6140 | reverse complement strand
ACTGGACCATGTTCGGCATGACGATACCGCAACTGTCGCTGATCGCTTTTATCGGCCTGGCGATTTACGCGGTCTGGCTGGCATTTTTGAAGAAATGAATCATGTATAAAACTCTGGAAGATTTTGTTGGAAATACCCCGCTGGTGAAGTTGCAGCGCATCCCCGGTAATACCAGTAACACCATTCTGGTGAAGCTGGAGGGCAATAACCCGGCCGGTTCGGTCAAGGACAGGCCTGCGCTTTCCATGATCAGGCGCGCGGAAGAACGCGGCGAGATCAAGCCCGGCGATACGCTGATCGAGGCGACTTCCGGTAACACGGGGATTGCGCTGGCAATGGCGGCAGCGATGCGCGGTTACAAGATGTTGCTGGTGATGCCGGAAAACCAGAGCATAGAACGCCGCCAGACCATGAAGGCGTTCGGTGCCGAGCTGCTGCTGACGCCGAAGGACGGCAGCATGGAACTGGCGCGCGATGTGGCGCTGAAATTGCAGGCCGAGGGCGAAGGCATCGTGCTCGATCAGTTCGGCAATATGGATAACCCGCAGGCGCATTATGAAGGTACCGGCCCCGAGATCTGGCGCGATACCGGCGGCAAGGTGACGCATTTCGTTTCGAGTATGGGGACGACCGGCACCATCATGGGCACTTCGCGTTTTCTGAAAGAACAGAACCCGGAAATCCGCATCATCGGCGTACAGCCGGAAGAAGGCGCGCAGATTCCCGGTATCCGCAAGTGGCCGGAAGAATATTTGCCGAAGATTTACGACAAATCCCGCGTCGACGAACTGGTATACGTCGACCAGGCAAACGCAGAAAAAATGACGCGGCGGCTGGCGGCAGAAGAAGGCATTTTCGCCGGCATCTCTTCCGGTGGCGCGCTTTATGCGGCCTTGCAGCTTTCCCGGAAGGTGGAGAACGCAGTGATCGTCTCTATTGTTTGCGACCGCGGCGACCGCTACCTCTCGACCGGCGTGTTCCCTTCCTGATGTGAGCCAATCCGGCATATCGCGTTTTATCCTCAAACCAGCCCTGCTGTTCGGGCTGGTTTTGTTTTCTTTGCATGCCCATGCCGTCAGCAGCATTCGTATCCAGATCGGGCACCTGCAATCCGCCGAGGGCGAATTGCGCGATCTCAAGCTGGATTACTCGCTGGCAAGCAATCGGCTCGCGCTCAGCAGCCGCTACAAG
>DIVE01000130.1:0-11300 GCA_002423265.1 Methylophilaceae bacterium UBA6140 | reverse complement strand
GCAGGCCGAGTTGCCGTTTTCGCTCAAGATCGAGCGCAAAACCGTTCAAGGCAGCGAAAAAATCATGGCCCAGCTGGGCGTGAGGAAGGCCAGTTTCAGCGATACTGCCGGTTTGCGTGCGGGCGAAAATGTGAGCGGCAATCTCAGTCTGCAGGCGAGCCGCAAGGCGCAAGTCTGGCGCTGGCAGCTGGAGGCGGACTGGACGACGGGCGAAGTGTTCTGGCAGCCTTTCTACATCGCGCTGCCCGGTGACAAAGGCAGCGGCCATAGCTTGCGCGCAGAGGGCGCGATGGGCGCGCAGAGCATTAGTATCGACGATGCCAGACTGTCCTTGTTCGATGTCGGCGCCGTCGATTTCAGTGCAGAGCTGCGTCGTGCCGACCGCCACCTGCATCACCTCAATCTGAGAACGGGCAAGGTCAATCTGGAAACGCTTTATCCCCTGATACTGAAACCGCTGCTGGAAAAAACCGCGCTCAATAATCTTGAGATCGCGGGCAAGGGAGATTTGCGGCTGATGATGCGCGATGGCGAACTGAAATCGGCACAGCTCAATTTGCAGGAGGCCGATATCGAAGATCGCAGCGGGCGTTTTGCGCTCTACAAGATCAATGCCAATCTGCCCTGGGATTACGATCAGCCGCAGAACCTCAAACTTGCTTACGCGGGCGGCTATCTGTTGCGCGTCCCGCTCGGCAAGGCGGATCTCAACGCGGCGGTCAACCGTTATGCCTTGACTGCGAGCCGCATCGAGCTGCCTGTGTTCGACGGCGGACTGCGGCTGAAGGATATCTCGGCGGCATGGATCGACAAACAATGGCACTGGCATCTGCGTGCGGATGTTCTGCCGATCGACATGGCGGAACTGAGTCGCGCCTTGCACTGGCCCGCCATGCAGGGCAAGGTGGCGGCCGCTATCCCGCTCGTCACTTACAGCCGCGGCGCATTGATCACGGATGGCGACATGCGTTTCGAACTGTTCGACGGCAGCATTACGGTCAAAAATCTCGCCATGCAGACGCCCCTGGGGATTGCGCCAAGGCTCAGCGCCGATCTGGAAATGCGCAATCTCGACCTCGGCACGCTGACCCGCACATTCTCCTTCGGCGCCATCGAAGGCAAGCTGGACGGAGACGTCAAAGCGCTCAGGTTGGCGAATTGGAAGCCCGTGCATTTCGATGCGGCGGTTTACAGCAGCCCCGGTAAATACCCGAAAAAAATCTCGCAACGCGCGGTGGAGAACATCTCTTCGCTCGGCGGCGCCGGAGCCGCAGCGGCGATTCAGAGAAGTTTCTTGCGCTTTTTCGATCAATTCAACTACGACAAGTTGGGCCTCAACTGCAAATTGCGCAACGATATTTGCGAGATGAGCGGCGTCGAGTCAACCAGCGAGGGCTACATCATCGTTAAGGGTAGAGGCATCCCGTCGATTACAGTCTTGGGTTACAATCGAAACGTAAGCTGGGGTGAACTGCTGGAGCGGATCAAACGTGTGACAGCAGGCAATAGCAAGCCCATCGTTGAGTAAAACCGCAAACAGGAAAACACCATGAAAGCACATCCAACAGCAGGGTTACTGATACTGGCGCTTGTCTCAATCCTGAGCGCCTGCGTCACCATCAATATTTATTTCCCCGCCGCCGCCGCAGAAAAGGCCGCCGACAGGCTGGTCGATGAGGTCTGGCAGTTGAAAGACAAGGCGCCTGCATCTGCACCTGCCGATAATCCAGCGCCAGCCGGCAACTAAGGAACCATCATGAACAAACTCATATTCTCCGTATTTCTGCTTTTGAGCAGCCTTTTCGTGCCGCTTTCAGCCAGCGCGGCCGATCTTGAAATCAACACCCCGGCCATCGCCGCCATCAAAAACAGCATGCAGGCACGCCATGCACAACTGGAACCGCATTACACCAGCGGCGCGGTCGGCCTAACGCGCGACGGCCTTGTAGCGGTGCGCGACGCCAACGCCGTTCCGCTCAAGGACCGCCAGGCACTCAACGCGCTGGTCGCCGCAGAAAACAAGGATCGCAACGCACTCTACAAGGAAATTGCCGTTGCCAACCAGAACCCGCAATGGGAATCGGATATCCGTAATACTTTTGCGCAGAAATGGGTGGAGAAGGCGCGGGCGGGGTGGTGGTATCAGACGGCTTCCGGTGGATGGGCGCAGAAATAATCTTTTAGCCACAGAGAACACAGAGGTCACAGAGAAAGGTTCAGCCATGTCAGATGCATTGACTGATGCGATTATCGGCGCAGCAATCGAAGTGCATCGTGTTCTCGGGTCTGGCCTGCTGGAATCGGTTTATGAAACTGCGTTGTGTCATGAATTCAGACTGCGCGGAATCGCACATCAGCGTCAGGTGGCGGTGGATGTGACTTACAAGGGTGTGACCATTGAAGGTCAACGGTTGGATTTGCTGGTACAAGATGAAGTGGTGGTCGAACTGAAATCACTGACCAAACTGCCGGAAGTTGCCAAAGCACAGCTACTTTCATATTTGAAAGCGACAGGCTTGAGGCGCGGGCTCCTCATCAACTTTGGCGAAATGCGGTTAGTCGATGGTATTAAACGAATTTCCTTGTGATGAAGTCTCCCAATTCGTATTGGGAGTTTTTTAGACCGTATAACAGGAATTCGAAAGGGTTTTCTCTGTGTTCTCTGTGACCTCTGTGGCTAAGTTTTTTGTGGCTGAAAAATCATGACCCCTACTTTAGTATTTGATATTGAAACCATTCCTGATACTGACGGTATCAGGAAGTTACTCGACCTCCCTGCAGAAACTTCTGCAGAAGATGTCGCCAACATCGCTTTTCACAAACGTCGCCAGCAGAACGGCAGCGAGTTTCTGCCGCATCATCAGCACCGTGTCGTTGCCATTTCCTGCGCGCTGCGCGAGGGCGACAGTTTCCGCGTCTGGACACTGGGCGCGCTCGATGCGCCGGAGCACGAAATCATTCAGCGCTTCTTCGACGGCATCGAGAAATACACCCCCAATATCGTGTCATGGAACGGCAGCGGCTTCGATCTGCCGGTGCTGCATTATCGTGCCATGATTCACGGCATCCAGGCGCCGCGCTACTGGGATATGGGCGACGACGACCGCGATTTCAAATGGAACAACTACATCAGCCGTTACCACATGCGGCACCTCGATTTGATGGATGTGCTGGCGCTCTACAGCGGCCGCGCCAATGCGCCGCTCGACCAGATGGCGCAACTTTGCGGCTTTCCCGGCAAGCTGGGGATGGACGGCAGCAAGGTGTGGGATGCCTACAAAAACGGCGAGATCGGCGCGATCCGTGATTACTGCGAGACCGATGTCGCCAACACCTATCTGGTTTTCCTGCGCTTCCAGCTCATGCGCGGCTTGTTGAATGTTGAATCGTATCAAGCAGAAGTCGATCTGATGAAAAAGACCTTGGAAGGGTATGAAGCGAAACATTGGCAGGAATTTCTAGCTGCCTGGAAAATTAGTGATTGAACCTAGGGGTGTGTTGCAATATACTTATGCTATATACAATATGGCTTGGAGGATATATGGCAACCAGCACTGTTTTCATCAATAACCGTACCCAGGCGGTTCGGCTGCCTGCTGAATTACGCTTGCCAGAGAACGTCAAGCAAGTCAGTGTCCGTGCGCGAGGTCATGAGCGCATCATTGCCCCTTTGTCGCAAAGTTGGGATAGCTTCTTCCACGATACTCCAATGCCTTCTGCTGACTTTATGGAAACCCGGGCAACACAAGACCAAGCCGAGCGGGAAGCGCTTTGATGCTCAAATATCTGCTCGACACCAATATCGTGATTTATGTCATCAAACGCAGACCGATTGAGGTATTAGAGACCTTTAACAACAATGCGAGCCGCATGGCAATTTCGGTCATTACCTTGGCAGAGTTGTTGCATGGTGCTGAAAAAAGCAGCCAGCCGGAATCCAATCTTGCCGTGGTCGAAGATTTTTGTAGCCGTCTGGAAGTTTTGAGCTATACGGCAAAAGCTGCACAGCATTATGGTGCAATCCGTGCTGCACTTGAGCGCACCGGCCAAACGATAGGCGTCAACGATTTGCACATCGCTGCCCATGCTCGTAGTGAGGGTTTGATCATGGTCACTAACAATCAGAGTGAGTTTGCGCGAGTCCCTGC
This sequence comes from Methylophilaceae bacterium UBA6140, assembly GCA_002423265.1. Classification (GTDB taxonomy): domain Bacteria; phylum Pseudomonadota; class Gammaproteobacteria; order Burkholderiales; family Methylophilaceae; genus UBA6140. The sequence goes on along the minus strand of DIVE01000130.1, from coordinate 7,152 downwards.
ATTGCAGGTTGAGAACTGGATCGCCTGATTTTTGTTTGCCCGGCGCCATCGGGATAAACCTTAATCAAAATCATCGGTATCGTGCGAGGCGGGCTCGTCACATGAGCCTGCGCAGTCATGGCCTTGTTTCTCCATCTTGATGCGGTATTCACAACTCGGCAGGTGGCCCTCAAGTTTGCCATTGATGGTCGTGGTTTCAACTTTGCACAGGGCGCAGCGGTAGCGGTGCATCTGACCTTCGTAGGATTCCTGCGGGTAGTCTATGTAGAAGAGTTTTTTCATTGCTTGATATCTCTGTCCTTGAAATTGCTTAAAGAATCGCGTTGGCGTATCGCCAGTATTTCACAAGTCTCGGCAGGTGCGTAGGCATAACTAAATCGGTGTGCCATGCATGCCATCCATTTGGCATATCCTGTAAAATCGCGGCCATGCAAAATCTTTCTATCGCAGTTATCGAATCTCTCGACCACGAGGCGCGCGGCGTTAGCCATGTTGAAGGCAAGGCGGTGTTTATCGACGGTGCGCTCCCGGGCGAGACGGTCATTTACAAGACATTGAAGCGCAAGCCCAATTATGATTTCGGCGAGGTGGTGGAGGTGCTGAAAGCTTCCAATGCCAGAACCGAGCCGAAGTGCGAGTATTTCGGCATGTGCGGGGGTTGTGCCTTGCAGCACATGGAGTTTTCCGCACAGGTGGCGGCCAAGCAGCGGTTGCTGGAGGCGAATCTGTGGCATATCAGCAAGGTCAAGACCGAGCGCATTTTGCCCGCGATCTACGGCCCCGGCTGGGGTTACCGGCACAAGGCCAGGTTGCGTGTCCGCTATGTGCCGAAAAAGGGCGGCGTGCTGGTGGGTTTCAATGAAAAGGCCAGCAGCTATGTCGCCGATATGCAGAGCTGTGCGATTCTGCCGCAGCATGTGTCTGCCTTGATCGTGCCCTTGCAGCAGTTGATCGGTCAGCTCAGCATCCGCGATCGTCTGCCGCAGATTGAAGTTGCCGTCGGCGAAGTGGCGACGGTGCTGGTACTGCGTATCCTCGAACCATTGCAACCGCAGGATGCGCCCCTGCTGCGCGATTTTGCCGATGTGCATGGCGTGCAGATATGGACGCAGAGTAAAGGGCCGGATACGGTGATGCCGTTTTATCCGCTCGATGGCGCGGCTTTGCATTACACGCTGCCGGAGTTCGATCTGTATTTTCCCTTCAAGCCGACCGAGTTCACCCAGGTCAATCCGCATATCAACCGCGTGATGATCCGCCGCGCCATGCAGTTGCTTGATCCGCAGCCGCACGAGCGCATCGCCGATTTCTTCTGCGGTCTCGGCAATTTCACGCTGCCGATCGCCAGAAGCGGCGCTGATGTTGCCGGTTTCGAGGGCTCCGCCGCGCTGGTCGAGCGCGCGAAAGAGAGCGCGGCGCTCAACGCTTTGCAGGGCAACACTCGTTTCAGCGTGGCTGATCTTTTCCTGATGACGCCGGAAGCGTTGGCCGCGTTCGGTTATTTCGACAAGTGGCTGATCGACCCGCCGCGCGATGGTGCGCTGGAGCTGATCAAATCGCTGCCGTCGGCAGAAGATCAGGAAACGGCGAAACAACGGCCCCGGCGCATCGTCTATGTTTCCTGCAACCCGGCGACGCTGGCGCGCGATGCCGGTCTGCTGGTGCATCAGAAGGGTTATCGAATGCTCGCTTGCGGCGTCATCAACATGTTCCCGCATACCACCCATGTCGAGTCGATTGCACTGTTCGAGCGGGTGTAGTTGAATTGGGAACCTTGATCCGGGTTCGCTGAGGCACCATTTGCGCTATTTCATCCTATTGTTGATATGCATGTTGCTTGCCGCCTGCGGCAAGCCCGTAAGCCATGAGGAAATCCGCATGGCGCTGGCGCAGGCGCCGATCAACCTCGATCCGCGCTATGCGTCGGACGCCGCCTCGGAACGTATCAATCATCTGATTTATCGTCCACTGGTCGATTTCGATGCGAATTCCAGACCGCAGCCGGCACTGGCCGCGTGGCAGATGCTATCGCCGACCCATTACCGCTTTACGTTGCTGCCTGAGCGCGCTTTGTTCCACGACGGTAGCACGCTCGATGCCGGCGATGTGGCGGCAACCTACAACAGCTTGCGGGCACTGAAGGATTCCCCGCATACGGCAGAGTTCGCCAACATTCGGCAGGTGAGCGCGCTGGATGAAAATACCGTCGAGTTCGTGCTGCAGGCCGACGACGACATGTTTCCCTCGCGCCTCATTATCGGCATTCTGCCGGCGGAAAAGATCGCGGCCGGACATGATTTCAGCCGTCAGCCGGTGGGCAACGGGCCGCTGCGTTTTGTTTCCTGGCAGAGGAGCGTGAGGCTGGAGCGCGTTTCCGACCGCCAGAGATTCAGCCTGCAGGAAGTGCGCGATCCGACCGTGCGCGTGCTCAAGTTGCTGCGCGGCGAGGTCGATCTGTTGCAGGGCGATTTGCCGCCGGAACTGGTGAAGTATCTGAGACGGCAGCCCGGCATCCGGTTGAGCGAGGTTGAGGGTTCCAATTATTCCTATCTCGGTTTCAATCTCGAAGATACGCAGCTCTCCAAGCCGGAAGTGAGAAGGGCCATTGCCCATGCCATCGACCGTAAGGCGATTTTGCAGGAGGTGCTGGTCGGCGGAAGCCGCGAGGCCGCAGCGATTCTGCCGCCCGGGCACTGGGCCGGACACCGCACCCTGGCGCCTTACGAATACGACCCGGCACTTGCGCGCGCGCTTTTGCAGCACGCCGGAATTGCGCTGCCGCTGAAGCTGGTCTACAAGACCTCGACCGATGCACAGCGTGTGCGGCTGGCGACCGTGATGCAGGCGCAGATGCGCGAAGCCGGGATCCAGCTCGAAATCCGCAGTCTGGATTGGGGCACGTTCTTCGATGATGTAAAGCATGGTAAATTCCAGCTATATGGCCTGACTTGGGTGGGCATCAGGACGCCGGAAATCTACCGGCTGGCTTTTCACAGCGCATCGGTGCCGCCCGCCGGTGCCAACCGCGGCCGCTATGAAGATGCCACGACCGACCGTCTGATCGAAGCAGCCGATTGGCAGGCAGTGAGCGAACGCGTGCACCAGATGCTGCCTTACGTGCCGCTCTGGTATGAAGGGCAGTTTGTTGCCATGCGCAGCGATTTGAGCGGATACAGCCTTAAGCCCGACGGCAGTTGGGACGGCTTGGCGACCGTGAACAAACGATCGAAAAAAGAGATGAAGCCGCAGTCATGAATCCGGGCGCCCACATTCAAATGACAGCAAACAGTGAGGAAGCGAGATTAGTCGGATGCTCCGGCTTTTTCTCTGTGTCCTCTGTGCTCTCTGTGGCTAAAGGTTTTGATGGGATGGTTTTAGACAGATGAGCAGCGATCAGCCAAACATGCGTATTGAAATCTCGATAGCCGAGCAGCGGCTATGTTTGCTGAATGCCGCAGGCGAGGTCGTATTGAGCTTTCCGGTCTCGACCGCCGCAAACGGGCCTGGCGAACGCAAGGAAAGCGGTTGTACACCGCGCGGGCTGCACCGGATACGCGCAAAAATCGGCGCAGGCGCACCAGTCGGTACGGTCTTCGTCGGCCGCCGCGCTACCGGTGAGATCTGGACGCCCGAGCTGGCGCGGCAGTATCCGCAGCGCGACTGGATATTGACCCGCATTCTCTGGCTTTGCGGCCAACAGCCCGGTTTCAACCGGCTCGGGCAGGTCGACAGCATGCAGCGCTATATCTATATCCATGGCACACCGGACGATCAACCCATGGGTGTGCCTTGTTCGCACGGTTGTGTCCGCATGCGCAACGCCGACCTGGTCGTGTTGTTCGATCGGGTAGAGGCCGGTACCGAAGTCGATATCATTGAAACCGGCCCGGCGGAATCGGTCCGTGCTTAAGCGATTGTTGGGCGTTGTGCCGGTTGTGTTCGGCGTGTTGCTGCTGACGTTTCTGCTGGTGCATCTGGTGCCCGGCGATCCGGTTGAGGTGATGCTGGGCGAATCGGCCAGCAGCGCCGACCGCAGCCAGCTGAGAGCCGAGCTGGGGCTGGACCGGCCGATTCATGTGCAGTTTGGCGCCTATCTCGGCAGGCTGGCGCAGGGCGATTTCGGCCATTCCATTCATACCCGCGCACCGGTGTCGCAGATGCTGGCCGAACGCCTGCCCGCCACCATGCGTCTGGCACTGCTGGCTTTGGCCATCGCCATCGCCATCGGTCTGCCGCTCGGCATCATTGCTGCGTTGCGGGCCAATCGCTGGCCGGACAAACTGGCTACTTTCAGCAGCCTTACGCTATCTGCCATGCCGCATTTCTGGCTGGGCCCGTTGCTGATGATGGTGTTTGCCCTGTGGTTGGGCTGGTTGCCGGTAAGCGGCATGGATAGTGCCGGTTCCATCGTGTTGCCCGCCCTGACCCTGGGTTTCGGCCTGAGCGCAATTCTCACGCGCATGACGCGCGCCAGCCTGCTGGAAGTGCTGAACGAGGATTTCGTCCGTACCGCGCGGGCCAAGGGTCTGCCCGAGCGGCAAGTGATCCTCGGCCACGCGCTGCGCGCCGGTCTGTTGCCGGTGGTCACCATCGTCGGTCTGCAGCTCGGCAGCCTGCTGGCCGGGACCGTCATCACCGAAACCGTGTTCGGCTGGGACGGCATAGGCCGCCTGCTGGTGGAATCGATCGAGAAGCGCGATTATCCGGTCACCCAGGCCTGTGTGCTGGTGATTGCATTGATCTATGTGTTGGTCAATCTGTTCACTGATTTGCTCTACACCCAGCTCGACCCGCGGGTGCGGTACAGCCGATGAGCAGGGCGATGAGAGGCTGGCCGTTATACGTTCTGGCGTTCTGGCTCTGTGCCGTCCTGCTGGCGACCAGCGTCGATCTGACGCCGGATGCACTCCGGCTGGGAGCGATTCTGCACGGCCCCGGCCCGGACGCATGGCTGGGCAACGACGACCTCGGCCGCAATGTGTTGAGCCGTATTCTCGCCGGCGCGCAGGTTTCGATGACGGTCGCTGTGCTGGTGACGCTGATTACCCTGAGCTTTGGTGTGACGGTCGGGCTGATCGCCGGCTATTTCGGCGGCTGGATCGACCGCTTGCTGATGCAGATTACTGATGTTTTTCTCGCCTTTCCCGGCATCCTGCTGGCCATCGCATTCGCCGCAGTGCTGGGGCCCGGACTGAACAACCTGATACTGGCGCTGTGTCTGACTTCGTGGGTCGGCTATGCGCGGCTGACCCGGGCGCAGGCGCTTTCATTGCGAAGTTGTCAGCATGTGCAGGCGGCCGAATCTTTAGGTGCCGGCGCACCGCGCATCATGCTGCGGCACATTCTGCCGCTGTTATCTGCACCGTTGGTGGTGGAGGCTACCTACAGTATCGCCGGGCTGGTGATCGCCGAGGCCAGCCTCTCGTTTCTCGGGCTCGGCATCCAGGCGCCACAGGCTTCCTGGGGCTCCATGCTGCGCGACGGCGTACGCTATATGCTGGTGGCGCCGCACTATGTGCTGGCGGTGGGTTTGAGCTTGATGTCGCTGGTCTTGGCAGTCAACGTGCTGGGCGATAGACTGCGCGATGCGCTGGATGTGAAGCGCTGATTGAAATATCTCAGAATGCAGGGTTTTCGCTGTGTGCTCTGTGTTCTCTGTGGCTGAATATGAAAGGTTAACAATGTCGCTTGGCCCCGTCATGCTGGATGTCGAAGGTACCGAACTCAATGCGGACGATATCCGCCGCCTGCGGCATCCGCTGGTAGGCGGTGTCATTCTGTTCGCACGTAACTTTACTTCCTGTGCGCAGCTGAAAGCGCTGACCGATGCCATTCACGAGGTGCGGAAGCCGCCTTTGCTGATTGCAGTCGACCATGAAGGCGGGCGCGTGCAGCGTTTCCGCGAAGGCTTCACGCGTATTCCGCCCATGCGCGAATTCGGCAAACTGTGGGACCATCATCCGAAGAAGGCCCGCCAGCTGGCGGAAGACGCGGGCTGGATCATCGCCGCCGAACTGCGGGCACATGGCGTCGATTTTAGTTTTACGCCGGTGCTGGACATGGATTACGGCGGCAGTCAGGTGATCGGCGACCGCGCTTTTCATGGCGATGCGCAGGCGATCAAGGAGCTGGCTTTTTCTTTGATGCAGGGTTTGAGGCGCGGCGGTATGGCGGCGGTCGGCAAGCATTTCCCCGGTCACGGCTTTGTCGCCGCCGATTCGCATGTGGCGATTCCGGTCGACGAGCGCAGCTTCGACGAGATCGCGCAGAACGACATGCAGACCTTCAAGCAGCTGATCGACGACGGTATNNTGCAAAAAATCTTGCGCCAGCGGCTGGAATTCAACGGTGTCATCTTCAGTGATGATCTTTCGATGGAAGGCGCCGTGGTGGCCGGTGATGTCACGCAGCGCGCGCTGGCGGCATTGCACGCCGGTTGCGACATGGTGCTGCTCTGCAACAAGCCGCAATTGGCTGACGAGCTGCTGACCAACCTGCAATGGCAGATATCGGCACAAAGCCTCGCGCGGCTTGCGCGCATGCATGGCGCACGCAAACCGGTCAGCACGGTGACCTTGCATGAGGATGCAGAATTCATGCGGGCGGTGCATGCGGTCGGCAATGTCGGCAAGCAGGAGGGCGAGCTGCCATTCGCCTGATACGGCTTCATGGCAAAGCCTCGCCATGCAAGCCTTTGTAACCAATATTCACAAACTTTAGGTTGAAACTTAAAGACCTTTTCGTTAGTCTTAGCTTTGTTGTTTTAACCAATGAGGAAATTCAGACAATGCAATCCAACTATCAAGTCGCAAATAGCACGCAGACCTTATCGGAAAGTGCCCACAAGGTACTCCGCAATACTTACATGATGCTCGGCCTTACCATGGTGCCAACCGTCATCGGTGCGATGATAGGCATGTCCATCAATTTCGCATTCGCCGCCGGCAACCCGATTCTTTTTGCCATCGGCTCTCTGGCTGTGATCTTCGGTCTGTTCTTCGCCATTTCCGCCACCCGCAACAGCAGCATGGGCGTTGTCTTCCTGCTGGCACTGACCTTCGTCATGGGTGTGCTGCTCGGCCCTATCCTGCAAGTGGCACTGAGTTTGCGCAACGGCGGTGAGCTGGTCGGCCTGGCCGCAGGCGGCACCGG
>DIVE01000048.1 GCA_002423265.1 Methylophilaceae bacterium UBA6140 | reverse complement strand
TTGCGGGCGGTGAAGGCTGGCGAGCTGTCTTTCCTCGAATACGCCACTTCGAACGCCGAAGAGTTGGACGCCGCGCTCAAGAAGATCGTCCCTGGCGTCGCCGAAGTAGATGGCAAGCTCGAAGAGTTGGCGCAGAAACGCAAGGACGTTGCCGAATCGTGGACGTTTACAACCGAAGCGCGAAAAGCGAAACAGGATGAACTGAAGGCGATTGACGAGTCGATTGCCGCGTTGAAGACCGAAAAGAACACGATAGAGGCGACCGGGAAGGCATACGTCGATTCGTGGCAGCAGCGACCGAAAAGCATCACGGCAGCAACAACGGCCGAAACCGATCATTTCGCCAAGACCGGCAAAGCGGCGACTGATACCGGAAAAAAACAGCGAAAAGAAGCGCAGCGCACTTTTGATGCACAGGCCCAACTCTCCGAGCGCCTCACCGATATGCTGGCGAAAGAGTCGATGACCCAGACCGCCTATGAGTTGCGCGAGCTGCAAAAGCGCAAGGCCGCAGACATGGAAGCGGCCGGGGCTAGTATCGAGCTGAAAAAGCAAGTCACGACCGCCTACGCCGCAGAAGAAGCAAGACTGACCATGCTGGTCAGGGCCGGTGTCGACAAGCGCAGTGCGGCCGAATGGGAATCGCTCAACAACATGCAGGATGGCTGGCAAAAATATGCCAAAGGCAAGGTTGAGGCCGACGAACGGGCGGCGGGGGATATTGCTGAGAACGCCAAAGAATCGACATCGGTGATCGTGTCGGAGTGGTCCAACGCGCTCGGGTCAATCCAGTCGTCGCTGGCCGACATGATCTACGATTTTGACTTTAGCATGGACAGCATCCTCGACATTTTTAAGCGGATGCTGGCGGAGATGGCCGCAGCGATTATCATGAGCGGCATCAAAAAACTGTTCATGGGCCAGTTCACCGGGTTCGGCGATTTGTTCAGCGGTATCGGCAGCGGGGTATCATCGCTGTTCGGCGGCGGATCGGGGGGCACGGGCGGCACGGTCCCGACCGGCGCGGTATCCGGCTGGGGCATGGTCGGCGGTGGGCTGGCACTGGCTGGCGGCGCCTATGGCATGTACTCCGGCATGAAGAACATGAGCAAGGGCAACGCCGGATCCGGGGCGGTACAGCTCGGGCTCGGGGCGACCTCGGCGTACAAGGGTGCGGTGACGCTCGGCCTGGTGGAGAAAGGCACCGCTACGGAGCTGGCAAAAAACCTTGCGGGCAAGGTCGGACTGGAGGTCGGGAAAGAGGTCGGCACGGTAGCGGCGACATCGGCGGCGACTTCGGCACAAGGTGTCATGGCCTCTTACGGCATGGGCTCGGCATCATCTTCACTGGCAGCGGCGGAATCGTCGTATCTGGCCTCGCAGACCACCACAATAACCACAGCAGCAACCACAGCAGCAACCACAGCCGCACAGGGCGCAATGGCATCTTACGGTATGGGCTCGGCACACGCATCGCTGGCTGCTGCTGAATCGTCGTATCTCGCCGGAAGCGGCGGATCTGCGGCGGCTGGAGCAAGCACCGCGACGAGTGGTGCTGCTGGAGGCATGTCTGCCTCTACTGCCAGCGCTGCCGGGGCTGCCGGGGCACTGGCCATAATTGGGTTCTTGGGTTACAAGATCGGCGGAGAGGTGCTAAACCCATCAAAAAAAGCGTCAGTCGAGATCGACAAGGCCGGGGTCACACCCAAGGACTTAGGTGCGTTTACCGGGGCGATGACATCACTTAACGGGACCATCCTTGCAGGCGTCCCGGCTGTAAATTCGTTCACCGATGCGATCTACAATCAAGAGAAAGGGATACTGGTGTTGCAGCGCGGATCAACCGCGCTGGAGTTGCAGTATGACGCCACCGCCAAGGCTGGGCACCAGTGGGCCACCTCGCTATCTGGGTCTACTGCGGATATCACAGCATCGGTAGGAGCGGTTGATAAATCATATGAAAATTCAATTACTCATCTCGAGGGGATCGCTGTCAGCCTGGCTATTCAGGCCGATATCGCCGAAGCATCGGGCGACAAACTGAAGGCCAGCCTACTCCGGTCGGCAGACGCTCAGAAGGTCTACGAAAAAACCCTAGAGGAAAACTATGTCGCTACGCTGGATGTAGTCAAGGCCGGCGAACAGTGGGGAAACAACGCCACTGGCATGACCGTGACCATGGAGGAAGCTGCCAGACGTCAGGAGGAGCTGAACAAAAAATATGGAACGGGGACCGATGCGGTAAATCAATTGACGTCCGGCATCGAATCCATGGAGAACAGCGTCGGCGGGTTGTCCTCTGCAATGAGCAAGGCCGCGTCCGGGACCGAGAGCATGGAAAACGCTGCCGGGTCAGCCGACTCTGCGTTTTCGTCGATCGGTTCAACCGTCAAAAAGATGTCTGACGATGTGCAGCTCGCCAACGGCCGGTTTGTGTCTCTCTCCGAATACACCATTATGTTGTCGCAGGGGCTGTTCGACCTGTCGGCCGCTGCCAAGATTGCATCGAAGTCTACCGGTAACCTCATGCAGTCTATTTCCGGCGCGCAATCAAACGAGAACAGCGCCGGAGGGTATATCGGCTACGCTGGTGGAGGAATCGTCCAGGGCGGGTCCGGGGTCAGGGATGACATATATCTCGGCACGGTGGGCGGCAGGGCGCAGATGGTCAAGGGTGGAGAGTTTGTGATCAACCCTAAATCCACACGCAAGCACCGCAAGGCCCTTGAGCTCATCAACGCCGACGCCTACGCTTCCGGCGGAACCGTAGGCGACATGATGTCCGGGGTAAATACCACGATTTTCGACCTCAC
>DIVE01000139.1:7238-7787 GCA_002423265.1 Methylophilaceae bacterium UBA6140 | reverse complement strand
CCTGTTTCAGCGGCAGCTCCGCCATCAGCAGCTTCAGCGTGCGCTCAACTGCAGGGTCCATCTGCTCGACAACCTGTTCGGGCATCGCCTCCACCAGCAGCACGAACTCGCCGCGCTGCTGATTGGGGTCGGCTTGCAGCCAATCAACCGCTTCACCCAGGGCGCAACGATGAAAGGTCTCGAAGGTCTTGGTCAGCTCGCGCGCAATCGTCAGCCTGCGCCCATCTCCCAGGACGGCTGCCATGTCCCGGACGCTTTCGAGCACTCGGTGCGGCGCTTCGTAAAAAACCAGCGTGGCACCATGCGTTTTCAGTGCATCCAGCGCCTTTCTGCGCTGACTGCCGCTGGCAGGCAGAAAGCCGACAAAACTGAAGCCGTTGGCCCGGATGCCTGCCGCAGACATGGCCGCGATCACGGCGCTGGCGCCGGGGATCGGCACCACGGCGATACCGGCATCGCGCACAATATCGACCACCACCGCGCCCGGATCACTGATGCCGGGCGTGCCCGCATCCGTCACCAAAGCGACCGATTCGCCGCCGCGCAGGC
>DIVE01000139.1:2956-7110 GCA_002423265.1 Methylophilaceae bacterium UBA6140 | reverse complement strand
CCGAAGGCATCGAATGCCTGCAGCGACCGGATATTGTATGTGCAAAAGTCGCCCTGCAGAAAATCCCACCGCAACAGATTTATGCCAAGATTCTGGAAGCTGCGATTGCCGCTGCCGAGAACGACACCGACAAAACTTTTCGCTTGCTGTTGCCGATCCAGGTCAGCGGCGCCGCCGATGACCCCTCCCTGCTTCCGCAGGCAGCAGCCAGTTTACACGCAAGCCTCGCGCTAGCCTACGATCACCAGGCCGATCCGTTACGCAGCCTGCAACAGCGGATTCAGGCCGGACACTACTGGCAAATCGCAGGACAGAAAAATCACGCACAGATCGAACAGAATCAGAGACTGATATGGAACGGGCTCGCCAGCCTGGACAAATCGCAGCTGGTCGAGATGCGCGGCGAGAGTATCAGCACATCCATTCAAGGCTGGGTCGATCTTGCGCTGATCGCCCGCGACCAACCTGATCTGCGCCAGGCAGTCGCCGATTGGCGCAAAGTCTACCCCGACCACGGCGCCAACACCGATCTCGTCCTTGAGTTGGCGGCCAACTCAACGCCAACAGCAGCCCCGGCCAGCAACAAATCAGCCGTCAACAAGGTCGCGCTGCTGCTGCCGTTCGCCAGCGCTGCCTTCCACCCGGCAGCCGATGCGATCGAGCGCGGCTTCATGGTAGCCAGAAACACAGCCGGCGACGAGACCGAAGTCGTCATCTACCCGACCAATGGCGACAGGGAATCGATCAACCAGATCTACCGGCAAGCCATCGACGATGGCGCCAGCTTCATCGTCGGCCCGCTGACGCGCGACGAGGTCACCGCGCTGGCTGTCAGCAGGACGGCTGCCGGCAAACTCGAAGTACCGACGCTGGTGTTGAACCAGTCCGAATCCAGTTTCGCGCTCGAAAATCTTTACAGCCTCGGGCTTTCCGTCGATACAGAAGCAGCGCAGATCGCAAGAATAACGCGCGATTTCGGCTTGCAGACCGCCATCATCATTGCCGCCGATAACCCGGTCGCAAACCGCATGGCACAGTCCTTCAGCGATGCCTGGCAGGCCGAAGGCGGCCGTTTGCTGCTGCAGATCGACATCAACGAGCAGACCGCCCCTGAAGATTTGCAGTCCCGGCTGCAGGCGCAACCGGCCGATCTTCTGATACTCGCCACCGAACCGGAACTCGCCAGGACTATCCGCGCTTTCCTCGACATCACGACGCCGACCTACGGCTTCTCGCACATATACACCGGGGTCAATTACGAGCCCGAAGATACGGCGCTGCTGGCAGTCCGCTTCATCGATCTGCCCTGGATGCTCGGCAACGGAGATGGCGGCTTCGACGCTTACTCGGAAGCTGCGGCCGATTTGCCGCAAGGCATGATGCAGCGCTGGTTTGCCCTCGGAGCCGACGCACACCAGGTGTTTTCTGCGCTTGCCACCCGTCCTGCCACGCCGGTAACGATACGCGGATTGACCGGCAGGATTGAGATCACTCCGGACGGCAACATCCGGCGCACGCTGGCACTCGGCCAATTCACCAGTGACGGCGTTGTACTGGAACAGGCGCCTTGAACCCGTCCGGTGCCGAAGCAGAACTGGTTGCGGCCCGTTATCTGCAACAGCAAGGAATGAAAGTTATCGAGCGTAACTACCAGACCCGTTACGGCGAGATAGACCTCATCATGCAGGACGGCAGCACACTGGTTTTTGTGGAGGTGCGGTTGCGCAGCAATCCAGGCTTCGGCGGCGCGGCGATGAGCATCACGCCGGCCAAGCAGAAAAAGATCATCCGCAGTGCCGAACAGTATCTGCAAACCCACGGCAGCACCAACTGCCGTTTCGATGTGGTGTTGATGCAAAGTGCGCACCAAAACGACATCCAATGGATTACGCATGCTTTCGATGCCGGTTAGACCGAACAGACCAACATGACACTGCAATCCCGCATCAGCCAACAATTCGAACAGAGCGGCCAGCTCAAGCTGGCACTCGCCGGGTTGCTGGCAAGCCCCATCGCCGAAGCCGCGGAGCTGATCGTCGAAGCGTTGCTGAAAGAACGCAAGATCATTGCCTGCGGTAACGGCGGCGGTGCAGCAACTGCGCAATATTTCGCATCGCTGCTACTGAATCGCTACGATAGCGAGCGCCCCGGGCTTGCAGCGATGGCGCTCTGCACAAACATACCTGCGCTGACTGCAATCTCTGCCGATATCCACCCTGACAAGATTTACGCCCGACAAATCTCCGCCCTGGGCCTGGAAGGCGATGTGTTGCTGCTGATCTGCAATGACGGCAATGCAGCTAACCTGCTGGCGGCAATGCCTGCCGCCAGAGAACGCGGCATGCGCACGATCGCCATTTGCGGCGGCGACGGGGGAAAGCTGATGGAACTTATCCGGAAAAATGATATTCATATCGCTATCCCACACGACAACCCCGCCCGTATTCAGGAAACCTGTGTTCTCATCACGCATTGCCTGTGCGATACCATCGATTGTCTTTTATTAGGAGTGAATTAAATGCGTATTTCAACCTTATCTTCAAGCGCCAAACTGATCGCAGCCGTTTTACTTTCCACCCAGCTCAGCGCCTGCTTCCCCGTAGTTGCCGGCGGTGCAGTAGCCGGCGGCGTCATGGCAGCCGATCGCAGAACCAGCGGCATTTACCTGGAAGACCAGGCAATCGAATTGAAGGCCAAGAAAAGAATCATCGACAACATCGGCAGCGCCAATATCAATGTCAGCGTCACCAGCTTCAACCTCAATGTGCTGCTGACCGGCGAGGCTATCAATGAAGCCACACGCGCCAAGGCAGAAGCCGCGGTCAAAACTGTTGAAAACGTCAAAACCGTCACCAATGAGCTGGCCATCAGCGAAAAAAGCGGCCTCGGCACCAGTGCCAGCGACACTTACATCACCAGCAAGGTCAAAAGCAACATGATCAAGGAGAACCGCTTCCCCTCCAACTACGTCAAGGTCGTCACCGAGAACGGCATTGTGTATCTGATGGGCATGGTCACCAAACAGGAAGCCGAGGATGCGGTCGAGATCGCGCGCAGTGTCAGCGGCGTCGAAAAAGTGGTGAAAGTGTTCGAATATATCGATTAAAGCTGCGTCTGCGGGCGTGACCTGAATGCTATAATTCAACCATTACATTCACACGCCCGCACTATATGAGTACGACCAGCAGCAGCAAATCACCGAACGAAATCATCATCGAAGGTCTGACCCGCGCCGGCAAGCCGTTCCGGCCCAGCGACTGGGTAGATCGCATGTGCAGCACCTATGCCAGCTTCGGCACCGACAAGAAGCTGCGCTACTCGCCCTACCTCAAACCCAGAGTAGTCAACGGCGTACGCTGTCTCGCCGTCGATTTGAAGCTGCGCGATGTGAACCCGAATGGCTTTGCACAACTCATGCATTTTGCCGAGGAAAATCAGCTGAATGTGCTGGATGCCGCCGGCAACAGCATTCCCACCCCGAACTGAACCACTGACAGGAATTCACTGCATCCGAATACTGATCAGCGAATTCTTCCAGCAATCAGGTCTTCAATGTACTTCCTGGTAATCAATCCGCGCCTGGTCTTCACCAGCTCCCCGCGCGGATTGAAAATATAACTGGTCGGCAATATCTCCGCCGGTCCGATTTCAGCCACCACGCGCTCGTTGCCCAGCACGATGGGGTAAGACATCAACATGTCATCGGCAAACTTCTCGACCTCACCGACATTCTTGAACTCGAAGACCACGCCGATCACCATGACGTCCTTGTCCCTGCGCTGATCGTACAGGTTGACCAGATCCGGCACTTCTTCCAGGCAAGGCGGACACCAGGTCGCCCAGTAATTGACGATCACCCATTTGCCCTGATAATCCGCAAGCCGATGCCTGGTACCGGCAGTATCGACTAATGTAAAAGACGGCGCCGCGTACGCAACTACCGACACAATCATCAACAGGAACCCGATCAGAGTGCTACGCATGCCTCGAACCTCTCTGCAACTTCAACATCCATATCGTACCGGCCCCGCGTTAAACCGTGACAAATTCAACAAGAGTATTTAACATCAGACCATATCCTCTGGAGTAGCGTGTATGGCTTTGAATCTTACAGTTCCAGCACTCGAAGATAAACCGCTGATCAACGCTGAAAC
>DIVE01000139.1:0-2932 GCA_002423265.1 Methylophilaceae bacterium UBA6140 | reverse complement strand
GTGCTGGAAACCTACAGGGGTCATGCCTTTCGGCTGAATGCCGAACTTTCCGGCACCTATTGCAAAGCCGCTCTGCCACTATCGCCCGAGGCCAAGGCCCACGCCGCCGCCGCAGAATCGCTGTGGCTAGAGCTGGCCTATGGCTACAAGCTGTCGCTGCTGGATCAGTTGAACCAACTGTTCAACCCCAGCGAGAAAGTTCTGGCACTGACCATCCATCGCGCGATCGAAGCGCTCAAGCTTTTATCCATGGTCTACTATGAGACTTACTTCAAGGTGCCTGCCAGCGTTTGGTCCGACCTGCATCAACTCTATTTCTGCGCAGCACAGAACAACCTGCACGAAATTTCGCTCGATACAGAACCTTGCAAGATCGACCTGCTCTACAAGCAGGCGTTATTGATGCCGCTTGCCGACCCGCAGCATCTGGCGCCGCAGGACATGGAGCTGGTCGCAGAATATATTGCAAAATATGCAGACCATACGGAAATACAACCCCCTGGCATTCTGGAAAATGCGGCAGGTATTTTTGTCGTCAATCTCGCCTCCAACCGGCCACCCGTGCCTTACCTGAAAACGGCACGCCAACCCGACGGCAACAGCGATATCCTGTTGATTACGGTCGATCTGGCGCGACTGGTTCACAAGCACCTGACAATGCTACAGGCTGGAGACACAGACAAAAACTTCGACCCGTCTGAAAAAAAACCGGATGCCAGATATCAGGATATCCTGGTTTACCTGATCAAGCATTGGGGAGTTCCGCCTAAGCGCATCTACCGCCGTACCGGCAAAAACACCATCGCACGCCTGCTGATCGGCCTCAACGACATACACGCATTCAATCGGGAAACCCGACAGATTGCCGATCGCAGCGCCGCAAGCGACAAAACGCCATCAGCCGCGTCCAGCTGGCAGGTCGTCAACATCAGTGCCGGAGGCCTGGCACTTCGCAAACTGCCAATCGCACCGCCAGTCCCCATCCGCATCGGAGAGCTGCTAGCCATCAACAGCAAGGATGAAAAGAACTGGTCCATCGCAGTTCTGCGCTGGGCAAGCAACGGCCTGCAGGGGCAACTCGACATCGGCACCGAACTGATTGCACCGAACGCCAGAGCGGCAACCGCTCGCATCGTCAACGATGGCGAGTTCGAGCCCGCCCTGCTGTTACCTGAACTGCCTGTCATCAGACAAGCCAACACACTGGTCACCCGCTGCGGTATGTACGCTCCGGCCCGCGTCCTGGAGCTCAACGAAAACGGCAAGGTCGCCCGCATCATGATCACCAGACTGGTAGAACGCACCAGAAGCTTCGAACGTTTTCAGTTCACCATCATCTGAGCATTCATTCCTGAAACAGAGACGAATTTCGCATCCCGTGTATATTGAATAATTGCCTGTCATGAAGCTTCACTCGGACAGCGTTTTTCGCTACGATAGCGAAATAGCATTTTCCACAATACAAATCCCGTATCAATTTCACAGAGGTTCCCAATGAGCGAACATATTATCCATCTCAGCGATGAGGCTTTCGAACAAGAGGTTTTACAATCACAGACGCCGGTACTGGTAGATTACTGGGCAGAGTGGTGCGGGCCTTGCAAAATGATAGCTCCGATTCTGGATGAGATTTCCAAGGAATACGCAGGCCGCCTAAAGGTCGCCAAACTCAACATTGACGAGAACCAGAATACACCGCCCAAATACGGCATCCGTGGCATTCCCACCCTCATGTTGTTCAAGAACGGCAACGTCGAGGCGACCAAGGTCGGCGCACTTTCCAAATCCCAATTAACTGCTTTCATTGACAGCAATATCTAATCCAGCTACTGTTTGACCTGATTCTTTTGTTTTGACCGCACTGGCACCAAAATAAAGGAATCAGGCCCCAATTCCCGGTTGTTCCCTTTCCCGATGCAGTTTCGATTTTCAGTGAGTTTTCCCCTATGCATTTATCCGATCTGAAGCACTTACCCGTAACCGAGCTGGTTGAAATGGCGATCAGCAATGAAATTGAGAACGCCAGCCGCATGCGCAAGCAGGATCTCATTTTCGCCCTGCTGAAAAACAAGGCGAAAAAAGGCGACAGCATTTTTGGCGACGGCACGCTGGAAGTACTGCAGGACGGCTTCGGCTTTCTGCGCTCGCCGGATACTTCCTATCTGGCCGGGCCGGACGATATTTACGTCTCGCCCTCGCAGATCAGGCGCTTCAATCTGCATACCGGCGATACGATACAAGGGGAAATCAGAACACCCAAGGAAGGCGAACGCTATTTTGCCCTGGTCAAGGTTGATAGCGTCAACGGCGAACCGCCGGAAAACACCAAGCACAAGATTCTTTTTGAAAACCTCACCCCGCTTTTCCCTACCGAACCCCTGATTCTCGAACGCGACATCCGCGGCGAAGAAAACATTACCGGCCGCGTCATCGACATGATTGCCCCCATCGGCAAAGGCCAGCGCGGATTGCTGGTTGCCAGCCCGAAAAGCGGCAAGACCGTGATGATGCAACACATCGCGCACGCCATTACCTCCAACCACCCGGATGTCAACCTGATTGTCCTGCTGATTGACGAACGCCCGGAAGAAGTGACGGAAATGACGCGCTCGGTCAAGGGTGAAGTCGTCGCCTCCACCTTCGACGAACCGGCGACACGCCACGTTCAGGTAGCGGAAATGGTGCTGGAGAAAGCCAAGCGCTTGGTCGAGCACAAGAAAGATGTCGTCATTCTGCTCGACTCCATTACCCGCCTGGCGCGCGCCTACAACACCGTGGTGCCCGCATCCGGCAAGGTACTGACCGGCGGCGTCGACGCCAACGCGCTGCAGCGCCCCAAACGCTTCTTCGGCGCCGCGCGCAATATCGAAGAAGGCGGCTCACTGACCATCATTGCCACCGCGCTGGTCGACACCGGCAGCCGCATGGACGA
>DIVE01000107.1:660-6997 GCA_002423265.1 Methylophilaceae bacterium UBA6140 | reverse complement strand
TGGCAAGCCGGGTGATCCATGTTTATGAAACCGCCAACCACGACGTCGAGAACTGGCTGAAGGCGGTGATTGCACCGATGGAATCGCAGGTGCGCGAGCACCAGCTGCAATTGCGTCGCCGTCTGGAAAGCATCAAACGTATTTACAAGGCCACGGGCACGCTGGAAGACCGTATCGACGAGCTGGAAGAAATGGAAAGAAGCATACAGGCGCAAGAGACAGAGCTGGATGCCATGCGCCAGCACATCCGCAATGCGCTCGACTTCGAAGGCAATTCCAGTGCAGTCCAGTCGATGGTGGCCTGAGGCGTGACGAGATGAGCCTCAGTTCGGTTCTGTTTCTCCTCGGCTTGACCATCGTCTTTGTCGGCCTTGCCGCCTTCGGCATTCTGTGGGCGATCAGGAACGGTCAGTACGATGATATGGAAGGCCCGGCGCAAAGAATCCTGATGGACGATGACGATCCCATGATTCCCTTTAATCGCTTGAAAGCCAGAGCCAATCCTAATAAAATCGAGCCTGACGAATAAACTGCCAACGCACAAACCGAGAGATCGCACAAAATGAAGGATTACTTTACATTTGACAACCTGCCGCTGACCATCATCATTGCGCTGATCGTGATGTCCTGGCTGAGCGCGTTTTCCGTAATCTTTTTCGGATAAGCCGTTTTCCCGGTCCTTGCAGGGAAGTGCAGGGGCAAGCGGAATCAAGCAATAAAAAAACCAAAGGCTGCCAATCGGCAGCCTTTGGTTTTTCTCAGACGTCTTTTATCTTAAGCGCTTCAAGTCTTCTCAAGCGCTTCAAGCGCGCTGTTCAGTCAGAAGCAGCTTCATCTTTTGCATCGCTTTTTGTTCTATCTGGCGGATTCTCTCTGCTGAAACACCGAACTCATCGGCCAGGTCGTGCAGCGTTGCCGAACTGTCTTCCTGCAGCCAGCGGGCTTGCACGATGCGGCGGCTGCGTTCGTCCAGGCTTTCGATTGCCTGCGCGAGTCCGCTCATTTCCAGGTGTTCCGATTGACGCTCGGCCAAAAATTCCGAGGGTTCGCCCGCCGGGTCTTCGAGGTAGGCAATCGGGCTGAAAGCCTCGTCATCGTCGTCGTTACCGTGGCCTTCCAGAGAAAGTTCGTGGCCACCCATGCGGGCTTCCATTTCCAGCACTTCCTCAGGTTTTACGTTGAGCTCGCGGGCGATATGGTTCGCCTGTTCGCTGTCGAGCGAGCCTGAGCCCTGCTTCATGCTACGCAGATTGAAGAACAGCTTGCGCTGCGCCTTGGTGGTCGCGATCTTGACCAGACGCCAGTTGCGCACGATGTATTCGTGAATCTCGGCCTTGATCCAGTGCATGGCGAACGAAACCAGACGGACACCACGCTCGGGGTCAAATTTCCGGACGGCCTTCATCAGGCCGATATTACCTTCCTGGATCAGATCGGCCTGCGGCAGACCGTAACCGGAGTAGCCGCGCGCAATACTGACCACCAGACGCAGATGCGACAGGATCAGCTGCTTGGCTGCATCCAGATCATTCTCCTGCTGCAGCCGCGTAGCCAATGCAAACTCATCCTCTGCGCTCAACATCGGGAAAGACTTCACCATACGGATGTAAGGCTCAAGTCCGTCGGCGGCACTGATGGTAGGCAAGTTCATTACATTGGTCATGGTCGGGTAAATCTCCTTTGGATCAATTTTAGCACTCACCATAAGAGAGTGCTAGTGGTCAAAAAGTTTCCCTGATGTGAAATGGTGTTTCTGCCGAACTAAATTTTTGAGCACTTTAATTAGGAGCCATTAACGGAGAGTGAATCGCTCAGGATTTCGTGGAGGCCATTTGATTCAAGCTTGAAGCGTGGAGCTCTGCCTGAAGCATATTCGCAGCGGTGTCCCTGGTTGCGCACCAGAGTTCCCATGTCTGCCTCCGCGAAGCTGCGGAATGCACGAGATGGTCGACATGCGTTAACTCAAATCTTATTCAAAAAATTCAGGGCGCACCCGGTTATGTGCGGCAACGCACAGAGCATACGTCCAATTGGTTCCATCATACTGCAGGGTAGTTGCTCCAGGCTTATGCATAAGTGAAGCTGGAAGGACTGCCCCGGCTTGCCTGAAACTAATTTACTCAAGGGAATATACCAAGATGAAACTGAAAATGATGACGATTGCGGTGGCTGGCGCATGCGCATTGCCTGCCTTGCCGGCGCTGGCAGACGATGCCTATCGGGGAGCATGGTATTTATTGCCGAATATTGGGGTCATGCATCCAGATTCCGACCTCAAGGCCGATGACTATAATTTTTCTTATGGCGTGCGCGTAGGTAAAGAACTCAACGAAAAATGGGATATTCAGCTGGGATTGACCCATGTACGTGCTGATGAAGACAGCAGGGCTTATTCCAGCGGTCATTATCGCCAGACCACTCTGGGGCTGGATATGCTGTATTTCTTGAGCCGTGACAAGTTCCGTCCATTCTTGCTTGCCGGCCTTGGTGCCGCCCGCAACAGCGTCCATTACAACGGAGCCGCACTTAACCCGGACGCAGACGGCAGTTATACCTCCTGGATGGGCAATATTGGCGTTGGCGCGCAATACCTGTTCAGCGAGAACATCGGCCTGCAGGCAGATATCCGACAGGTCTACAGCCGCGCCAAGGCAGACGGCGGGCTGTTCGGCTCCAGTAGCCGTGAGACTGTTGGCAATACTTACCTGAACATGGGGTTAGTCATCCGCTTTGGTGCACCAAGGCAAGTGGCGGCGGCGGAGACAATGCCTGCCGAGGTCATGCCGCGCGAGCCGATGCCCGAGCCGATAAGCGCGCCTGTGGTCAAGGCCGCGCCTGAGCCTGTCAGGTCGCAGGAACCTGTATTCGCCAAGATGACGATCCAGTCCGAAGTGTTGTTCGGTTTTGATCAGTCCGAGCTGAAAGATGCGGGCAAGCGGATACTGGATGCGCAGGTGGTTGAACAGATGAAATCCAAGCCGCAGATTGAGCTGTTGTTGATCACGGGCCATACGGACCGTATCGGCAGCGACAAATACAACCAGGGTCTGTCAGAGCGCCGGGCCCAGTCTGTCAAGGACTACCTGACCAGTCAGGGCGTCGAAGCAGCACGGCTGCATAGTATGGGCAAAGGGGAGAGCAATCCTTTGGTGGAATGCACAGATACTTCCAGAAAGGATTTGATCCAATGTCTGCAACCGAACCGTCGAGTGGAGCTTGAAATTGAGGAGCAACGCGCAACACGATAGTCATTCAGCTATCACAGGATGATCGCTCTGTTCTGAGTGTCGTCTACGTGCTTAACAATGTGTGACGACTGCCGATCTGCAGCAGCAGCTTGGGCAGGTTGCCGGATTGATGGCTGAGAGCCAAGATCGACAAGTGCCGCCGCGCCGCTGATTCGGGTATGCATCCTCCCGCAGCGGCGATTTTTTTATGAGGGTAACTCAAATATTAAAGAGGTGCATCATGCAAACGCATTATGTCTTTCTCGATTACGAGAATGCCCATATGGGTAACATAGGACTCATCAGAAAAGGTGTCGATAAAATCAAGTTCAAAGTTTTTCTGGCCTCACATCACACCTCGATTCCGCTTTCTCTGGTGCGTGTCCTGCAGCCATTGGGGGAAGATGCCGAATACATCCAGCTCGATAATGGGCGGCACAACGCGATCGACTTCAATATTGCCTTTCAATTAGGCGAACTGGCTATTCAGCACCCGGATGCGCAGTTTTCCATCCTGTCCAACGATCCGGGTTTTAATGAAATTGTCAGCGGACTGAAGGCGAAAGGCATCGACTGCGCCAGATTCTTCGACATGGAAAGTCTCTTCAAACATCTTGCTGTCTCTACTCCTGCTGCAAAGGATGAGTCCAAGGTTCACAAGGTCGTCGCCATCAAGGACCCCAGGCCCCGCTAATTCTTATCATGGAAGCACGGGCTCGGCCACTACTCGTGGATAGTCTGGGTGAACATGGCGTCATAGGTGGTCGGTCAGTCGACCAGCAGCCCAGCTTTGTTGCCGGCCACTAATGGACTGCCGGAGATATCCGCTTCCATTGCCGGATGCTTGTCGAAAATACTGGCGACATCATTATGCTGACGAGGATGGTGCTGCATCCGGCGAAAAAATCAAACCAAGCACCGCTACGGAAGCGGCTTTTCTTGATGCGCATCAGCATTCTCCCGGTCATTTTTCAAGCCATCATGCACTGACCCACGCAAAAAGAAAGGTGACGGGGGCCCATACATCCGGGTGCGCCGGGCGCTAGCGTGCAAATCTTCTTGCCGTTGCCTTAATCCACACAATCGGCGACTTATGTGCGATACCGCACTGAAACTCGCGGCAACTGCAGATAGTGTATGCGAACTAGAGCAGGTGTCGGATTGCGTTGACAGCCACGACTCTTGATTGTTGAAATGGAGGCCACAAAATGTTGAAAATTCGTAATTTTTTCTTAATGTTATTGGTTGTTCTGTCCGCGGCGGCATGTGCAGTTTACCCGGCAGGTACGACTTCTTCATCGGTGAGTGTAGGTGTCGCGGGGCCGCATGCCAGTATCGGCTTCAGCGTCTCGTCATATCCTTACCTTACCCCAGTGCCTGGCTACCCGGTCTATTACGCACCGAGCCTGCAAGCGAACTTCTTCTTCTATGACAGTTTGTTCTGGGTGTACCAGGATGATTACTGGTATTCGAGCTCCTGGTACAACGGGCCTTGGTGGCGCGTGCACCCGGAGGTAGTGCCGGTCATCATCCTGCAGGTTCCTGTGCGCTACTACCGCCATCCACCCACATACTTCCAGGGCTGGCGCCAGGATGCGCCCCCGCGTTGGGGTGATCGCTGGGGCCGGGATTGGGAGCATAACAGAAGCGGCTGGGACAGATATGATCGCAGATCCGCTCCGGCTGCCGCTCCGTTGCCTGATTATCAGCGGCATTATTCGGATCAACGCTACCCACGACAAGTGGAGCAGCAGTTTGACCTACGTGAGCGGAATTACCGTTACCAGCCGCACGACCCCGTTGTGAAACAACAGTACGATGAACAGAAACGGGGCAGAGGGCCTGGACAGCAACGCCGGTAGGCCTCGGCAGGAAATGCACACAGCGCCTGGAGGTTTATCCTCCAGGCGCTGTGTGATTGGTAACTGCGTCAGGCCAGCAGATGATTTGGCCGTGCCATGCCCTGAATGGAGATGACGCCGATGTTCCGGCCAGATGAACGCGCTTCGGCGCGCATGGAAAACATGGCGTTATTGCTGTTGGTCGTCGTCGTGTCTCTCGCATTGGGCTGGGTACTATGGCCGTTCCACGGAGCGATCCTGTGGGGCGCTATCATCTCCCTGCTGTTCAAACCCTTGTACCGCCGATTGCAGTTGTGGCTGAACGGGCAGCGCACAGTGGCGGCGGCGCTGACGCTGCTGGTCGCGCTGCTCTTTGTCGTTCTTCCGTTCGCTATCGTCACCAATGCACTGGCGCGTCAAGCGACATATGTCTACGAGCAAATAAAGTCGGGCGAGTGGGGCATTGCGCGCTATTTCCATGAAATATTCTCTGTTCTGCCCGATTGGATGATGGTGTTGCTCGATCGCTTCGGGCTGGCCAACTTCGACATCTTGCAGAGCCGTCTGGCCGAAGCAATGGCGCAGGGCAGCCAGTTCATTGCGACGCACGCGCTCAGCATCAGCCTGGATACCTTCCACTTCATAGCTGGGCTGTTCATCAGCCTGTACCTGGCGTTCTTCCTGATACGCGATGGCGATGGTTTGGTGCGCGCCGTGCGGCATGCACTCCCGCTTGCGCCGGAGCACACGGAGGAGTTGTTCGGCAAGTTCACCACCGTGATCCGTGCGACAGTCAAGGGCAATCTGCTGGTAGCGGTGATTCAGGGCTTGTTGGGCGGTATTGCGTTCTGGGTGCTTGGCGTCGACGCGGCTTTGCTGTGGGCAGTGCTGATGGCTTTTCTGTCGCTACTGCCGGCCGTCGGTGCCGCGCTGGTTTGGGCGCCGGTCGCGGCCTACTTCTTTTTGACCGGTGCCATCTGGCAGAGCGTGGCGCTTACCGCCTACGGCGTGCTGGTGATCGGCCTTGTCGACAACGTGCTGCGGCCTGTGCTTGTGGGTAAGGAGACGCGCATGCCCGATTATCTGGTGATGATCACGACGCTCGGTGGCATGGCAGTGTTCGGCATCAACGGCTTCGTCATCGGCCCGTCCATCGCCGCCATGTTCATTGCAGTCTGGCATATCTACGTGACGACACGCACCGATCCAACGCCCTAGTCGCATCGTTATGTTCGATACCGCACTGAAACTCGCGGCAATTGCGGATAG
>DIVE01000107.1:0-611 GCA_002423265.1 Methylophilaceae bacterium UBA6140 | reverse complement strand
GCTTTGGCGGATGTGCAGGTGAGTATCGGGATCGGGACGCCGCACTTCAGCATAGGTATCAACGTGCCCTCATACCCGCGCCTCGTTGCCGTGCCCGGATACCCGGTCTATTACGCACCGAATCTGCAAGCCAATCTTTTTTATTACGACGGCATGTACTGGGTCTATCAGGATGATTACTGGTATGCGAGTTCCTGGTACAACGGGCCATGGTGGAGTGTGCATCCGCAGGTCGTACCGGTATTCATACTGCGTGTCCCGGTGCGTTACTACCGCCATCCGCCCAGGTACTTTCATGGCTGGCGCCAGGATGCGCCCCCGCGCTGGGGCGATCACTGGGGCCGTGATTGGGAACAGCGCAGAAGCGGCTGGGACAGGTGGGACCGCCGTTCTGTTCCGGCCGCCGCCCCGCTGCCCGACTACCAGCGACAGTATTCAGGTGACCGCTACCCACGACAGGTGGAGCAGCAGTATGAGGTGCACCAGCAGCATTACCGTTATCAGCCGCGCGAACCAGCTGTGAGGAAACACTATGAGGAGCAGGCTGTAAGAAAAGCACCTGCGCAACAGGGCAAACCGCAGCAGGAAAGACAGGGTGCGCCCGATGAGCG
>DIVE01000096.1:4126-33737 GCA_002423265.1 Methylophilaceae bacterium UBA6140 | reverse complement strand
ACCACCGACTTCACCTTCACCGTGCACAAGAACGAGCTCAACAAAGCGCTCGACATCCTGCGCAACATCCAGGGCCACATCGGTGCGCGCGAAATCGCCGGCGACGACAAAATCGCCAAGGTCTCCATCGTCGGTGTCGGTATGCGCTCCCANNGAAGAAGGCATCAACATCCAGATGATCTCCACCTCCGAGATCAAGATCGCTGTCGTCATCGAAGAAAAATACATGGAACTTGCCGTCCGCGTACTGCACAAGGCATTTGAACTGGAAGAAGCCTGAACAAGCCCGATTTGGTTTGATTTTTAAGGCGCAATCGCGTATTGTTACGCCCTCGTGCGGAGAGCTGGCCGAGTGGTCGAAGGCACTTCCCTGCTAAGGAAGCATACGGGCTTAAACCTGTATCGAGGGTTCGAATCCCTCGCTCTCCGCCATCATTAGATACACCAGATTGCCGTTTTCGCGTATAATGCGGCTCTCTTAAGCGCCCGTAGCTCAGCTGGATAGAGTACTTGGCTACGAACCAAGGGGTCAGGAGTTCGAATCTCTTCGGGCGCGCCAGTAAAAACAAGGGGTTAGCTTCGGCTAGCCCCTTTTCATTTTCTCCCGGGACACGCCGGGGACACAAATTAGCCCAACGGTTAGCCTTAGTAAATAAAAACTCAGGGAGTGGCCCGATCCCCGATCCATCAGACTTGCTCATAATTTAACCAACTTTAGATTTAATCTGATAGAAAAGAATTTTTTCTTCGGTCATCAAGGGGTGGGGGGGGGTAACAAAATCCTTCAAGCTGGGGGTCTATCACTATGCCATATAAATTTTTTCTAAAAATTTTCAAATTTTAAGATTGGGCAAAGATAGGGCAATGTTTTTCTGGAGAACCATATCAAATATTCTTAATAGCTTAACCAAACTTAGGAATTCCGCTCAGATTTTCCGAGGGTCGCTTCTGTTCTAAGAAATAAACGTTGCACCTAATCGATCGTAACCGCCCAAATCTTTCAGAGATCAACCGTCGAACAACGTTCGCAAACGTTACCACTTTTCATATTTTGATAAATTTTAGTAATTGCAGTTTTGATATGTTATAAATGATATTAATAATAAATTTAATAATATATCAACCAAAGATTTACGATTTGAAAGGCCTTGCAAATGGGACTAAGGGCGTGCCCGTTTAGGGGATTCACCTTAATCGAGTTAATAATCACCATGGCGATTATTGCCATTCTTGCAACAATCGCGCTTCCCAGTTACCAACAACATCTTATTAGATCGAATCGTGTAGCAGCTCAGGCGCAGATGATGGAAATTGCCAACCGGCAGCAGCTCTTTTTGGTCTCGGACCGGTCTTATGCTGACAAGGAAAAGCTTGAGTTAAGTGGTTTTACCTTACCGGAAGAAGTTGCCAGAAAATATGAGTATAAAATTACCTTAGATGAAAGTGTATTACCCCCTACTTTCCTGATCACCTTTATTCCACATGGCTCCCAGTCTGCTGATGGAGAACTTACGCTTGATAGTGCGGGGATAAAGACACCTGCCGAAAAATGGTAACAATGCACCCCTTCATAATCTTCAGGCCCCTAAATGCTGCACAAGCTGGCACTACCCTCTTAGAGGTTTTGGTGAGTCTATTAATATTGTCTATAGGACTGCTAGGACTTGCAGGACTCCAGTCACGTTTGCAAATCGCAGAAATGGAGTCCTATCAGCGCGCTCAAGCTCTAATACTACTAAATGATATGGCAAATAGAATAAGTGCCAACCGTCATGCTGCCTTTAGCTACATCACTCCTGTCCCACTGGGAGTAGGAATCGATTGTCCTTCCGCAGGAACTCTTCGACAAACCATTGATGCTCACGAATGGTGTAATGCGCTGCAGGGTGCTGGAGAGGTATCAGGAACCTCAAGAGTTGGCGTAATGCTTGGGGGCAAGGGGTGTGTCGAATTTATAGGCAATAACGAATATATGATAACTGTTGCCTGGCAGGGTATCGCACCTGTTTCGGCCCCTCCCACTAGCGTTTCGTGTGGCAAAGATGCTTATGATGGATCTCCATCCTGCAATAATGACCTTTGCCGCAGAGCCGTCACAACAATTGTGCGGGTGGGCATGCAAAAGCAAGTGGATGATGGTTCATGACCAAATACCCCCTAAGCAAACCAGCCGCTAATCGCCAACGGGGATTTAGTCTTACCGAACTAATGGTTGCTAGTACCATTGGACTTTTTATTATGATAGCTCTGATCGCGCTTTTTATTAATATCAGCAGGGCTAATATTGAAATGGCTAAGCTGAATGGGCAGATCGAGAATGGTCGATACGCGATTCAAATACTGCAGCATGATATTGCTCATGCTGGATTCTGGGGTAATTATTTACCAAAAACCGCATCCTCAATACCTGATACTTGCCTGCCTTTTGAAGCGTGGACAGACGAACACAAAAATGATCTTTTAGGCATCCCACTCCAGATTTATGGCGACAGCGCCCCCACCGGGGCTGGATGTACAGTCAACATTTTTGATTCCAAGATACCCGACACAGATGCTCTGTTGGTGCGTCACGCCGAGACCTGCATACCAGGTGAAGAAAACTGTGAGGGTGATCTTTCAGATGGGCTGTATTTTCAGTCTTCACTCAGTTACGGTGGCAACTGCCCACCAGCTTCCAATAGAACTCCTGACACGACCCCGTTTATTTTAGATACGACAAATTTTGACACGCTAACAAAAAATGACTGCCTGACGCCCGTCACCGAAAAAAGAAAATTCATTTCAAATCTCTATTACATTCGCGATTACGCGCGAAATCCTGACGACAAAATTCCTACATTAATGCTTTCCCAATTTGACACTGCGAATGGGGCACTTTCACAGCAGCCCGCAATAGCATTAATTGAAGGTATAGAGAGTTTTGTGGTTGAAGTTGGTGTTGAAGAGTTGGGAGCTGAAATTGACGGGGCTCCGGATGGCGAATTCTTTAGATGTAATAAAGAAAACGCTTGTGATCTGGAAATTCTTTCAAATGTAGTTATGGTCAAAATATATCTTCTCGCTCGTGCCGAGGCTCCCAGTCCGGGATATACCGACAGTAAACAATATCAACTTGGGCCAGAAAAACTTGGACCATTTGATGACAGTTACAAACGACATGTTTTTTCAACCACGATACGTCTAAATAACATCTCAAGTAGAAGAGAAGCTTTATGAGAGGGTTCTACGCTACCAGACAATTGGGCGCAACATTAGTAATTAGTTTAATCATGCTGGTGTTACTTATGCTAGCTGTTGCTGCAGGCTTCGCAATCAGTAACACAAATTTACGTTCTGTCGGCAACATGCAAAGTCGCGACGAAGCTATAGCCGCCGCAAACATGGCTATTGAACAGGTTATTTCTGAAAATTTTATCAATACCCCAGAAATACCCAGCGTCAATATCGATATCAACAATGATGGTTCAACAGACTACGTCGTAGACATCGCTGAGCATTATTGTATTAGAGCTGTCACAACGACGCGGGATGAGCCGCTGAAAAAATCTAAATGCAGCGAAGGTTTCGAACACGAAATGGGGACTGAAGATTGCAAGCTTATAATAGACCCGCTAATAGACCCGCCTCCTCCACCTCCTGGTAATTATTGGAACACCGACTGGATCATTAACGCTACTGCTCAGAATGAAATGAGCGGCGTCAGCGCCTCTGTAGAGGTTGGCGTACGGATTCTACTTACTGATCAAGAGAAACAGGATTTTTGCCGATCCGACTGATGTATGGAGATAAACGATCATGAAAAACGGCTTCTTGCACAAGCTAATTCTTTTGGCATTTTTTTGCATGACCGCAAACGCTTTTGCCGAGGATATTGACCTTTTTGTTGGCTCACCGCCTGCCAATAATGAATTGCCCAATGTGTTATTCATTATCGATAACACAGCTAATTGGGCAACTCCAATATCGAACACCACGCGTTTTGCTGAACAGATCAGTGCATTATCGCAAACCATACAAGAATTGCCCGTAAAAGCTGACGGAAGTGCCAACTTTAATGTCGGCATAATGTTCTTCGCTCAAAGCCCGGTAAAAGGCGGCTATGTAAGAGCGGCCATACGACCTCTTGATAGCACCTACAAGATCCGATTTAAAGCACTTATCGACAGTTTCGACATACTCAGTGATCGCGGTGCAAATGCGCTATATGGTTACAGCATGGCTGAGGCATACAGATATTTTATGGGTGAGCTTGAATACGTAGGCGCAGATGAGCCTCTTCGCGACTATAAAAACAACACCATCGGTACAGCCGCATCTCAAGCTATTTACGCATTACCCGGAAACGCTTTCTCTTCTGCGATTCAAAAAACGTACTCCAGTCCCATTACTCAAGGCTGTCAGAAAAATTTCATCATTTTCATCAGTAACGGCAAGATCGATTCCAGCGACAAGGATGACTTGGCTCCTGCAACCCAATGCCCCAGAAATCTCAAATTCTGTACCGCAAGAGATTTGTTGCGGCTGGCCGGAGGTAACACCGCCACCATCCCGATCAGCGCGCCTAACGATAAAGAATCAAGCAGTATGGCCAACGAATGGGCCTATTTCATGAAGCAATCAACATTGGCCGTCAGTACATATGTCGTAGATATCGGGCCCACTGATGCTAGTCACACTGAACTTATGAAAAGCATGGCCAGCGTAGGTGGTGGTAAGTATTTTGGAGCCGGCGTTTCTGCAACGCAGATTAGCAATGCCTTAAATTCTATATTTTCGGAAATACAATCTGTAAACTCTGTATTTGCCTCAGTCAGTCTGCCTATCAGCGTCAATACAC
The DNA here is from genome assembly GCA_002423265.1 of Methylophilaceae bacterium UBA6140. Taxonomy (GTDB): domain Bacteria; phylum Pseudomonadota; class Gammaproteobacteria; order Burkholderiales; family Methylophilaceae; genus UBA6140. The sequence continues at coordinate 28,900 of DIVE01000096.1, read as the reverse complement.
AAGGATATTTTCTAAATCAGGTCTTTATTGGAATGTTCCGACCTGATCAATTTCCACGATGGGCGGGTAATTTGAAGCAATACAAGATTGGACTGGACGGGGGTATATTAAGATTATTGGATGCCGACGAAAATAGAGCGGTCAACTACAACACCAACTTCATCACTGAGTGCGCGCGAAGCCAATGGACACCGACATCGCCTGACACTTACTGGTCGTTCAAACCACAAGGGAGCTGCATCGGCATCAGTACTGACATATCAAACAATCCTGACGGCAACATCGTTGAAAAAGGTGCTCAAGCCTATCGCAGCAGGCTCACTACGACGCGTAACCTCAAAACCTGCTCGCCAGTCAATTGCAACACACTGACGGAGTTCAATACAACCACGGTGACACAGGGCATGCTGGGCGTGACTTCCGGCACAGAGCAAGCAAAGCTAATAAATTGGGCGCGAGGGCTTGATGTTCTAGATGAAAATGGCGATGGTGTAACGCTCAGCCAGATGCGACCCTCGTTACATGGTGATGTTGTTCATTCGAGACCTGTGGCCATTAATTATGGTGACCCGGACGACCTCGATAACCCCAGTGTCGTAGTTTTTTACGGTGGCAATGATGGCATATTACGAGCCGTCAACGGCAACCGCGAAGATAAAGGCAGCATCGGCGGAAAGGCACCTGGTGATGAATTATGGGGTTTCGTCGCCCCAGAGTTCTACAAGCAAATCAAGCGCATCAGTGACAACACTACCTCTATCAGCTTTCCCAATAACACCATCACCAGTCCTGCTCCACTCCCCAAACCTTATGGCGTCGACGGGCCGATTACCGCATACAAGGATGACGATCGCACCTGGCTTTTTGCCACTATGCGACGGGGGGGCCGATCTTTTTACGCATTTGATGTAACCAACCCATCAAACCCATCGCTTAAATGGCGCATAGGCTGCAACAATACAGTCAACGATGAGGGCTGTTCCGAGGATTTCACTGATATTGGACAAACTTGGTCAAGTATCAAATTAACCCTTTCTGCAGGCTATAAAGGCGGAACCAGCCCGCTGATCATCGTAGGTGGTGGTTATGATAATTGTCATGATGCAGACCCGAATTCCGCATGCTCATTATCTAGCAAAGGAAATCGAATTTATGTAATCGACGCGGACACAGGCAGATTGCAGAAAAAATTTTCAACCCTATCAAACGTAGTTGGTGATATCACCATCATTTCTGATAGAAAAACCCGCCAGATTATTTATGCTTATGCTGCAGATCTGGGTGGTAATATCTACCGCATTTCTGGCCCTAACGCTTCCACTCCAATTGGTAATACTCTTCCAGCTAATTGGACCATGACCAGAATCGCAAGCCTGGGGGGTACCGGTATCAACAACCGAAAATTCATGTTTGGACCCGATGTGGTTAAAGATAATGAAGGGTATATTTTACTATTAGGCTCGGGCGACCGTGAAAAACCCATTGCCAGCTATACTGCAGCGGCTAACGTGCAAAATTACTTCTTCATGGTTAAAGACTACCCAACTAATAGCACATGGCTAAGCAGTGAAGCAACCACATGCGGAGCCAGTCATTTGTGCCTAGACTCTTTATTGGTCATTGACTCCAACGACACGCCCGATGATGACGCTCTGAATTCGGAAAAGGGCTGGGCACTTGCGATGCGTAACAGTGAACAAGTGGTGACCTCTGCGCTGACCCTGTTCAATACTGTCACCTTCAGTACTCAACAATCAACTGCTGCAGAAGTTGGCAGTTGTGGATTGAATCTAGGCAAGACAAGGAATTACAACATCGACTATCGAAATGCAGCGAGCCGGAATGGCACGATGGAGCGTGGTGAAGTCATTGCAGGGGGCGGGTTGCCACCTTCACCAGTAGGTGGATTCGTAAAGCTGGACGACGGACAATTGGTTCCTTTTATCTTTGGCGCCTCCTCCCCTCTCGATCCAAAAGAAGTAGGCGGTGGTCCACCGCCCCCAAGAAACCTGCCCTGGTCAGAACGCTATCGGGGCAAAATCTTCTGGAATATAAAGAAATAGCGCTGATATAGAACTGGCAGCATGAACGTGCTATCTCAGCGCGATTTTCTCAATACTGAAGCGGCCTGAAGGAATTCTTAATGCTCGGTAAATCCATCCCCATATATCTCTGCTTACATAAACGGCATGAGGGATTTACGCTGCTGGAAATGATGGTCGCAATTTCTGTCCTTGCGATTTTAGTCACACTCGCCATCCCCTCATTCAGCGAAGCAATACTATCCAGCAAGCTCAAGTCTTATTCCAGTTATATGGTATCCAGCATATATCTTGCCAGAGGCGAAGCGCTCAAGCGCAACACAACGATCAATTTGTGTGTTTCCGGGGACGGCCTGAAATGCACTGCAGGAAACTGGGAAAACGGCTGGATAGTACTGTCCCGTGATCAAGTCATTCATCGTCAGCAAGCATTGGGCAAAGGGTACAAAGTGATCGAACTTTCCGATCAGACTGATCTGAGATTTCAGTCCTCCGGGCTTTTGAGTCAAACCGCCACTTTTACGATCTGCCGCACAGAACCGACACCCGGCAGCCATGGAAGAAGCGTGAGCCTGAGTATTACAGCAAAGCCTTTTGTAGCTAAAACTACACGTGAGGTATGCGTTTAGACAAGATTATTATCAGGTTAAATTGCAATTTGGATGTAATTATGAGCGGGGTCCGATTTTCTGGACGGACAAGTTAATTTATCAACTTGTCAGGAGATCCCATGAAACGTATACCTCGTCGCGCCTTCACGGAAGAATTCAAACGTGAAGCCATTAAACTTGTAACAGAACAAGGTCTAACGCTGGCGGAAGCCAGCAGGAAGTTGGATATTGCCACCAAATCCCTACGTACCTGGATGGATCAACAAGAGCGCGGTGCGCTCAAATCCAGCCTTGGTGCCTCCAACCTCACGGCAGACCAACGACGGATCCGTGAGTTGGAGCGGGAGTTGGCGATTGCCAGGATGGAGCGCAACATCTTAAAAAAAGCGACGGCGTTCTTCGCAAGGGAGTCGAAGTGAGATACGCCATGATTGACCAACTCCGCAAACAGCATCCCGTTACCCATCTATGCGCATTGCTGAATGTCGCCAAGAGCGGCTATCAGGCTTGGTGTTCCGGCAAGGTAGTGTCACCACGCCGATTGGAAGATATGCGCCTGCTGGTCGCGATTCGTGCCGCACATGAACGAGGAGATGGTACCTATGGCCCGAAGAAGATTCGTACCGAACTTGCAGAGCAAGGGGTCGTTGTCGGTCCGAACCGCATCAGGCGGCTACGCAAACAGCACGGCATCCGCTGCACACATAAGAAGAAGTTCAGAGTCACCACCGACTCCAAACACAATCTGCCAATCGCTCTCAACCTTCTGGACCGGCAATTTGCCTGCACCGCACCCAATCAAGTCTGGGTGGCTTATATCACCTACATTCCAACGGACGAAGGTTGGCTCTATCTGGCAGCCATTAAGGATTTGTATTCCTGCGAGATTGTCGGCTGGGCGATGGATAGCCGGATGACGAAGGCACTGGTTGCTGTTGCCTTACGTGCAGCCTACTGGCTCAAGAAGCCGGAGCGTGGATTGATGCACCATTCTGACGGCGGCAGCCAGTATTGCAGTGGCACTTACCGTGCGTTACACGCCAGTTATAGCATGACGACCTCAATGAGCCGGAAGGGCAACTGCTGGGACAATGCCCCGATGGAAAGTTTCTTTGGTACGCTCAAAACCGAAAGCCTGCATCACTACCGCTTTGCCAGTCCCGAACAGGCCAGGCAGGTCGTCTTTGAATATATCGAAGTGTTCTACAATCGCATCCGACGTCATGCGAAAATCGCTAACCAAGTACCCGCTGATTTCGCTAACCAGTATTACGCCAACAGACAACATTCTGCGGCATAATGAGTATGACTTGCCCGTCCACTAATTCGGACTCCGCTCATTTTGATTAATTCATAGAAAAAGGGGAGCTATGCTCCCCAACTTCTTTTCAAATTAAACACCCGTTAGATGGCAGGTGGTTCGGTTTTGCGGCAGGATGAAGGAACGTATTTATGTTGAGCTTCGGAAGGTGTAATGCAATACCACGAACTGCCACTATCTGTTGTTACTAGATTAATTATTACGTCACCTGGATCAGTAATGCCTGTTTTTACAGTTGCTTTTAGTGTAGTTATTGGACTGTCGTCTTCTGAAGTGCATTCTAAATCTGTTTTACCTTTTGATAACATGCCACCAAGTTCTTCCGTAACACCAAGGCAGCCGTTTACACCATTTGACATATTCTCGGCTACAGTTGATTTTGCACCTCCTGCCAAATTAATGCCTTCAGTCACCATCGCGCGGACGGTGTAGTCTTGGTATGCCGGTAAAGCGACTGCGGCCAAAATGCCAATAATTGCAACTACAATCATGAGCTCAATAAGAGTAAAGCCCTTGTTTGCATAGTATCTAACTTTATTACCGATCATGATAATTCTCCTGATGTTTATTGAGGCATTTCAAGAATACGCAAATTTCATGCCATCGTTTTAAATCAATTTTTACTGTATATTTAGAGCATGTCCTTGCATAATCAATGTCATGATGCCTAATTGTCATTGATTTCCCTGTGACATTTAGATTTACTTGGAAAATACAAAATGAAAATATCTATTGACACACTGGCTAAATTTCTAGGTAAAAGTGAAAGAACTGCGTGGCGTCTATTGTCGGATAATATGATAAAAACTGAAATAGTTGCAGGAAAAACAAAAGTTGAGCTTAATTATGTTAGGTCATATTTTAATCAAAATATCCAGAATTTAACTGACGATCTTATAAAAAGTTGCGATCTTGGAGACCCCAGTGCGGAAACTGATATTGCAGTTGAATTACTTGAAATGGGTAATTACAAAGAGGCTATTATTTGGTTGAATTCTGCAGCGGACAAAAATTTTCCAGACTCTTTGCAAATTCTTGGGGATTTATATCTAAAAGGAATCGGCACAATACCTGATTACACAAAAGGAATTATGCTTATTGCAAAAGCAGCCACGTTAGGGCATCAAATAGCATTAGCTCAAATTGATGGTTTAACAAATTTTTCACATCCTAAACCTTCAATAGTTTAATAACATTTGATGTAGGAATTACTTAGTTAGTTGGCACCCAGTAACGGTGATATTGTTTTTTGGAGTTCCATTGACGTCTTCGTACCCATCCAGCTCTTAACAAAATTGGACTAAGGTATTTACCCTGCGTGTGTAATGCTTTCTCTAACTCGGACATTGACCAGGGGCGATTTCTTGTAACTTCAGGAAGTTCAAAAAACCACAGCTTAAAACGATCCTCCAGTGATCGGGGGGACTGCGAACCCAAGATGTCCGGATAAGAAATACCACTCTTAAGGTATTTAAGGTAAGCGCTCACAGTAAAATCTCGCTGGTGGTCAGAATTGATATATATATAAACCGAATTACCGATTCGGTACAGAATCGGTTGAATCCCATTACCGAATAACCGAATCCCCCTATAGGGGTTCGGTTTGAACTTGACGAAGAAATTGGGTTTGTTGAATTCGCCGAATTGGATGATAAAGGCTTCATTCTCCATGAGGTAGGGATAGCCGCTCTTTGTGCCGTGCGATGCGAGCAGGAATTCTTCGCTGCCGAGTTTGAGGATGCTGCCGCTTTTGCTTTTGGAACGTGCAAGCTGGTCTTTCTCAACAGCAATGGCGTCGAAATCCAAGGTGCAATCATCCCTGCGCGTGAGGTAATACGCGCACTCGATGGTGTCGAAGTTTGATACAAGAAAACTTGATTTAGAAGAGTTCGTCATTTTTGACTTCCTCTAAAGAGCACGAATTCTATTTTGATGAAACGCTGCCATTCCCGATTGCGAGCATCGATAATGCGGGCCGCGCCATCTACCTCGGCTCCTTGTCCCACGTACTTGCACCCGCGCTGCAGCTCGCTTATCTGATCGGCGAAAAATCCTTCATCGAGCGCTGTGTGACTGAAAAAACCCTGATCGATTGCCAGAACAAGATATCGCTGGAATTTGTTGTTTCCGAGCTGATGGAATCCGGCGAGATGCAACGGCACCGGCGCAGAATCAGCCGCGTATTTGCCGAAAGGCGCGAATACATGCAGAACCTGCTACGCGATGAATTGGGCCAGCAGGCGGATTTCGATCTGCCCAAGGGCGGTCTAGCTTTCTGGCTGCGCTTGCCGCAGACAATCGATATGGAGAAATTCAGAAAACAGGCCGAGAAAGAAAATGTCCGCTTTTCTTCCGGTAGCCATTACGCCGAGCAAGGAAAGGAAGTTCCGGCCATACGCCTTGGATTTGCCAATCTCAACAAAAAAGAGCTTGCTACCGGCGTCAAGCGAATCAAGCGGGCACTGATGGCTTCACTCATGTCGATGATGTTCGTCTTCTACGAGCCGTCCCTGCACTAATCCGGCGATAGGCGGCGGGCGGCGGCTCAGGTTTTTGGAATGATCATCAGGCGGATTCTTTTATTGAAATAATTGCCGTCCTGAAAAAACCGCATTTTGCCGAAATGGAGCTGTCCGCCGAAGCCGTAAAACTTCAGATACCCTTCGGACTCTGCCAGCGCATGCAGACAAGCATTGACGTGACCATCCTCATCGATCAGCCTCAAGTCTTTGAGCTGCGGTAAAAATCTGCTGATATGGAGTGCGTCTTTTTCCAGAAAGCCGCAGCCCAGAAAAAACTGGGCCGCAGTATTACTATCGGTAATGTACCCGCGCTCGTCAAAATAGAGCTGGATCTTGTCGACTTCCCAGCGCGTATATGAATGCGGCCGCAGGTTGTCAAGGTCATGCTGAGCGCCGCTTTCGGAGTTTTCCGCCATTGAAAATTTGTTGATCACACGCATTTCACTGCCCTCCCAATCCATGCATCGAGCGTAAATACGACGGCTGGCGCGCCAAAGCCAGCCCTTACATATTACGCCTCAATTATCATTTTTACTATATTTAGCTTCGGCGAAGCTCGATTCAGCGCGTCGCAATGGAAGTCTTCATGGCTGTAATTGTTATTGCCCGAAACAGCTGTTGCCAGGCAGCAACTGCGCTATCAAGTGCCGATGTCTTCGTTCCAGAGCAGCGGTTGCGCCTTGATGAATTGCCGCATCAGGCCAATGCAGAATGCGTCCTGCAAAACCGTCAATGCCACGCCGCGTTCGCGCAGCAAAGCCTCCTCGCCCATGAAGCTGATGTTCTCGCCGATCACCAGTTGTTTGATGCCGTAGAGCAATATCGCACCGCTGCACATGGCACAGGGCGAAAGCGTGGTGTACAGCGTGCTTTCGCGATAGACGGAGGCCGGCAGACGTCCGGCATTTTCCAGCGCGTCCATCTCGCCATGCAGAATGGCGCTGGCTTTCTGTACTCTGCGGTTGTGCCCGCGCCCGATGATGCGGCCCTGGTGTACCAGCACGGCGCCTATCGGAATGCCGCCCTCATGGAGGCTTTTCGCCGCCTCCTCCATCGCCGCCTGCATGAAAACATCCATATGATTCTCCCTGCGCTTCAACCCAGCTCGAAACTGGTGATGCCGAAAATATGATCGATCGGCAGATCGGGTGCCGGGCCGCGATACATCCGCGCCGTCTCGAACACTATTTGCATGCCGCGCGATTCCGCCAGTGCAACGGCCGCAGGGTTGGTCTGCGGCACATCGAGGAAAAAAGTCTGCCCTGCGGGCAATCTGCTCAGCAGGCCGGACAAGAGCGCCTCGGCGCCAGCCGGACTATCGGCGAACAGCGGCCCGATCTTGAAGCCCTCGCGGCAAGGGCGTGCCACGGCATAGCCGGCCAGACGATCCTGATGCACCCAGCCCAGCGCGTAACCGTCCGGCGGGTCGATCCAGCGCTGCAAAAATGCATTGCGGACTTCGGGGAAGCAGCTGCGGTCGTAAGCCAGAATTTCATCAAACGGGCGATCAGCCAGCGCGACGATGCCGGACTGTACGGCAGAATCAGCGGCGGCAACCTCACCCTGATAACGCACGTTGCGGTGGGCATAGGCAAAACCCAGACGCTGATAGCTTGGCTGATGCGCCACGACGCCATCAATCCCGATCGTGCGCCCCGCCAAGCGGCTCAAGGCAGCCTGACCGATACGCCAGCCATAGGTTTTATCGCGATATTCCGGCAAGACGATGAAAAGCCCGATGAAGCCGTAACGCTCGCCATAACGCACGCCCGACACGGCCGCGACTGGCTGGCCATCAAGCAAGCCCAGAAAAAAACCTTCGGGGTCTGCCGTATAAAAAACCCCGGCATCGTGCAGGCCGGGGTTCCAGCCTTCGGTTGCCGCCCATTCGATGGCGAGGTCGAGGTCATGCGGCTGCATGGGACGAATGACGAAACGCTCGGACAATTGCATGACAAGACTTTCTGACTGGCGGCAACGGCTGCCGGTAGCGGGAATTATAGAGCTGCGCAAACGACCGTCACAAGGGCGACCAGAAACAAAAAGCCATGCCCCGAGCGGCATGGCTGGTCTTGTCGGGAATGCTAGAAGGTGAACGTCAGGCTGGTATTGATCGAGCGCCCCATGCCCGGCACAGCGATCCCGTATGGCACACCTGTGCCCATTGTTGCTCCCTGTCCCAGATAGGCGCCGCCGAGCGGATCGTCATAGCCCTTGTCCAACAGGTTTTCGATGCCGACGTCGAGCCGCACGCGCTTCCATTCATAGCTGCTGTAGACATTGATCAAACCGTAACCGGCGGTCTTCAGCTCCCTGCGCACATCCTGCACGTGGCGTTTTTCATCGACCAGTTTCAGCTCGACGGTATTGCGCCAGGCACCCAGACGGTGATCGAGCGCCAGCTTGAGATTGAGAGGCATGATCTTGTAAAGGTCGTCACCCGTTTCCAGATTCCTGCCGCGCGTGTAGCTCAACAGCCCTCTGCCGATCAGGCTGCCATAAGCGCTGCCTTGCACCAGCGTCATGCCGCCGGAGATGTCGACACCATAGATGCGTGCGCGCTGGTTGTCCAGACTCAGATTGACGAAGCCGTCGCTCCGGCCCGGACAGACTTTGGCAACCTCGGCACAAGCCACGGCATCGATATAATCGTCCACATAGGTAAAATACGGCGTCGCTTTCAAATGCCACTTTTGCTGCGCCGCATCGTGCCAGCTACCGGATAGACTCAGGGTGTGGGCGGTTTCCGGATCCAGCGCGAGATTGCCGACATAGCCATTGCCATCACCGACCCAGTTGTTCATGTTCATCACCATGGTGTTGTTGTAAGACCAGGCGAAGCGCTCGTACAGATTGGGCGAACGCGTCTTGATGGCGTAGCCGGCTTCATAAGTCTGGCGCTCATCCGGCGTAAAACGTGCGATGGCAGTCAAATCCAGGTTCTGATCGGTTTTACTACGGTCGGTGGCATTGAAGGCACCCGGGATACTGGCGGGATTTGCAGGGTTACCGTAATTCATCATGCCTGTACTGCTGTAGCCTTGAACCGGGCCGCTGTCCATCTTCACGGTTTCATGACGCAAACCGAGCTGCGTCACCCACTGCGGGTTCCAGCGTGCTTCCCATTCGCCGAACACGGCGTAGCGGTCACGCTCGCCGTTACGGATGTTCCAGAACGTGCCGGGGCCCATCATCGGTGAGGCGTTGGCGACGGCATCCCACCAATCATCCAGCCGGTAGCGCTGGTATTCCGCGCCGATGCGCAACAAATCGCGCTCGGAAAGAATCACATCGCCCTGCAGCTTGAAGCCGCTGTTGCTGCCTTCGGTTTCCATCGGCATGCCGGCCACCGGCTGCATCATCATATTGGTGTACCAGAACAACTTGTCGTCGCCGAAATTCATTTTGTGGCGGGTGTTCTCACGATAAGCGCTGGCTTCAAACCGGCCCCAATCGTATTGCCCGCTATAGCGCAGGTTGAAGCGCGTGCTGTCGTTATCAGTCATGTCCATGCGCTGGTTGGGAAAGCCCTGATACGGGATATTCTGCACAGCGGCCTTGAGCTCCAGCAGATGATCTTCGTGGCGCAAGGCCAGTGCCAGCTCATGGTTTTCAGATTTGAAGGCGGAGGAACCCACCTCATCGGCGTCGAGCCAGCCGCGGTCGCCGCCGGGTTGAGCGCTGTCGGCCGCAATACCGGCAGGCTTGAACGCATCGCCTGCCCGGTAGTTGTTGGCCTCGACCGTGGAGCCGGTGTAGCGCACCGAAAATACGTCTGTCGCGGCAGTCGCTGACAAATTGACGCCACGTGCATCGTTGTTGCTGCGATAAAAACCGGAGATGCGGCCCCTGGTCAGCAAATCCTCGCCGGCAGCAGCAAATTCCGGCGCGGTGGAATCGACCTGGATCGTGCCGGCGATGCTGTCGCCGCCGAGACTGACCGGCGCTATCCCGGCATATACCTGGATTGTTCCGACATTGGCCGGGTCGATATAGGAAAGCGGCGGATTCATGTGGTTGGCGCAAGCCGAAATCAGGTCCATGCCATCGACCTTGATACGGATACGGTCATCGGCCAGCCCATGAATGGAAGGCAGACTGGAAACGCCGCCGGCGCGATAGAGACTGACTCCGGGCTGCCCATCCAGCATACTCGCGGTATCGCTGGTGTTGGCCCGCGTACGCGCAATCACGGCGGCATCGGCTTCGGTGTTGCTGAGCGTGGGCAAGGGTTGCAGATGCTCTTCCAGCACCGTGACTTCAGGCGTGCTGATCGGGTGATCCGCATAAACCACCGGGGTTACCGCAAAACAACCGGCGATGATGATGGTCATTCTGCGCCGCATGAAGAAGCGGACCGGCGTGGCTGGCTTGTGCACGATAAACTTTCCGTAACGATTGGTATGGGCGCAGATTATAGTGAGCAGCTTACTCCACCGGTATGCGACACGTTGCCGCACACATGACTACCGATTGCAGGTATAGAATTGAACCCGGATTATTCATTAGGGCGCAAGATGATGGTGAGGCAGTTTGCAGGGCAGTTTTGTCGATTGGGAGAAGTCCATAGCATGGTCTATGGACGCCGAACAATCGATGAAAATGACCGCAAACTGACCGCCAGCGCTCGTGCAGGACTGAAAGGACGACTAATGGATAATCCGGGTTAATCATGCAGACAAGCTACTCTGAACCCCTGTCCGCCACCGGCAAAAACCTGCGGCGGCTCTTCTGGCTGCGCAGCGTGATGATAGGTTTTCTCGCCCTGACGCTGCTGTTGTTATTGCACCTCAACATCCCGCTCAAGGTGGCTCCGGTGACGGCAGCGCTCGGCTGCCTGTTCCTGCTCAACCTGTTCACCTGGTGGCGGCTGCGTCTGGTGCAAAACATCAGCGAAGGTGAATTGCTGCTGCAACTGTTCGGCGACATCGCTGCCTTGACGGTATTGTTCTATTTCAGCGGCGGCTACAGCAATCCTTTCGTCTGGATGTATCTGCTACCGGTCGCCATCGCCGCCGTTGCGCTGCGTACAGCATTCGTCTGGCTGATCGCCGCGCTTGCCGTCACCTGCTATTCATCGCTGGTGTTCTGGCATGTGCCACTCTCGCACCTGCACGTGCATACGCTGGTCGATATGCATCTCGATATCCATCTGGTCGGCATGTGGCTCGGCTTCATCGTCAGTGCCGGCATCATCGCCTTTTTCGTCACCCGCATCGGCCAGAGCCTGCGCGATTATGAACGCATGATGGCCGATGCCCGCGAAAGCGCGCTGGAGAGCGAGCGCATACTGGCGCTGGGCACACTGGCGACGGCAGCCGCACACGAGCTCGGCACGCCGCTCGCAACCATGGCCGTGATCACCGGGGAAATGCGTGAGGAACACGCAGACAACCCATCGCTGATCGAGAACCTGAGCCTGCTGCGAAAACAGATAGACCGCTGCAAAGGTATACTGACCTCGCTCACCTCGTCAGCCGGTCAGGCCAGAGTGGAAGAAGCCGCCGGTATCGCGCTCGATGACTTTCTGCAGCTGACGCTGGCACGCTGGCGCGATGCGCGCCCTGCCGTCCTGGTGAACGCCCGGCTCGATGGCCCCGCTGCGATGCCGCAGATCGCGGCCGACCGTACATTGGGCATGGCGCTGGTCAATCTGCTCGACAACGCTGCCGATGCCTCGCCCGACAGAATTGACATCGATGCCCGCTGGAATCAAACCGAGCTGTCTCTGAGCATCCGCGACTACGGCAGCGGCCTCTCGCCGGAGACTGCCGCACAAGCCGGCACACCTTTTTTCACGACCAAGAAAGAGCATGGCATGGGCATCGGCCTTTACCTCACACGCATGATACTGAGCCGTTTCGATGGCACGGTGATCCTGAAAAATCACCCGCAGGGCGGCACCCTGACCGAAGTCAGCCTGCCCCTCGGCAATCTGAAAGTGGGGCAAGCATGACGCCGGATACGCTGCCGGGCATGTTGCTGGTCGATGACGACGAGACTTTCTGCGAAGTCATGGCGCGCGCCATGAGGCGACGCGGCTTCGATGTGCGCATGGCGCATGACGCCGAAAAAGCAATGCAATTGGCCGAGACCGACGCGCCGGAATATGCCGTGCTGGATCTCAAACTGCCGGGAGACTCCGGCTTGTTGCTGCTGAAGAAATTGCTCGAAATCGACGCTAACACGCGCATCGTCGTGCTCACCGGCTATGCCAGCATCTCGACCGCGGTCGAGGCGATCAAGCTCGGTGCCGTTCATTATCTGGCCAAGCCGGTCGATGCGGACGAAGTGGTCGCCGCTTTCAATCTCACCGAGGGCAACGCCGAAGTCTCGCCGGCCAGCAGCCCGCTGAGCGTCGATCGTCTGGAATGGGAACACATACAGCGCGTGCTGGCCGAACACGACGGCAATATTTCCGCCACGGCGCGGGCGCTCAATATGCACCGGCGCACGTTGCAAAGAAAACTGGCAAAACATGCGCCGCGATAAGTCGAATTCAATAAAACAGGAACAAATATGAAAATCGTCATCATCGGCGGCGTTGCCGCCGGCATGTCAGCTGCCGCCCGTGCGAGGCGGCTCAACGAAGCGGCCGAAATCGTCGTCCTCGAGCGCAGCCAGCATGTCTCGTTCGCCAACTGCGGCCTGCCCTACCATATCGGCGGTGAAATCGAAGACCGCGAGCAGCTGGTGTTGCAAACGCCGGAAACGCTGGCCGAAACGCTGAATCTCGACGTGCGTATCGCGCATGACGTAACCGGTATCGACACGGCGCACAAAACCGTTCGCGTGCGCGAACTGAAGAGCGGTAGGGAATACGCCGAAACCTACGACAAGCTGGTGATCTGTCCCGGTGCCAAGCCGATCCGTCCAAATCTGCCCGGCATCGAACATCCGCGCATTCTGACGCTACGCAATATCGAAGACATGGACCGGGTCAAGTCAGTGGTCGATACCGGCATCCGCCGCGCCGTCGTCATCGGCGGCGGCTACATCGGTGTCGAAATGGCGGAAAATCTGCGTCACCGCGATATCGCCGTGACGCTGGTGGAGATCGCCGGCCAGATCATGCCGCCGCTCGATGCGGAAATGGCGCGCGACCTGCAATACCACATGGAGTATCACGGTGTCGTGCTCAAGCTCGGCACCGCTGCCAGCGCCTTCGTCGAACGCGACGGCGCACTGGCGGTTGAACTCAACAACGGCGAATCGGTGGTGGCGGATATGGTGCTGATGGCGGCCGGTGTGCGGCCGGACGTCCAGCTGCTGGAAGGCAGCGGCATCGCACTCGGCCCGCGTGGCGGCATCCAGGTCAACGCCAGCATGCAGACCTCGGTAGCGGATGTCTATGCAGCGGGTGATGCGGTCGAGGTGATCGACACGGTAACCGGTGAAGCCGCGCTCATCGCGCTGGCCGGCCCCGCCAACCGTCAGGGCCGCATTGTTGCCGACCACATTTTCGGCCGCAACAGCGCCTATAGCTCAACGCAGGGCACGGCCATCGTCAAGGTATTTGAGATGACGGCGGGCGGCACCGGCGCTTCGGAAAAAACGCTGAAGCGCAACGGCATCCCTTACCGCAAAATCTACATCCACCCGAACGGCCACGCCAGCTATTATCCGGGCACCAACGCCATGCATCTGAAACTGCTGTTCGCGCCGGATGACGGTAAGCTGCTGGGCGCGCAGGTGGTCGGCTACGACGGTGTCGACAAGCGCATCGACATTTTCGCCACGGCATTGAGGGCAGGCATGACCGTCCATGACCTGGAATCGCTGGAGCTGGCCTATGCGCCACCCTACGGCTCGGCCAAGGACCCGATCAACATGGCCGGATTCGTCGCCGCCAACCTGCTCAAGGGTGACATCGATTTCTGGTATGCGGAAGACTACCCGGCGGTCACTGCCGGTCACTCCATCATCGATGTGCGCGGAGCAGCCGAATATGCTGCCTGGCACATCCCGGGCGCGGTCAATATTCCGCTGGGCAAGTTACGCGAGAAGCGTGATACCCTGCCGAAAGACCAGCCAATATTGCTCTATTGCCGCGTCGGCTTCCGCAGTTATCTGGCACATCGTATCCTGGTGCAATCGGGCTTCAGCCAAGTCAGGACACTGGCAGGCGGCTCCANNGACTTTCTGCAGCCATCACCGCACGCCGCTCTGCACCGGCAGGCCGGGCATACCGTTCGTAGCGCATGCGGAAGAAAAACTCGCCGAGGCCGGCAAAGGTTCCTGTAGTGCTTGATTGTTGTTTTTTAAAAAGGAGAACGTGAAATGAATCCAAATGTCGGTGGTATCGATCGCATCCTGCGCGTGATTGTCGGCGTTGCCCTCATCGTCTGGGCGGCAGCTTTTCAGGGGCCGGTCTGGGCCTGGATCGGCATCCTGCCCTTGTTGACCGGCCTGTTCAGCCGCTGCCCGGCCTACAGTATTTTTGGCATCAGTTCCTGCAAAAAGTAAGCGTTTCAAATTGCATCCATCGCCATCGCGGTGGATGCAACAGAACCAAACGGAACAAGGCCTGAAACCGGGGTCTATTCCGCCTCTTCGCCGAACGGCGCAGCGGCATCCCAGTCGTCAATAAATCGGCGGGCACGTTCCGCATCCTTGTCTTCGACCATGATGCGCAACAGACCAAAAACCGGCAGCTGACCGGCACCTCCCTGCAAATGCTCACCGGCAACATGTGCTTCTATGCCGATCTGCTTGAGCAGCCCGACGATCAGATAGGCTTCAATGCCGTTTGCCGGTTCGTGGATCGTCCGCATGTTCAGCTTTCGAATACCGCTTTGAGCACCCGGATCATGGCGTCATGATCATCGGCGCCTGCGCTTTCGCGCAGACTGTGCATGGCCCACATCGGACAGCCGACATCCACCGCCGCCATGCCGAGTCCGGCCGAGACAATGGGGCCGATGGTACTGCCGCAACCGAGGTCGGTGCGGTGAGAATACTGCTGAAAAGGCACTTCGGCTTTCTCGCACAGCAGCATGAAGCGTGCCGCCGTTTCGGCATCGGTGCTGTAGCGCTGGTTGGCATTGACCTTGATGACCGGTCCGGCGTTGACCATGACCTTGTGACAGGGCTCGTAGGCATTGGGGAAATTGGGGTGCCAGGCATGCGCCATATCGGCACTGACAAAAAAACTGCCGGCATGGGCGATACGCCTTTGCGATTCGTCCAGCCCCTGACCGGCTGCGATGCGCGCCAGCACGTCGGCAATAAAGCTGCCGCCGGCGCCAGCCGCACTCTCACTACCGACTTCTTCATGGTCGAACAGGGCACACATGATTGTGGCATCGGTTGCGCCGACTTCCAGCAAGGCCGTCAGTCCGGCATGGCAGGAGGCAAGGTTATCGAGCTGGCTGTCGGCGATGAACTCCTGCTCAAAACCCCAGAAACTTCCGGGCTGGGTGTCGTAGACATTCAATTCCCAATTCATGACATCGTCAGCCTTGACGCCCATTTTCTCCGCCAGCAGTTGCCGCAATGCAAGGGCGGCATGTTCGTGGCTATCGGCAAAACCGAAAATCAGCGGCAGTTCGTTCTGTTTATGAAGCTTCAGACCTTGTTCGTTGACTTCCCGGTTCATGTGTATGGCGAGATTGGGCAAGCGCACCAGTGGCTGATCGAAACGCACCAGCCGGGTTTCAAAACCTTCATGGCTTCTGACGTTCACCCGCCCTGCCAGACTGAGATCGCGATCGGCAAATGTCGCCAATATCGGCCCGCCATAAACCTCCACACCGAGCCTGCCAATGCCCTCGCTGATGTGTGCCGCTTTCGGTTTCAGGCGCAATCCGGGCGAATCTGTGTGAGCGCCAACTATCCTGAAGCCGCTTTCATGCAGAGGCTTGCTGCCCATTCTGAAGGCGATCAGCGAGCCACCCTTGCGGCTGACAAAATAGGCGCGCCCGGATTGCAATTGCCAGTCGAGCATCTCCTGCAACTGCTCGAAACCATGGGCGCGCAGACGCTGCTCGGCGCTGCTGACCGCATGCCACGGACTGGGGCTGGCATCGATAAAGTTCAGCAAATCCTCGGCTTGCTGTCTGGCAGTTTTTGCAATCGGTTTCATTGAGTGGTCAATATAAATAGTATTGAGTTAAGAACTTTGATCATTGCGGCCAACACTAACTTGTGTCGCTCTTGCATTCTACTGGATGATGGATTATTTCCGAAAACTCCCCGGCTTCAGACGTTCTCCCAGCGGACTGGAATGGCAGGTGTTGAAAAAGCTGCCCTTGACCCTCTTGCTGGGAACGGCTCTCCCTGCCTTGTTTCTGTGGATTCTGCACAGCAGCGGCCTGGCCGACGCGGCACTGTATGGCCGCATTTTCATCATGACCGTCAGTCTGGTGATACTGTTCTGGACCTTTATGATGGTGATCGGTATCGCCGCCTTCATCATCATGTTAATGAAGGGGCCGGCTTATGTCGCCGACCCTTATCAATCGGCCGACTTCAACGACAAGGAAGACGATCCCTTGAGCAGGCACTGATCGCGCAAACCCTCAGGCGCCCTTTTCGTTCTCCGAAAAAATGTCCTGCACCAGCTCGAGCCGAACCAGCGGACTGTCGAGTTCGAGCAATCGCTGTTTCTGCTCCAGCGGCAAGTTGAGTAATTCTATCCAGCGGTTCGCCACCCAGGCGCAATCATCAAAAAGATAGGGCGTTGCAATCGGCAGACTTTCTTCGGTGAAGCCTTGCTTGAGCAAGGCGCTGATCAGCTGGCGCAGGCTGTCGGCAGTGCGCCCAAGGTCTTCCGGCAGATTCACGGCCATATCGTTGGGAATGGCCTCCACTTCGCCCAACCACGAACCGTCGGCCTGACGGCTGGTGGATAAAACACGAAAACGCTCGATCGCCTTGCACCGTATGTTGATCAGCCCGATTTCCGGCACATCGAAATCGACAATACGGACAGCTGTTCCCACCTCGGCAAACGGAAACCTGCCCTCACCACCTTCAAAAATCGAGACCACACCGAATTCTGCACCCTCGCGATAGCAGTTCTTCACCATATCGAGATAGCGCGCCTCGAAGATTCTGAGCGGTAGCAAGCCTTGCGGGAAAACCACCACGCCAAGCGGAAATAAAGGCAATAATCTTGTGCTCATATTGTCAGTAATGACCATCACGGCACACATTAGTTACATTTCACTGAAAAAAGCAGAAAGTCCGGATCGATTTCAGGGTTATTTAGTCAAAAATCTCAATAAAATCCAACTAAAAATCAACAAACTCGCACAGTTGCAAAGATTGCAGTAGAATAATTTCCTGGGTCCAATACCCTTCTATTACAACTACTGGGAGATATCAATGAAATTTTGGTCGACTACACTCGCTGCCTTATTTGCCCTTACCCTGATGACAGGCTGCGGTCCAAAAGAAGAAGCTGCACCAACTGAAGATGCTGCCCCGATGGAAGAAGCTGCACCAGCCGAAGCACCAGCTGATGCATCATCCTCCGAGCCAGGCGGCTACGTTCCAACTCCTGACGAACTCGTACCTCCAGCAGAAAGCGGCAGCTAAGTTACACGCCTCTGTCATGCAGCGCTGAAATACCGCTGACATGTCTGCATGTGGTGCAAGGCCAACTCACGTTGGCCTTTTTCATTTCAGTCTCTCCTGATTACCCTGACGAAAACTGGCAAAATATCCTGCCGTTGTCATCATCATTCAATATTGCCCTGGCATGATAAGTGCTAGTGATTACTTGCTTTAGTGAGCGCCGCACCCGGCGGCCCTCCTCCCGCAAGGAGAACCTCATGCTGCTTATATTGATTGCATTATTACTCGCACTGCTGCCCTTGCTGCTGACCAGCGCGCTGCCGCAACTGGTAATCCTCAGCATCTACGCCGGATTGGCAAAGCTGCTATTGCTGGCATGCGCAATGTTCATCATCGCCATCATCGTGCGCCGCCACAGAATCGCCGAATGGCGTCACGCACGCAAACTGAGGAAACAACCTGTTGCAGGTTGAACAGGCCCCTCAGGTCGATCTGCCCAAGCGGCGAAACAGTTCATCATGGATATTTTGTGTTTGATTCAATACGGCAATTCGCGCCTGCGATTGCTGTATCATGCCTGACAGCACAGCATAAGCTTCGATATCCAGCCTGAGGCTGGTCGCACCTATCTCCAGCTCCGCAACCTGATGCGCATGACAATAATAGATACGGCAACCGTGAGCACTTGCCACCTGGACTTTTTCGCACCCCGAACTATCTGACATTCTCTTCACCTTTCCAATCCAGAGGACTCAATGCGCCGCAATTTCCGTCTGCATGACAATTCTGGCTGCAGCTTTACGGAACATCTCGTTCATCAGAATGAAACTCCGCGCCTCGAACCTCAGGGAAATGCCATCCAGCTCTACTTCCACGCTGTCCTGTACTTTGTTATAAAACACCCTGCAATGCTTTTTGCTGGGTAATACGGTCTGACTGATGACTTGCTGCTGTTTCATGATCGCTCCTTATGGAGATGAATTTATATAAATGATAATCATTCTCATTTAAAGAGTAAAGCCATATTTATGGACTCAGAAAAAACCGTACTAACCCAATGAATATCAAGCAAAGAGAATCCTGCGCCAACACGGCGGTCTATATTCTCAACACATCACCGGACCGGATCATGAAAAAATATTTGGCTTTGGCTTTAATGGCTGCCACTCCAGCGTTAGCCGCAGAAACCATTCAATACCATTGCGAGGGAATGACCACCAGCAGCATGGGGAGCGTGGCAAAAAGGGAAGAAGCCGACAGCAAACACTATCTGTTCGAGGACGGTAAAACCGGGTTTTACAACGAAATAGTGAACTGCGATATCAGCGAAACTACCATCCGTTGCCACAGCGACAAATTCAATCGCACGCTGGAGATAGACCAACCCAGCGGAAACGTCAGCGATCTATATGAAATACTCAAGAACGGACAGCCGCACGTCAAAATAGAATTCAACGGAATTTGCAGACCAGGTCAAGGTTGAGCTTGTGGTGGCGTATTTTGTCTGCGCCATTCCCATGGCGGTACCGGACGGATATCCAGCCAAAGCCCAAGACCAGATCCGCGGGCAAGCTTCTCAAGTTCAAGATAGTGTTGATGTCTCGCCATGTCAGGCATGTAAGCCCAGGCCAATCCAGCTGACAACATCAGCTCACCTGCATTCAGAGCCTCACATTGGACCTCTCCGACGTTACGCTGATAACGATCCTTTGCAGTAACCAATACTTCGGCGGACTTCCCCAGGCACAAATCCTTCAGCTGCTGACGCGCATGCCGGCTATACGGCTGACCACGTTCAGGCGCATCAATCCCTGCCAAACGTATCTTGTGACGACTGCCATCCTCGATCTCAATCGTCAGGGAATCGCCGTCAGCCACCGCAACCACCCGACCACTCAAAGTCGTTATTGGAGAAGCTACGCTCACGATACAGAAACCCATCGCAAGCAAGCCAAGGCCGATAGAGAATACGAAACGCAAAGTTATCCACCCCAGTTGGAAATATAAATATTATAGGCGCTGATCAGACTGATCAGCGTCCCCACTAGTATCAGCAAGACCTTGGCCTGCAGGCGTTTGGTGATGTAGGCAGCAAAAGGTGCTGCAAAGAGACCGCCGACCACCAGGCCGGAAACGATGACCCAGACGCTTTGATCCAGGATGGAGAAAAGTGCGGCGGCAACAGTCACCGTCAGAAAGAACTCGGCAAAGTTGACCGAGCCGATGGTCGTCCGCGGATCATGGCCGGAGCCTACCAGCGAAGTCGTCACAATCGGCCCCCATCCGCCGCCGCCGGTAGTATCCATGAAGCTGCCGAACAAGGCCAGCGGCACGACTTTTCTGCTGCTGATTTCACGCCGTGCGCGGATATGCCGGAACGCCTTGCTCAGCACATACAAGCCCATCAGCAAAAGGTATGCGCTGATAAACGGTTTCAGCACATTGCCATCGATGCTGCTGAGCACGTAAGTGCCGATCAGCCCGCCGATCACACCCGGAATCAACAGGCTGAAAAACAGCTTTTTGTTGACGTTGCCCATTTTCAGATGCGAGACACCGGAAACACCGGTCGTAAAGACTTCGGCCAAATGCGTTGCGCCGCTTGCCATGGCGGGAGATGCGCCCGCAGCCAGCAGAAAGCTGGTCGAAGTGACACCATAAGCCATGCCCAAAGCGCCATCGATCACCTGCGCCAACAGGCCAACTCCGACCGCGCTCCAGAACATCGGATCGCGCAAGGCCTCGCCAACAATCTCGGTGCCGCTACGCCCGTTGCCATCCAGAAACAAGCGATAGACAAAATAGAACACCAGCGCCGTCAGTACCGCCACAACGAAATAACTCGCAATCCTCAGTAAAGGATGATCGGAAGCATGCGTAATGTCGTATTCGGCGGGAGGCAGCCCCATCTCGACATGAGGCTGGCTGATGGATTGGTCGTCCAGATCCAGTCGACGGATTTTCAATTGCGCGCTCCTTGCAACATTGCTGCGTAGTAAGAAGCGGCTATTCTAAGAAGTTATCTTCAATCCAATAAATAATATATAACTATAATTTAATAATTAAAAGTTATATACATGGTAACGCATCCACCTATCAAAATCTGCTACCGGGCTGGGTATAGCGCATGTTTGGTGGGCTGCACAGGGATCGAACCCACAACTAACCGATGACCGTTTACGTGCTTGAGTACATGCAGCCGAAAAGCCATGCTCCTGGCAGCAATGTGACCCCTCTTACACAAAGTAATAAAAAGTAATAATATCACCAAATATCGGGTAATCATTACCAAGTCCGCACAAAAGCAATTGTTAAAACTTACTTTGGTGATCCAAGAGCGTATTGCCGAGCATATCGGCATGCTGGCGAACAACCCGGACGATCCCGCATAGGACATCAAGAAACTGACCAATGACCCGGAGGCAAAGCTGCGATTAAGGGTCGGCAGCTACAAAGTCAAATTCAATCGGGATAACGGAATCAGAATTGTTGAAATTGTCCGCGTTGGGCATCGCAAGGAAATTTATAAATGAGCGCAAAACCACAGATTATTTACGAACAGGACAAACCGGCATTTGTCGTCATCCCTTATGCCGATTATATCGAGCTGACCAGCTCGACCAAATTCGACGATAACGAACATGTGCCATTCGTGCTGAGTGATTACATTCAGAACCCCATCCGGGTCGCACGCATCGAGGCCGGATTATCCCAAATGCAATTAGCTGAACGTCTGGGTGTAACGCAAGGGTATGTCAGCCGAATCGAAGGCCGCAACTTCAAGATCTCGGACAAACTCATGCTCAAAGTCAACACAGCATTGGCGGCTTGAGCCTTTTATATTGAAGTGCGCAGGTGCTTGCAGACTGCGCCAGTGTTTCCCATCAGCCAGAATGCAACCGCTTGAACTTTCCTTTACACTTATCATCAGATGATATATAAATGCAACGAGACCATACGTTAGACACGCTGCTGGATTTGAACGACACCATTATTCACCAGGAGGGTGGTTACTGGATGAAGTTCGAGGTCTGGCAAGTGGAGCCCAGTGAACAAGTGCCGCATGGCATCCGCTATTCACTGACCTTGCACGACAAGTATGGCAAGCGGATTCTGGGCTATGACAACAGTCATGCCGTAAAACCGCCCAAGAAGCTCATGTATGCAGGGCAGCGCCTTGCATACGATCATAAACACCGGCATGCCTCGGATAAAGGCGTGCCATACGAATTCAAGGACGCTGGCCAGTTGCTGAAGGATTTCTTTCAGGAGGTGGACAGCGTACTGGAGGCACTGAAGAAATGAGCAAGAAAATCACCATCGGTATCATGCCCCAGGACAAGATTCGCGAGCGTATGCTGGCGATCGCCCGGGGCGAATATAAACCCAAGTCAAGTGATCCAAAGATTTGGTTCACTTCCATGAAATCGCTGGCTGAAGTGCTGAGCGATGAAAACCGTGCTCTGTTGCGCGTCATCGAACAGGCCCAACCGGATTCCATCTCGGTGCTGGCCGAACTGACCGGGCGCAAACAAAGCAATCTGTCGCGCACCCTGAAAACCATGTCCAGCTATGGCCTGGTTGAAATGCACAAGGACAAGCGCCAAGTGCGCCCGGTTGCTGTGGCGACCGAGTTCCAGATTCTGGCGGCATGACGACTGAAGCAACGCTCAAACAATTAGACCGGCTATCCATTTGAAACACGCTTTATTGGCCCGATTCGCCGAGGTGGCGAATGCCGCGTAAGCAAAGCGACGTCGAAAAAATCTTGCTGGCAAAAGGCTTTCGACCCAAGGATGGCGACCATAACTACTTCAAATATTACTCCAAGGCGGGCAAGAAAACTGCCGTCTTCACCAAGACCAGTCATGGCGCACGCGAAATCGATGACAATCTGGTTTCGTGCATGGCCGCTTCAAGAATTAAACTACCAAGAGAGAAATCCAACGTGGTGAGTCTGTCACGTTTTTGTCACCTTCAGAAACCACAAAGGGCTAGCGTTTAAGCTAACCCTTTGATTTAATTGGTGGGCTGTGCGGGGATCGAACCCACGACAAACGGATTAAAAGTCCGCTGCTCTACCAGCTGAGCTAACAGCCCGAGTCCGTGTAACCACAAGACTACAGAAAGGGCGTGATTATCCTGAAAACCGCCCTGCTCGTCAATGCAAGTTTCAGCGCAAACCCGGGAATCTGCCTTGCATGGCGCGCATCAGCTTGTTGGCACCGCCTTTGGAAAACATCTTCATCATCTTCTGCGTTTCTTCGAACTGTTTCAGCATACGGTTGACTTCCTGCACATGAACGCCCGCACCATCGGCAATTCTGCGTTTGCGCGTAGCTTTGATGATTTCCGGTTTACGGCGCTCAAATGGTGTCATGGAATTGATGATGCCTTCGATACGGCGGATGGCCTTGTCGCCGGCGTCGCTGTTCATCTGTCCTGCCATGCCGGCAATCTGGCTCGGCAGCTTGTCCATCAGAGCGCCCATGCCTCCCATGTTGCGCATCTGCTGCATTTGCATCTTGAAATCGTCGAGGTCGAAGTTCTTGCCGGATTTCACTTTGTCGGCAAGTTTTTTGGCCTCGCCGATATCGACATTTTTCTGTGCCTGTTCGATCAACGAGAGAACATCACCCATGCCGAGCACGCGCGACGCCATACGTTCGGGATGGAACGGCTCGAGCCCGTCCACCTTTTCACTGACGCCGATGAATTTGATCGGCTTGCCGGTAATGTGCCTGACAGAAAGCGCGGCGCCGCCACGCGCATCACCGTCCAGCTTGGTCAGGACGATGCCGGTCAACGGCAGCGCTTCACCGAAGGCACGTGCAGTATTCACTGCATCCTGGCCCTGCATCGCGTCTACCACGAACAGCGTTTCGGTCGGTTTAAGCAGGGCGTGCAATGCACGGATTTCGTTCATCATCGCTTCATCGATACCAAGCCGGCCGGCAGTATCGAAAATCACTACATCGTAAAAATGACGTTTGGCAAAATCGAGCGTGGCGCTGGCGATATCGACAGGTTGCTGGGCGGCGTTGGAATCGAAGCAATCGACTTCCAGGCTCTGCGCGAGTGTTTTCAGTTGCTGAATGGCAGCCGGGCGATAAACGTCGGCACTGGCCAGCAGCACTTTCTTTTTCTGCTCCTTGAGCAGGCGGGCAAGTTTGGCCGAGGTGGTGGTTTTACCGGAACCCTGCAGACCTGCCATCAGAATAATGACCGGCGGCACTGCGGCAAGGTCCAGACCTT
Source organism: Methylophilaceae bacterium UBA6140 (assembly GCA_002423265.1). Lineage (GTDB taxonomy): Bacteria > Pseudomonadota > Gammaproteobacteria > Burkholderiales > Methylophilaceae > UBA6140. The sequence goes on along the minus strand of DIVE01000096.1, from coordinate 4,629 downwards.
CGCCTGTGCGACCCATCAGCTCGGTCAGTTCGTCGTGCACCACCTTGATGACAGCCTGTCCCGGCGTCAGGCTTTGCAGCACTTCCCGCCCCTCGGCGCGCTGTTTGACGCGGGCGACGAAGTCCCGCACTACAGGCAGTGCGACATCGGCCTCCAGCAGTGCCATGCGTACTTCACGCATGGCATCGGTGATATTTTGCTCGGTCAGTCTGGCCTGACCTCTTAGATTTTTGATGACGCCCTGCAAGCGTCCGCTGAGATTTTCAAACATTCATGAACCTCTGATGATCTGGTGCCGTGAGGGTGACGATGGCATTAACTTTGCCATCTGGCACATGCTATAGTGATAAACCTTGATTCTAACCCAAGTCATTCAGGCTAATGATTTCATGAGCGAGTTTTTACCTTATCTCATTGTCGCGCTGATCTACGCCTTCGTCGCATTCGACTTCTGGCGCAGCACGAAAACAAACCAGACCAACAAAACCCTGCATTGGCACTCA
>DIVE01000096.1:2312-4027 GCA_002423265.1 Methylophilaceae bacterium UBA6140 | reverse complement strand
TTCGTACTGCTGCACGGCAGCATCCATGAATTCAATCTGCTGCCCTATACCGACCAGCCACTATTTCTGGCACACCTCGTCATCGCGATGCTGGCTTACAGCCTGTTCACCTTTGCCGCTCTTCACGCATTGCTGATGGCGGCTGCGGAGCGCAGCCTGCACAGGAAACCCAACCTGACCAGACTGGCCGAATTCCCACCGCTGATCGTCATGGAAAAAATGCTGTTCCGGGTCATCGGCATCGGTTTTCTGTTGCTGACCCTGACTCTGATCAGCGGCATCATATTCTCGGAACACATTTTTCATCAGGCGATGAAGTTCAACCACAAGAACATCTTCGCCCTGCTTTCCTGGCTGATTTATGCCGGCTTGCTGCTGGGCCGCCATATCTACGGCTGGCGCGGACGCACCGCGATCCGGCTGACCTTGAGCGGCTTCGTCCTGCTGTTGCTGGCATATGCCGGCACCAAGTTTGTCCTGCAGTTTTTGCTGCAGCCCTGAAACGGCTGTTGTTTATCTCAGGCTGATGATCGGCCAGCCCTGCTGTTCGGCATGGGCGCGCAGAATGTCGTCCGGGTCGACNNCTGTAGAACCAGGTCGTCTCGAAATCCGCCAGTGACTGTCCGCGCGCGCTCAACCAATCGTTCAGCCGCGTGACCTTGCCTTCCTGAAAACTCGGCAGCCCGGCAACCTTGCCGGTAAATTCGCCGTTGACCTGCTCGGGATCGGTGCCGATCAGATGCTCAACGCCGAATGCCGCCGCGATAGGCCCCGTGACAAAGCTGTTGGTGGCTGTGATGATCATCAGCAAGTCACCGTTGGCCTTGTGCTGATTGACCAGCGCGCGGGCTTTTTCCGTCATCATCGGGCGCACCTTGCTCTCGATGTACTGCGCCAGATATTCATTGAGTTTTGCACGCGGATGATCGGATAAGGGCTTCAGCTGGAAGTTGAGAAAGGCATGGATATCCAATCTGCCGGCCTTGTAATCTTCGTAAAACTCGATGTTCCTGGCCTCGTGCTCTTCACGCTTGAGCAATCCCTTTTCGATTAAAAACTGCCCCCACTGGAAATCGCTGTCCCCCGCAAGCAGGGTGTTGTCGAGATCAAATATCGCTAAATTCAAACCATTCCCCTATNNCATCGATCACTTCGTTCGCCAGCCAGACACCAAGAAACATGGCGACCACCGGGTTGACGAAAGTATTGCTGGTGGCAAGCGCCGGGCGCACCGTTTTCAGCAGATACTGGTATGCGCTATAGGCCACGATGGAGCCGAAGAAGACGAGAAAAATCATCGCCCACAGGGACTTTTCGCTGATGCTGGCTGGCCAAGGCTCTCCCAGAGCCAGGCTCAGAATCACCAGCACGGCACCGCCGGTCACCATTTGTGCAGCGCTGCCCATCACTCCCTTCGGCATAGGCAGATGCCTGGACCACACCGAACCGAACGCCCAGCTGACAGCGGCCAGCACGATCAGCAACGCGCCTTCCGTACTGGCTTGCAAAGTGCCGCCCGTAGCGAGTACAACGGCACCGAGCATGCCAAGCAAAATGCCCAGCCATTCCCTGCCGCTGTGAGACTCTCCCCAGAAGCTTGAAAACAGCGCAATCCACAACGGCACGGTGGCAATCGCCATCGCCGCCACACTCGTTGAAACCGTCTTTTGCGCAACGGCGACGGCGACATTGCCTATGGTCAGCAACAGCACGCC
>DIVE01000096.1:0-2230 GCA_002423265.1 Methylophilaceae bacterium UBA6140 | reverse complement strand
GCATCAAGCCACATCATCCTGATCGTTGTTTCAGGGCATCATGCAACTGCGGGCGCTCATGAGCTGCGCTTGCTCACAGCTGGAAGTCACCGGCGGCTTCCGGCTGGAAGTGCACGGCCTCAATCTGCAATTCATGTACGCCATGCGGCATCTGCCAACTGATCCTGTCACCGACCCGGTAACCGAGAATCGCCATGCCCAAGGGAGCGAGCACCGAAATACGGCCCTGCGTCGAATCCGCATTTTCCGGAAACACCAGCGTGCAGGTGATTTCCTTGCCCGATGTCAGATCCTTCAGCGTCACGTTTGAATTCATGGTGACCACATCGGCAGGTACGGTTTCCTGACTCACCTCAGCACAACGCGCCAGCTCCTCTTCAAGCTGGTCAAGGCCAAGCGGTTCAGCGCCACCCTGTTTGCGCAGTTGATCGATCATGGCAAACAGCCGGTTCATGTCATAGGTAGTAACCTGTATTCTGCCCTTGGGCAGTACTTCATTTTTCATCATTACTGTCTCTTTATACCTGTGGGTGTGCACGCTCGGATTTCGAGTGCAGCTTGTTCAAACCATTCAAATACGCCTTGGCAGAGGCCACGACAATATCGGTATCGGCGCCCTGCCCGTTGACGATGCGACCGCCCTTGGAGAAACGCACGGTGACCTCACCCTGCGCATCGGTGCCGCTGGTGATATTGTTGACCGAGTAGAGCTGCAACTCGGCACCACTGTCGACGATTTTCTCAATCGCCTTGAACGTAGCGTCAACCGGGCCGCCGCCAAAGGATTCGGCGACCTTTTCCTGACCGTTCTCGGAGACCGTGATGACCGCATGCGGAATCTCGCCTGTCTGCGATGTCACCTGCAAATACACCAGTTTGAAAAACTCTGAGGCATCGCTGACGAACTCGTCGCTGACCAAGGCATGCAAATCCTCGTCAAAGATTTCCGATTTCTTGTCGGCCAATTCCTTGAATTTGGTGAAGGCGATATTCAACAACTCTTCGCTTTCGAGCTCGATGCCAAGTTCCTTCAAACGCGAGCGGAAAGCATTACGGCCCGAGAGCTTGCCCAAGGTCAGCTTGTTGGCCCCCCAACCCACGTCTTCGGCACGCATGATCTCGTATGTCTCGCGATGCTTGAGCACGCCATCCTGATGGATGCCGGACTCATGCGCAAATGCATTGGCACCGACCACGGCCTTGTTCGGCTGCACCGGATAACCGGTAATGCTGGAAACCAGCTTGGAGGTCGGCACGATCTGTGTGGTGTCTATCGTCGTTTCCAGATTGAAGATGTCCTTGCGCGTGCGCACAGCCATGACGATCTCCTCGAGGCTGGCATTACCGGCGCGCTCACCGAGGCCGTTGATCGTACATTCGACCTGGCGCGCACCGCCCAATACGGCGGCCAGCGAATTCGCCACAGCCATGCCGAGGTCGTTATGGCAATGGGTAGACCAGACCACCTTATCCGCATCCGGCACGCGGGCGATCAGCTCGCGCATGCGCTCACCCCATTGCGCCGGGATCGAGTAACCGACCGTATCCGGCACGTTGATGGTCTTGGCACCGGCCTTGATCACGGCATCGAACACCCGCACAAGGAAATCCATTTCGGAGCGCACGGCATCTTCAGCCGAAAATTCAACATCATCGGTATATTCCAGCGCCCATTTCACCGCCTGCACGGCGCGCTCGACCACCTGATCCGGCGTCATGCGCAACTTGTTCTCCATGTGAATCGGCGAAGTCGCGATAAACGTGTGAATGCGGCCCCTGACAGCCGGCTTGATCGCCTCACCGGCGCGGCGCACGTCATTCTCGCTGGCACGGGCGAGCGAGCATACGGTCGAGTTCTTGATGACTTCAGCGATCGCGTGTATCGACTCGAAATCACCCTGACTGGCTGCGGCAAACCCGGCTTCGATGACATTGACGCCGAGCTTCTCAAGCTGGCGCGCGATACGCAACTTTTCCTCTTTGGTCATCGATGCGCCGGGGCTCTGCTCGCCGTCACGCAAAGTGGTATCAAAAATAATCAACTGGTTGTTTTTCATGATTTTTCCATCAATTAACGGCGGGGTTACAGCCGCCTATCAATAAATTCTATCGCCTTATGCTTCACAAGGCGAAACTGGTAAAACTGGATTGAGTGTGTGAGTAGTCTGCGCGGCTAGCGCAGCAGAAGAGAGCGCAGCAAAAGTGCGTGCAGCATCCCGGCAGGCGGGAG
>DIVE01000069.1 GCA_002423265.1 Methylophilaceae bacterium UBA6140 | reverse complement strand
TCCAGCCATCTTCAACACCGTTTCGCCCAGCCCTACAGCGCACGCGCCCCACCCAGCCTCGTTTGATCAATGTTCCGCGCAGCCCGTCAAGGCTGCTTTTGCATTCATCCAGTTTGATTTCGAGGTTGACCATGCTTTTAACTGCATACGAAGCGCGCCCGCTTGCGCGCAAAAAACTTTTTCTGGCGATCGCTTTCGCCCTCAGCAACCCTTTGCTTGCCAACACGCAAGCCTTTGCAGCCGACGAAAACGCCGATAGTGAAACGATAGCGCTCGAACAGGTGCCGGTCACGGCAAATCCGCTCGGGGTCGGTTCCGATCAGCTGGTCGTGCCGGTTTCCGTGCTCAACGGGCGTGAATTGTCGCTCAGCCGCGAAAGCACGCTGGGCGAAACCCTGAAGAACACACCCGGGGTCAGCAGCAGCTATTTCGGGCCCAACGCCTCGCGCCCCATCATCCGCGGACTCGATGGCGACCGCGTGCGCATCATGCAGAATGGTGTCGGCATTCTCGATGCCGCCAGCCTCAGCTTCGACCACGCAGTCGCCATCGACCCGCTGGTGATCGAGCAAATCGATGTCGTGCGCGGCCCAGCCGCGCTGCTCTATGGCGGTAGCGCGGTCGGCGGTGTGGTCAACGCCATCGACCATCGTATCCCCAAAGAGAAGCTGGACGGCATTACCGGTCGCGGTGAAATGCGTCTGGGCGGTGCCGAAGATCAAAAGAACGGCGCCATCGTGCTTGATGCCGGCAACGGTCTTTTCGCTGTCCACGCCGATTTCTACCAGCGTGAAACCAATGATCTGGAAATCCCCGGCTATGCCGTTTCCAAACGCAAAAGCCGGGCGGATGGCATAGCGCGTGAGAATCGCGGACGTCTGGTCAACAGCGCATCCCGCGGCGACGGCGGCGCACTCGGCGCATCATTGACCTTCGACAACGGCTATGCCGGACTTTCCTATTCCACCTACAACAACAAATACGGCACCGTCGTCGAAGAAGACGTGATCATCGACCAGAACAGCGACCGCTGGGATTTCGCCACCGAGTTCAGCGAGCTCGGCAAGGTAGTCGAACGGGTGAAGGTAAGACTTGCGCACACGGATTACAAACATGTGGAGCTTGCCGGTGGGGAACCTGAAACCCGGTTCAGCAACCGTGGACTTGAAGGCTCGATCGAGTTCGGCCACGGCAACATCGGTCCGCTCAACGGGGTCGTCGGCCTACAGTTCCAGGATTCGCGCTTCGAAGCGATAGGCGACGAGGCCTTTGTGCCGAGAAACAAAACCAGCAGCCGCGGTTTCTACATTTATGAAGAATTGCCGTTTAGCCTGAGCAACGCAGACGATCTCAAGCTCAGCTTCGGCGGCCGTGTGGATCGGGTCGATGTCGATTCAAAAGGCGGTGACGATTTCGGCGATGCCGTCTCGCGCAGCTTCACGCCTCGCAGTTTCGCCGCCGGTGCCCTGTTCAAACTGAACGATCAATGGTCATTGAGCAGCAATCTGTCACATAACGAACGCGCACCCAGCTACTTCGAGCTGTATGCCAACGGCCCGCATGCCGCAACCAGCCAGTTCGAGATCGGCAACGCGGATTTTGATGTCGAGCGCTCCAATGGCATCGATGCGCAAGTCCGCTGGAAATCAGGCAAACACGCGTTCAATGTGAGCGCTTACTACACCCGCTTCAGCAACTTTATAGGCCTCTTCAACAACGGCGACATCGAGGATGATTTGCCGGTAGCGGTATTCGACCAAGTCGGCGCGACGTTCCGCGGCATCGAAGCAGATGGCAAGTTCCGCATCTCGGAACGCTACGGTATCTGGGATCTGACGCTGAGAGGCGATTATGTTCGCGCCAAAAACCGCGACACCGGCGATGACCTGCCGCGCATCACGCCGTTGCGCATCGGCGCCGGCCTCAACTATGCGTTCAACCGTTACGGTGCACGCCTCGATGTGCTGCATGGGTTCAAGCAGAGCCGGACTGCCGACTTCGAACTGCCGACCGACAGCTACACTTCGGTCAACGCCATGGTCACGTATCTGCTACCGACCAGGCTACGGCTGGAAGCCTTCGCCAAAGCCAACAATCTGCTGGACGAGGAAATCCGCGATCATGCTTCCTTCCTCAAGGACCTGGCCCCTCAGGGCGGACGCTCGCTGCTGATCGGGCTGCGCGGAGAATTCTAGCAGGTGGATCAAGACCAACCGAGGCAGAATAACCGTCTGCATCGGTTGGTGATTCTTCCGATTGGATTTATGCTGTACACATGACCATCCGCAATTGAGCGCCTTTCATGCTGATACAACCTACAATTTCAAAAAAACAAAAAACCGGCAGCTTCGCCCTGTTCAATCTCGGATTCCGGCCTTTCTTTCTTGGTGCTGCCGCATTCGCCTTGCTTTCGGCGACCGCCTGGATGGCGCATTATCTATGGCAATGGCCGTTGCAAATCGAGGGCGTTACGCCCATGCAATGGCACGCGCATGAAATGATCTACGGTTATGGTCTGGCAGTCATCGCCGGATTCCTGCTGACCGCCGTGCGCAACTGGACCGGTATCGACACCCTGCAAGGAAAATGGCTGCTGGCACTGTTTTCGATCTGGCTTGGCGCCAGACTTCTGCTGCTGTGCGGAACGGTCTATCTGCTGCCGGCGGCAGTCGCCGACCTGCTGTTCGGCCTGCTGCTTGCCGTTGCGGTCATGCGTCCGATCCTGATCACGCGGCAGTGGAAGCAAATAGCCGTGGTCTCCAAACTGCTCCTCATCGTCGCCGGTAACGCCCTGTTTTATCTCGGTGCATTCGGCGTGCTGAGCGAGGGTGCTTTCTTCTCCATTTACGGCGGCCTCTATCTCGTCATCAGTCTGATTCTGGTATTGGGCCGACGCGTGATTCCATTTTTCATCGAACGCGGCGTCAGCGAAAAAGTCAGCCTGCGCCAGAGCCGCTGGCTGGATATTTCAATTCTCGTATTTTTCCTGCTGTTTTTTGTCAACGAGCTCTTTGTCAGACAAGCCGAGCTGACGATAGCAAGTGCAGGTCTGTTGTTTTTGTTGAACGGACTGAGGCTCATCAACTGGCATACGCCCGGCATCTGGAAAGTGTCTCTGCTGTGGGGGCTCTATGTTTCTTCCTGGCTGATCAATATCGGCTTTCTGTTGATGGCGACACAATACTGGCTTGAAATTCCGGCGATATTGACCATCCACCTGTTCACTATCGGCGGCATCGGCCTGATGACGCTTTCGATGATGTCGCGGGTCGCGCTCGGCCACACCGGCAGGAACATTCGCGAACCTTCGCCGCTGGTTGCCTACGCCATGCTGGCGCTAATGATGAGCGCAGTTTTCAGAGTCGGCCTACCCTTGATCGACATGAGCCATTATCAATGGTGGCTGACGCTTTCCTATATTTGCTGGTTGCTGGCATTCTTGCTGTTTCTGCTGGTCTATACGCCTATGCTGCTGAAACCGAGGCCGGACGGACAACAGGGCTGAAGATCAGCGGCCGCTACAGCGAAAGCCGCTTCTGGGCTATGATAGAGCCTTCTTTGCATAACTTGATAGAGTCAAAAAATGGCACGAACCGTTCATTGCGTTAAATTGGGTCACGAAGCCGAGGGTCTGGATTTTCCACCCTACCCGGGCGAACTGGGCAAGCGCATCTTCGAAAACGTTTCAAAAGAAGCCTGGGCAGGCTGGCTCAAGCACCAGACCATGCTGGTGAATGAAAACCGCCTGAGCCTGGCGGACCCGCAGGCGCGCAAATACCTGTCGCAACAGACCGAAGCCTATTTCTTCGGTGCCGGTGCAGACGCCGCCGCCGGCTACGTTCCACCCAAAAACTGATTGTCATCCTTGTCACAACGCTGAAACAGAGGCGAGATAGACTGAGGTTTTAACTTGCGTTCCGCCAAATTGAATCCCGAATATTTCGTCAACCGCGAGCTGGGCATACTTGCCTTCAACCGCAGAGTACTGGCACAAGCCGAGGACGAACGCGTGCCCTTGCTGGAGCGGCTCAAGTTCCTCTGCATTTTCAGCAGCAACATGGATGAGTTCTTTGAAGTACGGGTTGCCGGCCTCAAAGAGCAGATCCGCTTCAAGGATACTTCGGCAGGGCCGGATGGCCTGTTGCCCAAGCAGGTGTTCAACCGCGTCAGCGCCGAAGCGCACGCGCTGGTCGAACATCAGTACAAAATCCTGAACGAAGTTGTGCTGCCGCGGCTGGCGGAAC
>DIVE01000113.1:7542-7954 GCA_002423265.1 Methylophilaceae bacterium UBA6140 | reverse complement strand
TTGGAGAGCACGACGTAGGTGAGGTTGAGGCGGGCGAACTCGATCTGCTGCGGCAACGGGCGGGTGAAGAAGCCGCCGTCGGCAAGCTTGTCCAGCAGCCAGTCGTAGAACGGGCGCTGGTCCTCGAATTCCAGCGTGCAGATCGAGTGCGTGATGTGCTCGATCGCGTCCTCAATCGGGTGGGCGTAGGTGTACATCGGGTAGATGCACCAGGTGTCGCCGGTGTTGTGGTGATGCGCGCGCTTGATGCGATAAATCGCCGGGTCGCGCAGATTGATGTTGGGCGAGGCCATGTCGATCTTCGCGCGCAGCACCATGCTGCCGTCGGCGTGCTTGCCGTCGCGCATCTCGCGGAACAGGGCCAGATTTTCTTCCGGGCTGCGGTTGCGCCAGGGCGAATCCTTGCCGGGTT
>DIVE01000113.1:6283-7447 GCA_002423265.1 Methylophilaceae bacterium UBA6140 | reverse complement strand
TATTTATCCCAGCCGAACCCCAGCCATTGCACCATTTCGATGATGCTGTCGACGTATTCCTGCTCTTCCTTCTCCGGGTTGGTGTCGTCGAAACGCATGTGGCAGACGCCGTCATAATCGCGGGCGAGGCCGAAGTTGAGGAAAATGCTCTTGGCATGACCGATATGCAGGTAGCCGTTCGGTTCCGGCGGGAAGCGGGTGCGGATCTTTGCCGGGTCGGGCTCGCCCTTGGCATGGTGTTCAGCATCGCCGGGTGTGGCGGCCCAGCGGCGAGAGGCGTTGGTACCCAGCTCGAGATCGCGCTCGATGATGTTGCGGATGAAGTTGGCGCCTGGCGCCACGGGGGTTTTTTCTGAGGACATGATAGCTGCAAGAAAAGTAATAGCCGTATTTTACACGCTAGCGCCAGGCTTAAGGACTTCTCTCGCTGTGCTAATATCAGTCACAAACACCGAGCCACAAAATGAATACACTGACCTTTCCTATACTGCGCTTGCTGGCTGACGGCCGCTTTCACTCCGGCGAGGCGATCGCCCGGCATTTCAGGGTTTCGCGCACAACGGTGTGGAATGCACTGCAGGAGGCAGAGGCGCTGGGCGTGCAGATTTTCTCCGTGCGCGGCCGGGGCTACCGCCTGCCGGAGCCGGTCGCGTGGCTGGAGCGTGATGCGGTGCTCGACGCCATCGGCGAACAGCGTGCCTGGTACAAGCTGGAGCTGCACGATCATCTGGAATCGACCAACAGCTATCTGATGCAACAGGCCGCGCGTGGGGCGCCGCATGCAAGCTGTGTCGCAGCCTCGCTGCAAACGCGCGGCCGCGGCCGCCGGGGGCGGGTGTGGCAATCCGGCCTCGGTGCCAGCCTGACTTTCTCCCTGCTGTGGCGTTTTCAATCCGGTGCGGCTGCGCTTTCCGGTCTGAGCCTGGCGGTCGGCGTGGCGATGGTGCGGAGTTTCCGTGCGCTTGGTATCGCAGAGGCGCAGCTCAAATGGCCCAACGATCTGGTGGTTGAGCGGCAGGGGCAGTTTCGCAAGCTGGCAGGGATTCTGATCGAGCTGCAAGGCGACATGGAAGGCCCGAGTGCAGCGGTGATCGGCATCGGTGTCAATCTGCGCTTGCCGGAGCAGGTCAAAAAACATATCGATCAGCCCGCTATCGACCTTTT
>DIVE01000113.1:4360-6249 GCA_002423265.1 Methylophilaceae bacterium UBA6140 | reverse complement strand
TGGACGCAACATCACGCGTATCACAACCAGCCGGTGCGCATGCTGCTGCCCGATGGGCGCGAGCTGCAGGGCGTGGCCCGCGGTGTGGCTGATGACGGCATTCTGCTGGTGGAAACCGCCGGCGGCTTGCAGCGGTTTTCTGCGGGGGAGATCAGTTTGCGCGGAGCAACGGCATGATATTGACCATTGATGCGGGCAACACCCGTACCAAATGGGCAGTGTTCGACGATGCCAATGCGGTTGCGGCTAGCGGGGCTATGCTCAGTGCTGCGCTCGATAGCACCCCTGCCGAATGGGCGCAGTGTGCACTCGCCGTTGTTTCCAATGTCGCTGGCGACAATGCTGCTTTACAGATCAAGACCTTGCTTGATGCCGCGGGCAAGACGGGAAAACCGTTGGAGCAGATCTGGGTGGCATCCCGGCCATCCGGCTTCGGTATCCGCAACGCTTACGAGAAACCTCAGCTGCTCGGCTGTGACCGCTGGGCGGCGATGATAGGCGCCAGGCAATATTGCCAGCAGAACTGTCTGGTGGTGAATGCGGGCACAGCGCTGACGATTGATGCCCTGCAATACGACGAAGCGACGGATATGCATCATTTNNGCAGCCGGTGTGGATGCCGGGTTCCCGCGCCGTACCGAAGACGCCATTTACAGCGGCGCCTTGCTGGCAATGGCCGGCGCGGTCGGGCAAATGAGCATGCGCCTGCAGCGTAAAACCGGAGCGCCGGTGCGGTGCATCATCGCCGGCGGCGATGCGGCGCTCCTGGCAGACAAGCTGCAGGGCAGCGCGGCCATCAGTGATATAGTGGTGATGGAAGACTTGGTTTTGCGCGGTTTGCTGGTGATCGGCCGCGAGACATTGAAGGGGCGCGGGACTCGATGAAGTGGCTGTTATCGCTTTTGCTGCTGGGCAATGTGTTGCTTTTTGCGTATTTCAATCTGCCGTTGCGCTCCGGTGTAGCCCTGCAAGTCGAGTCGGCACCGCTGAATCCGGAAAAAATCCGGTTGTTGGGTCCGGAAGAGATCAGTGCCTTGCCACTGCACAGGTTGCCGTTGCAGGCGCCTGCAACGGCGGCAGGGCAACTTGCCTGCTATGAATGGGGCACTTTCTCCCGCGCCAGGCTGGCCAGCGCCCGCAGCATCGTCAACCGCTTTGCGCTGGATGCCGTGGTGATCCAGCAAACTGCTGCAGAATCGACGCGCTATTGGGTCTATGTGCCGCCGCTGCGTAATGCGGCAGCGGCACAGGCCAGAGCTGAAGAGTTGAAACAGCTCGGCATCAGCGAGCTTTATGTGGTGCAGGACGAGCAGTTCCGCAATGCAATCTCGCTCGGGGTGTTCAAGGATGAGCAATTAGCGACTAAACTGTTGGAAGAGTTGAAGAGCAAGGGTGTGGTTTCAGCAGCAAAAGGAGTGCGCAATCAGGAAAACGGCCGCGCCAGTCTTTACATCAGCAACATGTCATCGACGCTGGTGCCGGAGCTGGAAAAGTTGCAGCCGGAGTATCCCGGAAGCGAACTTAAACAAGTGACTTGCCGATAGGAGGCGTTATGAGTTTCGTCAAAAACGTTCTGAAAAAACTGGCACTGGCCGCTGTTGTTGTAGCGGGCAAGAAAATTTTCACCAAGGTCATGAACAGTGCGCGCGACACGGCTGAGGTAACTCCGAAAGCGGCTGCGCATAAAGCGGCAGCCAGAAAGCCTGCGCAGAAAAAACCGGCAGCGAAGCCGGCTGCAAAGCCAAAAACCGCAGCCCCGGTCAAGTCTAAAGCCCCAGCAAAGCCTAAAACTTCTGCCAAATCCAAGGCGCCAGCCAAACCTAGGGCGCCAGCCAAACCTGCAGCGGCAAAAGCTGTCGAAAAGCCAGCGCCAGCTCCCGCAGAAAAAA
>DIVE01000113.1:1886-4259 GCA_002423265.1 Methylophilaceae bacterium UBA6140 | reverse complement strand
GGGTGCGCGTGTATGGTCAGACCGAGGTCATGAGCATCCGCGCCCATTTCGATCGCCAGCACGGTTTCTGCCAATAGTTCACCGGCATTGACGCCGACGATGCCCGCGCCGATCAGGCGATGGGTTTCCTTATCGAATATGAGTTTGGTCGCGCCTTCCGAGCGTGCGATGGAAAGCGCCCGGCCGCTGGCTGCCCAAGGGAACGAGGCCTTCTCGATGGTGATGCCCTTGGCCTTGGCTTCGATTTCAGTAACGCCCACCCAGGCGACTTCGGGATCGGTATAGGCGACTGACGGAATGACGGAGGCGACAAACTCGACCTTTTCGCCTGCGATCACTTCGGCTGCGACCTTGCCTTCGTGCGATGCCTTGTGCGCCAGCATCGGCTGGCCGACGATATCGCCGATGGCGAAGATGTGCGGCACGTTGGTGCGCATCTGTTTGTCCACAGCGATAAAGCCATAGTCATCGACCGCAACGCCGGCATTCTCGGCGCCGATCAGTTTGCCGTTGGGGCGGCGGCCGATGGAGACCAGCACGCGGTCATAAACTTCGACACTGCTGGGGGCTTCCGTGTTGCCGTTGACGCCCTCGAAGCGCACATGGATGCCGTCTTTTTTCGGCTCCATGGAGGCGACCTTGGTATTCAGCATGATTTTCTCGAAACGCTTTTCCATGCGCTTCTGCAATGGGCGCACCAGATCGCGGTCGCAGCCCTGAATCAGGCCGTCGGTGAATTCGACGACGCTGACTTTGCTGCCGAAGGCGTCATATACGGTACCCATTTCCAGACCGATGATGCCGCCGCCGATGACCAGGATGCGCTTCGGGATGTCGGCCAGCGCCAGCGCGCCGGTGGAATCCATGATGCGCGGGTCTTCAGCCGCGCCGGGGAATTTGGTGGCCTGCGAGCCGGCCGCGATAATGGCGTGTTCGAAACCCACGGTCGTGACCTTGCCGTCCTCAGCAGTGACGGCGATCTGGTGCGGGCCGGTGAATTTGCCGACACCTTGCACGACGGTGACACCGCGCTGTTTCGCCATCTGGCCGAGACCGCCGGTCAGCTTGCCGACGACGTCATTGTCTTTCCAGTTGCGCAGTTGTTCGAGGTCGATCTTCGGCGCGCCGAAACTGACGCCATGATGGCCGGTTTCCTCGGCTTCGGTGATGACCTTGGCCGTGTGCAGCAAAGCCTTGGATGGAATACAGCCGACATTCAGACAAACGCCGCCCAGCGTGGAATAGCGCTCGATCAGCACCACCTGCTTGCCCAGATCGGCAGCGCGGAAAGCGGCGGTGTAGCCGCCGGGGCCGGAGCCGAGGACGACTACTTCGGTATGCAAATCGGTGTCAGCTGCTTGTGAAGGGTGAAGGGTGAAGGGTGAAGGGTTATCCCCCGCTGTCGCGTCACCCTCCCCCGGCAGGGGGAGGGATGGGGAGGGGGCATCCCCCTTTTCCCTTCCCCCTTGACCAGTTTCGACACCTTGTGTTTTCACTGATTCTGCTTCATCCAGCAAAAGAATCAGCGAGCCCTTGGCCACCTTGTCGCCGACCTTGACCTTGACTTCCTTCACTGTGCCGGCATGCGAGGACGGGATATCCATCGAAGCCTTGTCGGATTCAAGCGTAATCAGCGGGTCTTCCCGGGCGATGATATCGCCCGGTTTCACCAGGACTTCGATCACGTCGACGCTGTCGAAATTGCCGATGTCCGGCACTAGAACTTCAATAATCTGACTCATGTAACTCTCCGGGAATGGAGAAGGGTAAAGGGGGAAGGGCTTACCCTCCCGGTAGGGAGGGTGGCGCATATGCGCCGGGTGGGCATCACCCTTTCCCCTTTACCCTTCACGGTATTTAAAGTAGTAACCGTCTAACGTCCGACAGCATCATCCGCATATGGCTGGTGAAGCGCGCGCCATCGGCACCGTCGATCACGCGGTGATCGTAGGACAGCGAAAGCGGCAGAATCAGTCGCGGTTCGAAGCTCCTGGTTTGCGCGTTGTATACCGGCTGCATGGATGAGCGCGAAACGCCGAGAATCGCCACTTCCGGGCAATTGATGATAGGCGTGAACATGGTGCCGCCGATACCGCCCAAGCTGGAGATGGTGAAGCAACCGCCCTGCATTTCTTCGACCTTGAGTTTGCGTTCACGCGCCCTGGCAGAGAGTTCGCCGAGGTCGCGTGCGATGTCGAGCACATCCTTCTGATGTACGTCGCGCACGACAGGAACCACGAGGCCATCCGGCGTATCGCAGGCGAAGCCGATGTTGTAGTAGTTCTTCATGATCAGGCTGTCGCCGTCGGCGGAAAGCGAGGCATTGAAGTTCGGGTAGGCCTTCAGCGCATTGACCGAAGCCTTGATCAGGAA
>DIVE01000113.1:0-1781 GCA_002423265.1 Methylophilaceae bacterium UBA6140 | reverse complement strand
GCACCCATGTTCTCGGTGCGCGGCTTGGCCAGCTCGCCCTTGACGAAGGCCTGCACATCGCTCTGCAGGATACGGTTTTTGGGGCCGGTGCCCTGCACCAGGGCAAGGTTGGCACCGAGTTCGCGGGCGAACTTGCGCACCGAAGGGCTGGCGTGCGAACTCTTGCCGGAATGCACCACCGGATGGGCACCGATCGGGTTCGGAGTGGCAGCAGGCTGAATCACCTTGGGCGGTTCAGGTGCCGGACGGCTGGGCTCAGGGATCGCCACTTGCGGCGCTTGCTCGGCCTTGGCCGCAGCTGCCGGTTTTGCTGCTTGCTCGGTCTTGACTGGCGCTGCCGGTTTTGCTGCCGTCGGGCTGTCTGCATCAGCGGCTTCCAGCGTCAGGATCAGAGTGCCCTGCGCCACCTTGTCGCCAACCTTGGTTTTGACTTCCTTGACCGTGCCGCTGAACGGGCTGGGAATATCCATCGAAGCCTTGTCGGATTCGAGCGTGATCAGCGAGTCATCCTTGTTGATGGTGTCGCCGGCCTTTACCAGCACTTCAATGACATCGACGCTGTCGAAATTCCCGATGTCAGGGACGAGTACTTCCTTGATTGCCATGTTTGATCGTCTCCTGAATTAAACGGTCGCCGGATTCGGGCGGTCAGTGTTGATCTTGTATTTCTTGATGGCTTCCGCCGCCTTGCTTGCGGGCAGTTTGCCTTCGTCAGCGAGTGCCTTCAAAGCGGCCAGTACCACGTGGTGGCGATCGACTTCAAAGAAGCTGCGCAGCGCTTCACGCGAATCGGAGCGGCCGAAACCGTCGGTACCGAGCACGACATAACGCTGCGGGATGAAGTTGCGAATCTGGTCTGCATAGGACTTCATGTAGTCGGTGGAGGCGATGACCGGGCCTTCTGCCTTGTTCAGGCATTGGCCGACATAGCTTTCCTTCTGCTTCTTTTCGGGATTGAGCATGTTCCAGCGCTCGACGTCGAGACCTTCGCGGCGCAGCTCGGTAAAGCTGGTGACGCTCCAGATATCGGCGGCTACACCCCAGTCCTTTTCCAGCAGTTCTGCGGCGGCGATGACTTCACGCAGGATGACGCCGCTACCCATGAGCTGCACTCTTGGTTTTTTCCCTTCCCCCTTTTCCCTTCCGCCTTCACGCAGAAGGTACATGCCCTTGAGGATGCCGGCTTCGGCGCCCTTCGGCATTTCCGGATGGCTGTAGTTCTCGTTCATCAGGGTGATGTAGTAATAGACATCTTCCTGATTCTGCACCATACGGCGCAAGCCTTCCTGAATGATCACTGCCAGTTCGTAGGCAAAGGTCGGATCGTAAGAGACGCAGTTGGGAACAGTGGCGGACAACAGATGGCTGTGGCCGTCCTCGTGCTGCAAACCTTCGCCGTTCAGTGTAGTGCGACCGGCAGTCGCGCCAAGCAGGAAGCCGCGCGCGCGCGAATCGCCGGCGGCCCAGGCGAGGTCGCCGATGCGCTGAAAACCGAACATGGAATAGAAAATGTAAAACGGAATCATCTGCGTGCCGGTGACGCTGTAGGAAGTGGCGGCGGCGATCCATGACGAGAATGCGCCGGCTTCGTTGATGCCTTCCTCCAGGATCTGGCCGTCCTTCTGTTCCTTGTAGAACATGACCTGATCGGCATCCTGCGGTTCGTACAACTGGCCGACGGAGGAGTAGATGCCGAGCTGGCGGAACATGCCTTCCATGCCGAAGGTGCAGCTCTCGTCGGGGACGATCGGCACGATGTGGCGGCCGATCTGCTTGTCCTT
>DIVE01000122.1 GCA_002423265.1 Methylophilaceae bacterium UBA6140 | reverse complement strand
ATTGAACCGAAACAAAAATGTTGTCATTCCGGGGCGGCTGAAAGCCGAACCCGGAATCCAGCAACCCTTTGAAAATACTGGATTCCGGATAACCGCTGCGCGGTTTCCGGAATGACGTTCGGTGTGATATTGCCGTTTCCCATCAATAATTTCACGCTGACCGGATTCCGGCCTGCGCCGGAGACGTCATCAGGCGATTTCGCGCGTTTCAAGGAACTGGATGTCCGGGTAGCGTTCCTGCGCCATTTGCAGGTTGACGCGGTTGGGCGCGAGGTAGACGTAATCGCCGGCGCCATCGAGCGCGACATTGAAGCCGTACTTGTCGGCGATCGCCTTCAGGTCGGCGTCCGAGCCGCGCAACCAGCGCGCGGTGGCGCAATCGACGTTCTCGAAGGCGACATCGACGCTATATTCGTGTTCCAGCCGGTGTGCGACGACGTCGAATTGCAGAATGCCGACCGCGCCCAGAATCAGATCGTTGCTCAGCATGGGGCGGAACACCTGGGTCGCGCCTTCTTCCGCCAGTTGCTTGAGGCCGAGCTGCAGTTGCTTCATCTTCAGCGGATTCTTGATGCGCGCGCGGCGGAAATATTCCGGCGCAAAAGAGGGGATGCCGATGAACTTTAGCGCTTCGTTCTCGGTAAACGTATCGCCGAGCTTGATGGTGCCGTGGTTGGGGATGCCGATGATGTCGCCGGAGTAGGCTTCATCCATGGTCGTGCGATCCTGTGCCATGAAGGTAATGGCGTTGTTCACCGCGAGTTGCTTTCCGGTGGAGACCTGCTTGATTTTCATGCCGCGTTCGAAACGCCCCGAGCAGACGCGCAGGAAGGCGATGCGGTCACGGTGTTTGGGGTCCATGTTGGCCTGGATCTTGAATACGAAACCGGAGAATTTTGCTTCGTCCGGCGCGACCTGGCGGCTTGCAGTCTGGCGCGGTAGCGGCGCGGGAGAGAGATCGATCACTGCATCGAGCAGCGATTGCACGCCAAAATTGTTGATGGCGGAACCGAAATAGACCGGCGTCTGCTTGCCGCTCAAATAGGCTTCGCGGTCAAAGGTGTGGGATGCGCCGCGCACCAGCTCGACATCGATTCTGAGTTCATCGGCCTGATGGCCGATCAGTTCGTCCAGTCGCGGGTTGTCCAGCCCTTGAATCGTTTCCGAAGTGCCTTTTTCGGCATTGCGGTCGAAGAAAGAAATGCTGTCGGTGTAAAGGTTGTAGACGCCGCGGAAAGTCTTGCCCATGCCGATCGGCCAGGTCATCGGCGCGCACTGCATGCCAAGCACCGATTCGATCTCGTCAAGCAACTCGATGGGCGCACGCGATTCGCGGTCCAGCTTGTTGATGAAGGTGATGATGGGGGTATCGCGCATGCGGCAGACGTTGAGCAGCTTGATGGTTTGCGCCTCGACGCCGTTGACCGAGTCGATCACCATGACCGCTGAATCGACCGCTGTAAGCGTCCGATAAGTGTCTTCCGAAAAGTCGTCGTGACCCGGCGTGTCGAGCAGGTTGATCATGTGCTCGCGGTAGGGGAACTGCATGACCGACGAGGTGACCGAAATGCCGCGCTGCTTTTCAAGTTCCATCCAGTCCGAGGTGGCATGGCGTGCTGCCTTGCGGCCGCGGACTTCGCCCGCGACCTGAATCGCGCCGCCGAACCACAGCAGTTTTTCAGTGAGCGTGGTTTTACCTGCATCCGGGTGCGAGATGATGGCAAAGGTACGACGGCGTTTGATTTCTTCCTGCAAGGTACTCATGGGGCTGGCTAAAGACGAAAAGGCGCTATTTTACGCGATACGGCAGTTGAAGCCTAATCCAAGCAGGGGTCTGGTTAATTGGTTAAAAAAAGCTTGGCCACAGAGGTCACAGAGACCATGGAGAAAAACCCTATCCACTCTCCGGATGAAAATCAAACTCCAAAGCACACCTTGATTTATCAAATGTTTTTCTCAGTGGCTTCTGTGGCTAAACCGATTTTTATTGCAATGATTGATGGCAAACGAAAATGTCTCACCTTACGTCATTCCGGAAACCGCGCAGCGGTTATCCGGAATCCAGTATTTTCAATGGGCTGCTGGATTCCGGGTTCGTCTTTCAGCCGCCCCGGAATGACAACATTATTTTCATCAATGTTTTTCTCTGTGTTCTCTGTGGCTGGAATTCAAGCACTTGATCTGCCTGCTCACTCCCGGGCAAAGCTGCTGACCCTGCGCTCCCTGCGTCGCGCAAGTTTGCGGATGAAGGCCTTGTCCTCAGCGGCGAGCCGCGTCTTGCCGGCGTATTGCAGGTAAAAGTGCAGCCTTTGCGTGTTGCTCAGTTTGTATCTCGCCACGCGATCCAGTGTCGCAAATTCCTTCAGCACACGGTATTCGAACAGTTTGCTGCGCCAGAACGCACCCAGCGGACAGTCGATCAGGAACAGGCGGTCATGGTCATCCACCAGCAGATTGCGCCATTTGAAATCGTTGTGAATGAAGCCGTTGCTGTGCATGGTGCGCATCGCATCTGCCACTTGCTGACTGATGTGACGAACCCGGTGCCGGTTTGTCAGACGCGCATCGTTGTTGCGGGCGAGCCGGGCAAGGTCTGAAGTGCTGGGGATTTCCTGTGTGATCAGCGCGCCGCGTCGGAACAGGCCGAAAGTGGTTTCCATGCCGTAAGCGACAATCGGAGCCGTCGCGATGCCATGACTGGCGAACCAGAGCAGGTTCTCCCATTCGCTCTGAATGCGCGGTTTTCCGAAGAAGCGTCGCAAGCCTTTACCGGCGACGGAATAGCGTTTGACGTAGTAGCGGATTCCCTCATGTTCGACGCGAATGACGTTCGAGATGCGGTCTCCGGTGATGCGCTCGCCGTCGAGCCTGAATATCGCGTCCAGACTGCTGAATACAGATGCGCATTGACGGTATTCCGGCAGCAGCTGCCAATGTTGACTGGCCATCAGGAGATTTAAAGCAAGCCGGGTTGAAGTGAAACCGAACCGCTGGCGGGCGAACCATTGCTATGGATCATGGCAGGTTTGCTGGGGAGATCAGCCCTGATTGCATGGCAATGACGATTGCCTGCTGGCGCGAGTTGACGGCGAATTTACGGCGCACATTGGTGAAGTGGAAGTTCACGGTCGCTTCTGCGCAGCCGCAAATTCCGGCAATCTCCCATGAGGATTTACCCTCTGCGGCGAGCGTCAGGCATTCAAGTTCACGCGCCGTCAGATGGGTTTCTTCCCGGCCTTCATCGGCGGCCATGGGGCTGAAGCGCAGTGAGGATTTGAAAACATAATCGCGAATCAACGACCAGTCTGCAATTCTGGTGTTGATTTTTTGCTGGAAGTTTTTGCTGAAAGCCTTGCCGGGGATCAGGGTCAGGTAACCGAACTCGCCGTTGGGCCCGTGTACCGGGTAAGTAATTCCCTGATTCAGGCCGAATTCGCAGCCGGTTTTGTAAAGCTCTGTTTCGGCAGCGGTTTTGAAATTCTTGCTATCCCATACCAGCGGCAAAAGACTCGACATGCAATGCCTGATAATCGGGTCTGTTTCACGGAATTTTTTTGTCTCATACAGATTGAGCCATTTTTCCGGGTAGTTGGTATGGACATAAGCGTGGCCCGGATGCGCTTGCTTGCCGGTGTTGATGGTGTAGAAAATCAGGCCGAACTCATATTTTTTTGCCAGGGCCTGCAATGTTTCTGCCCAAGCTGTTTCCCTGTCGCAGCCGGTCAGCCTGTAAAGCCAGTCAAAATCAAGCATGCGCGGATATCCGGGAGGTGTGCGGGGTGGAAATTTTGCTGTGGTGAAACGGGGGGATAGGGTGGGTATTGCCTGGGTTGCAACGTGCTATTATCGTTTTTATTTTATCCGGTCCGGACATCAACATTGTGGCAGTAGGCATGTCGTTTCCATTTGACAGCGCTGGCGCAAGAAAACCGAAATTGCCATGTTTCTTCCAGCTCAACATATCAGGCATCTCGTCAGTTATTTACTTGAGAGACTCGCCCAAAATGTACAGTATTACGATTTGCGTGGCAAGTACATCGGCATCGTCGCAGCCATCGGCTTCCCGCTCTATTACTACGTCTGGCACGATCTCTACCCGCAGCCTTATGAAAATCTGACCTTGCGGTTGATCGGTAGTGCGCTCTTCACTCCCCTGATCTTCAGTGCATATTGGCCGAGCTGGGCGGTGCGTTTTAAAGCGGTGTACTGGAATGTCGCAATTCTTTACGGGCTGCCGTTCTTTTTCACTTTCATGTTGTTGATGAATGGCGGATCGGCGGTCTGGGTTCAGTCATTACTGGTAGCTATTTTTGTGATGGTGCTGGTTTTGAATGCAATCAGTTTGCTGTTGCATTTTCTTGCAGGCGTTGGCTTGGCTTGGCTGACTTACGTTGCAATCAGCACTGAAGCAAGTTTTCAACTCGTGCAGAATGCAGGATTCCTGATGGCGAAAGATGCTGCAATAACAGTACAGACATGGTATTTCTTGCCCATCGTTTTTTTCGCGATTCTGATTGGAGTGGCGACAAACTTCAGTACTGAAATTGCACAAAAGGAACGTGAGCGCGCCATTCTGGATGCGGCTGGCAGCATTGCCCACGAGTTGCGCACGCCGCTGCTCGGTATCTCGGCCGGTGCAGCCGGTGTCAAGGCGCATCTGCCTGCCCTGTTGCATGCTTACCGGCTGGCGCAGGAAAATAAGCTGGACATCTCACCTATACGCACGGCGCATCTGAATGCCATGGAAGAGGTCATGTCGCGTATAGAAATGGAAGCCCGTTACGCCAACACCATGGTGGATATGCTGATTGTCAGCGCCAGAGGCGCGCGTGCCCAGGGCCGGGTGGAAACATGTGCCATCAACCGGTGCATCGAACAGGCAATGCAGCGTTACCCGTTTGCGACCGGCGAGCGGCAACTGGTCGATTGGCGGCCGGGCGCGGATTTCATGTTCCGCGGTTCAGAGCTGCAGGTGGTTCATGTGCTGTTCAATTTGATGAAAAACGCGCTGCGTCATTTGCAGCAGGCAGGCAAGGGGCAGATCAGCATCCGCACCGAAGCTTCTGCGTATTGGGGAACGCTGATTTTCCGCGATACCGGCACCGGCGTGCCGCCCGATATTCTGCCGCATATTTTTACGCGTTTTTACACCACGCAGACCGTACATGAAGAGTGGGGTGCGGGCATCGGTCTGGCGTTTTGCAAGGAGGCGATGAAGTCGATGGGCGGCAATATCCGCTGCCGGTCCGATGTCGGCGAGTACACGGAGTTCGTGATAACATTTCCCATCACAGATCTCGGCGGCCATCAATAAAAGGTGAAAAAATGACGCTTCCGTTTTACCACCCGAGTACGGCAGTTTTTGTTGATGACAGTGCGGATTTCCTGCTGAACATCAGCCTGCAACTGGATCCGAAGCTGGCCTTCCGATTGTTCTCTTCACCCCAGGCTGCGCTCGAATTCATCCATCACCCCCTTCAACACAGTTCTGAACCCGGCGCGTTTTTTTTGCCGTATCACGGTCATGAGGATGTTGCCAGTACGCACAGAATTCTCGATGTCGATTTTGGCCGGATCACGGAACGCGTACACGACGCCGCCCGTTTTCAGCAGGTGTCGGTCGTGGTGGTCGATTACGACATGCCGGCCATGAACGGGCTGGAATTCTGCCGGCAATTGCAGGCAACCGGCATCAGAAAAATTCTGCTTACCGGCAAGGCAGATGAAAGCATCGCGATTGAAGCTTTCAACCGGGGCGAGATCGACCGCTTCATCGTCAAGCAGCGCAGCGATGCCGTGGCCCAGTTGAACCGTGAAATCGATTTCTTGCAACGTGCATTTTTCAAGGACAAGGAAGCGAGCATTTCAACTGCCGTTGCCATCAGCCCCTATCAGTTCCTGCAGGATGAGATTTTTGTCGAAGCTCTCGCCACGGAGATGAAAGTGCTGGGCATCGTTGAATACTATCTTTC
>DIVE01000017.1 GCA_002423265.1 Methylophilaceae bacterium UBA6140 | reverse complement strand
TGGTCGAGCGCGGCCACATCTACATCGCCCAGCCGCCGCTGTTCAAAGTCAAACAGGGCAGGGATGAACGCTACCTGAAAGACCAGCATGAGTTGGACGAATACCTGCTGCAATCCGCGCTCAAGGGCGCGGAACTACTGACCAGGGAAGGCGGCGAAACCATCACCGGCGAACCGCTGGCCGAAATCGCCAAACAAATGGTACTGACGGAAGCCGTTATCCGCCGCATTGCCATGTTGTATGACGAAAGCGTATTGCGTGCACTGCAAGACCTCGGAGAAATCAGCCTGGCCAGCAAGGAAACGACCGAAGATGCCGCTGCCAAGCTGCGCCCCATCCTCGGTGCCATCGGCTCAGAAGTTATCGTCGGTTACGACGCAGAAACCGAAAGCCATCGTCTGGAAATCAACAAATACGTCCACGGCAACCTGCAATGCTGCATCATCGACCATGAATTCATGGGCAGCGGCGATTACCGGCAGATCCGCAAAGTCGCCACCATGCTGGAAGGCCTGCTCGGTGCCGGCGCCACCATCAAGCGCGGCGAGAAGGAACAGCGCATTGCCAATTTCAAGCAAGGTCTGGACTGGTTACTGGAAGAAGCCAAACACAACCTCGGCATCCAGCGCTACAAGGGTCTGGGTGAGATGAACCCGGAACAGCTGTGGGAAACCACCATGGACCCGCAAGTGCGCCGCCTGCTCAAGGTACAGATCGACGACGCGATTGCCGCCGACGAAATCTTCACCACACTGATGGGCGACCAGGTCGAACCACGTAGAGCGTTTATTGAAAGCAATGCATTGGGTGTAAACAACCTGGATATTTAAGAATCACCCCGAATCAAGGCGCGGATAAGGGGGTTTTAAGAAGCGCCGCTGTGTTGTCGCTAAAAATTAGAAAATAATTCCATGACACCAGAACTCGAAGCGCGTCAAAATATAGACCGGCTGTTAATAGCGGCCGGTTGGCACGTTTGCGATGCAGCAAACGCCAATATTCGTGCCGCGCGCGGTGTGGCAATCCGAGAGTTTCCGCTTAAATCGGGTTACGGCTTTGCCGATTATTTGCTGTATGTGGATGGCAAGGCGGCAGGGGTTATCGAAGCCAAAAAAGAAGGTGTGACCCTTACCGGCGTTGAAACCCAGTCGGAAAAATACATCAAAGGCCTGCCGGAAGGCTTGCCCTGCTGGCATAACCCGCTGCCGTTCTCTTACCAATCTACCGGTGTGGAATCGCGTTTTACCAATGGCCTGGACCCGGAACCCCGCTCACGCGGGGTTTTTGCCTTTCACAAGCCGGAGCAACTGGCCGATTGGCTGAATGCGCCGCCCTTGAATACCGTTCAGCAATCGCTGGCTGGATATTTACCCAAGGCCGATACTTTCCTCGGTCATCTGCAAAACATGCCGCCGTTGAAGGAAGAAGGGCTGTGGCCGGCGCAGATTAACGCCATTAAAAACCTTGAGGAATCGCTCAAGGCCAATCGCCCGCGCGCCTTGATCCAGATGGCCACCGGCTCCGGCAAAACTTTCACCAGCATCAGCTTCATTTACCGCTTGATCAAGTTCGCCGGGGCGAAACGCGTGCTGTTCCTGGTCGATCGCGGCAACCTGGCCGACCAGACGCTGAAAGAGTTTCAGCAGTACGAATCGCCCTACAACAACTTCAAGTTCAGCGAGGAATACATCGTTCAGCGCCTGCAGGGCAACACCATTGACACCACCGCCCGGGTTTGTATCTGCACCATTCAGCGCCTGTATTCCATGTTGCGCGGTAGAGAGCTGCCGGAAGAGCTGGAAGACGTATCGATTGATGATCTGGGTAGGCTGTTTGCCAACGGCGGGCAAAGCAAGGGGTCTGCAGACAAGGCACGGGGGGAGCGAGCAGCGGAGTTGACATATGAGTCAATGAGCAGCGCAGCGAGTCTCGCAACGCCGTATGCCGGCCTCATGCGCAGCCCGGAGCCGATTGAATACAACCCGAATATCCCGATTGAGACCTTCGACATCATCGTCACCGATGAAGCGCATCGCTCCATCTACAACCTCTGGGCGCAGGTGCTGGAATACTTCGATGCTTATCTCATCGGCCTTACCGCCACGCCCAGCAAACAGACCTTCGGCTTTTTCCACCAGAACCTGGTGATGGAATACAACCATGAAATGGCCGTGGCCGATGGAGTGAATGTGAATTATGACGTCTACCGTATCCGCACCAAAATCTCGGAGGCCGGCAGCAAGGTCGAGGCCGGGTATTCCATCCAGATGCAGGAGCGCGAAACGCGCAAAAAACGCTGGGAACAGCTGGATGACGATTTTGCCTACGACCCCAACCAGCTTGACCGTGATGTGGTAACGCCGGACCAGATCCGCACCATCATCCGCACCTTCCGCGATAAATTGTTCACCGAGATATTCCCGGGCCGCACCTGGGTGCCGAAAACACTGATTTTTGCCAAGGACGATGCCCATGCGGAAAACATCGTGGAAATCATTCGTGAGGAATTCGGCAAGGGCAACGATTTTGCCAAGAAGATCACCTACCGCACCACAGGGGTGAAACCGAAAGACCTCATCAACGAATTTCGCACCAGCCCCATGCCGCGCATTGCCGTTACGGTGGATATGATCGCAACCGGCACCGATATCAAATCGGTCGAAATCGTCATGTTCATGCGTGCTGTCAAATCCCGCGCGTTTTTTGAGCAGATGAAAGGCCGCGGTGTGCGCATCATCAATGCAGATGACCTCAAGAGCGTCACGCCCGATGCAGTGGCCAAGGATCACTTTGTTATTGTCGATGCTGTGGGGGTTTGTGAGCAGGACAAAACCGATTCGCGCCCCATGGAGCAAAAGCCCACGGTCAGCTTTGAAAAACTCATGCAGGCCGTGGCCTTTGGCAATACGGAAGAAGACGTGCTGAGTTCCCTCGCCGGGCGCCTCGCACGCATGGAACACCGCATGACGCCGGAAGACGACGCCCGCATCCGTGGCTTGAGCGGCGGGCTAGGCGTCAAAGACCTGGCGCATCAGATTGTGCAAACCCTGAACCCGGATCAATACCCGCCGGAGCAGGCCGCCAGCCGCGAGGCCAGAGCGCGTGCCGTGGAGCCGTTCAACAACCCGGCATTGCGCGATCTGGTGTTTGCCATCAAGCAGAAAAACGACATTGTCATCGACCACGTGAGTGCCGATGAGGTGTTGGAAAGCGGCTTTTCAGCCGATGCCAAAGACCGCGCCAAAGGGCTGGTGCAATCGTTCGAGCAGTTTATTGAACAGCACAAGGACGAAATCACCGCGTTGCAGATTCTCTACAGCAAACCCTACGGCCAGCGCCTCAGCTTTGCCGCTGTGAAAGAACTGGCACAAACCATCGAGCAGCCGCCTTATTTATGGAACGAATCCCAATTATGGAACGCCTATGCCGCGCTTGAAGCCAGCAAGGTCAAAGGTGCCAGCGGCCGCCGCATACTTACAGATTTGGTTTCTCTCGTGCGCTTTGCCATGCATCAGGATAACGAGCTGGTGCCGTTCCCGGAGAGAGTAAACGCCAACTTCAATGCCTGGCTTGCCACCCAACATGCCCGTCAGCCCGGCGAAGGCCGGGGTCCAGCATTCACCCCAGAACAAATGAAATGGCTGGAAATGATTCGCGACCACATTGCCGCCAACCTCGGCATAGAACCCGACGACTTTGAATATGCACCCTTCGCCCAGCAGGGCGGCCTAGGCAAGGTGTACCAGCTGTTTGGCGAAGAATTGAATACAATGATTGAAGAATTGAACGAGACATTGGCGGCATGAGCAATAAGAAGAACGAGCAGAGCCAAGTTGGTTGGGCCAGTTTTCCAATTAGCGAGCTACTGGCGCCACTTGATGACGGTCGTACCTTGCATCAAGGTTGGAGTCCACGATGCGAGAAGGAGGCATCCGAATCAGAAACTGTGTGGGGCGTTCTCAAGACAACATCTATCCAACCAGCGTCCTTTTTGCCGGAACACAACAAACGGTTGCCGGACCATTTGGAACCTCGTCCGCAGATTGAGGTAAAGCCTGGCGATATTCTCATCACCTGTGCAGGGCCCCGAAATCGTTGCGGGATTGCGTGTTTGGTTCGCGCCACACGCCGACGCCTAATGATGTCGGGAAAAATGTACAGATTTCGCCCGGACCCAGCGCGAGTCAATCCACGCTATTTGGAAGCGTATCTTCAGAGCGCCGATGCGCAAGCCGCAATCGATGAGATGAAGACCGGAGGCAATGAAAGCGGTTTGAATTTAACGCACGATCGCTTTCGGAAACTGCTAGTGCCTATCGCGCCCCTCGACCAACAAAAACGGATCGTCGCCGAAATCGAAAAACAATTCTCCCGCCTCGATGAAGCCGTTGCCAACCTCAATCGTGTCAAGGCCAATCTCAAGCGCTACAAAGCTGCCGTGCTCAAAGCCGCCGTCGAAGGCCGCCTAGTTGCAACCGAAGCCGAATTTGCCCGCCGCGAAGGCCGCAGCTATGAAACCGGCGAACAACTCCTGCAACGCATCCTTGAAACCCGCCGCAGCCAGTGGCAAGGCAAGGGCAAATACAAAGAACCCGCAGCGCCTGACACCACCGACCTGCCAGAACTGCCAGAAGGATGGGTATGGGCTACAGCAGAGCAGCTAACGGATGAAAATAGGGCTATTACCTATGGCGTAATCAAACTTGGCGACCATGTGGATAGCGGCATCCCAGTTCTGGAAATGCGTATACAAATGCTGATGCAACGCATCAGACAAATTGTGGGAAATGGAATATGAATAGTGCCACCATCGTCCAGAAACTCTGGAATTACTGCAACGTGTTGCGCGACGACGGCATGTCGTACGGCGACTACGTTGAGCAGCTGACTTACTTGCTGTTTCTTAAAATGGCGGATGAGCGCGCCAAGCCGCCATACAACCAGCCCAGCATTGTGCCGCAAGGCTATGGATGGCCAAGCCTGATGCAAAAGGACGGGGATGCGCTGTTTGACCACTACCGCCATACGTTGGATGAGCTGGGCAAACAAAAGGGTTTACTCGGGCTGATCTTCGCCAAATCGCAGAACAAATTCCAGGATCCGGCTAAATTACGGCGTTTGATTGTCGATCTGATCGACAAGGAAAACTGGTCGGTGATGAGCGCGGATGTGAAGGGCGATGCTTATGAGGGTTTGCTGGAGCGCAACGCGCAGGATACCAAATCCGGAGCCGGTCAGTATTTCACGCCGCGCCCGTTGATTCAGGCGATTGTGGATGTAATGGTGCCCAAGCCGGGCGATACGATCAGCGACCCGGCCTGCGGTACCGGCGGCTTTTTGCTGGCGGCGCACGATTATGTGGTGAAGCATTATCCGCACATGTCGAACGAGGAGAAAAAGAAGCTCAAGGGGGAGTCGTTCAAGGGTTGGGAGCTGGTGCAGGCAACGGCACGACTTTGCGCGATGAACATGCTGCTGCACGGTATCGGTAGCCCGGAATTCGAGCCGGTGATGGTCGGGGATTCTTTAGCGGCTGACCCCGGCGACCGCTTTGACATGATTCTGACTAATCCGCCGTTCGGCAAAAAGAGCAGTACGACGATTGTTGGCGAAGACGGCAAGGCCAGCAAGGAGCGCGATACGGTCGAGCGCGGAGACTTCTGGACCACGACATCCAACAAGCAGCTGAATTTTGTGCAGCATGTGAAAACGCTGCTCAGGCAGAATGGCCGTGCGGCACTGGTGTTGCCGGATAACGTGCTGTTCGAGGGCGGTGCGGGCGAAACCATCCGCCGCAAATTGCTGCAGGAGTGCGATGTGCATACGCTGCTGCGCCTGCCAACCGGACTGTTCTATGCGCAGGGCGTGAAGGCGAATGTGCTGTTTTTTGACAAAAAACCGGCCAGTGAAACGCCTTGGACCAAAAAGCTGTGGATCTACGATTTGCGCACCAATATGCATTTCACGCTCAAAACGAATCCGCTAAAGCGCGAAGACCTGGATGAGTTCGTGCGGTGCTTTAACCCGCAAAACCGCCATGAGCGCACCCCTTCCTGGTGTTCAGAGCTGGATTCCGGCTCAAAGGCCGGAATGACGCCCGAGGGCCGCTGGCGTGATTATGACTATGACGCGCTGATGGCAAGGGATAAAGCCAGCCTGGATATTTTCTGGTTGAAGGATGAATCGCTCTCGGACTCGGATAATCTGCCAGCGCCTGAAATCATCGCGCAAGAGATCGTGGATGACCTTGAAGCGGCTCTGGTGCAGTTCAGGGAAATACTGGCGGATATTGGCGGTGAAACAGAAGTGATTGAGTAGAGTTGTATACAAAACAGGATTTTTTATACATATCACGCTTAAGGTGATAAGAAATTACCATTTTCTTCTCACGTGATATGTCCAGAGCATCGACATGATCATTTTTTATGTCGATAGAACTCGAAATTATCGACATGTCTTTTGCGAATGCCGAAACGACCATATTGGTTATCAAGCCAACAGATAATCTCGCCTATTTAAAACCTATGCTATTTGCATATAGCATAGGTCCGTTAAATCACTGGAAAACCACATGTCAGACATCACCATTTATCACAATTCCAAGTGCAGTAATTCTCGAGGCGCGCTGGCCTTGATCCGTGAGCATGGCCTGGAGCCTGAAGTCATCGAATACCTGAAAACGCCCCCTTCCAAGGAAACACTGAAGGCCATGATTGCAGCCGCGGGCATTACAACGCGCGAGTTGTTGCGGGCGAAGGAAGATGTTTATGCCGAGCTGGGGCTGGATGATGCCAAGTGGATGGACGACGAGCTGGTGGATTTCATGCTGCAGCACCCTGTCCTGATGAACCGGCCTATCGTGGTGACGCCATTGGGTACGCGTTTGTGCCGGCCGCCGGAACGGGTGTTGGAGATTCTGCCAAGGGATTGAATCCAAAGGGTTTTGGTTTGAGGTGGGCTACCCGATCAGGCTGCCTGCGAACAAAGACCTGCATTCATTCAATCCGCAGGGCAGTGTATGGCGCTTAATCGAATGCCGGAAATAAAAAACCCGCAATTGGCTGCGGGTTTTTTATTCAAGTAAAGCGCGATTATTTCGCGACTTGTTTCTCGCGGATTTCGTCCAGCGTTTTGCAGTCGATACACTGAGTGGCAGTCGGGCGGGCTTCCAGCCGCTTCAGGCCGATTTCGACGCCGCAGCTGCTGCAAAAGCCGTATTCACCCTCGTTGATTTTGTTGAGGGTTTCGTCGATTTTCTTGATCAGCTTGCGTTCACGATCGCGATTGCGCAATTCGAGCGCCATGTCCGATTCCTGGCTGGCGCGGTCGTTGGGGTCGGCAAACATGGTGACTTCGTCCTGCATGGTATGCACGGTACGGTCAATATCGTCGCCAAGCTCCGCTTTCCAGTCGTTCAGAATCTGACGGAAATGGTTGAGTTGCTTTTCGTTCATGTACTCCTCACCGGCTGCAGGCTGGTAAGGAACGAATTGTCTTGAGATTACATCGGCCATCTTGGTCTCGTCGGGATAATTTCCCCGTTTCGTAAATAGCGTTAACAGAAAAATAAAGCAGGCGCAAGTTTACTACGATTGGAAATAATGTCCAGCACGGATTTCCGTGTGGGTTTCTGCAGCTAAGCTACTGAAGATTCGCGTAAAGTCTGCGCCAGAAAAGTGTTTTCCATCAGGGTGGCAACAGTCATCGGGCCAACACCGCCCGGAACCGGTGTGATCCAGCCGGCACGTTCCCTGGCAACGTTATATTCGACGTCACCGCAGATTGTGCCATCCGCAAGGCGGTTGATGCCGATGTCAATGACGATAGCGCCCGGCTTGATCCACTCGCCTTTGACCAGCCCCGCTTTGCCGGCGGCAGCGACGACGATGTCGGCGCGCGCGACATTGGCTGCCAGGTCCTTGGTGTGGCGGTGGCAGCAGGTCACAGTGCAGCCGGCCAGCAGCAGTTCGAGCATCATGGGCCGGCCCACGTGGTTGGAAGCGCCAACGACAACGGCATCCATGCCCAGAATTCGCAGGTTTGCGGCTTCAAGCATCTTGATCACGCCAAAAGGTGTGCATGAACGCAAGGTGGGCTGTCTGACTGCCAGTCGGCCGATGTTATATGGGTGAAAGCCGTCTACATCCTTTGCCGCGCTGATTGCTTCGATAATGCGTTTTTCGTCGATTTGCGCCGGTAAGGGTGCCTGCACCAAAATGCCATCCACCGTGTCGTTCGCATTCAACTGATCTATCAAGGCGAACAGCTCGGCTTCGGAGGTGCTGGCCGGTAAGTCATAGGAAAGCGAGCGTATACCGACTTTTTCACAGGCCAATCGCTTGTTGCGCACGTAAATCGCAGAAGCCGGGTCTGCACCAACAAGAATGACCGCCAGAGTCGGCGTGCGATAACCTTGCAGAACACGAGCATCTATCGCGGTTTTCAGGTGAGCGAGCATCTGTTCAGCGATGACCTTGCCGTGAATGATTTGAGCTGACATAAATTCGATGAGTGAAAAAGCCACTATTTTAGCAGGGTATGATCATTAAACCGACTATCTCGACGATTGGATTTGACCTGAAGTCAGGATTGGGATATATTTCACGCCCTCGGGGTGTAGCGTAGTCTGGTAGCGCGCCTGCTTTGGGAGCAGGATGTCGGGAGTTCGAATCTCTCCACCCCGACCAGGTTTTTGTAGTAATGTCTAGATTGCCCGACAATCTGCCCGTAGCTCAATCGGATAGAGCACCAGCCTTCTAAGCTGGGGGTTACAGGTTCGATTCCTGTCGGGCAGGCCAGGTTTCTGATTTCCGTCAGTTTCAATGGTGGCTGTAGCTC
>DIVE01000119.1:1900-9746 GCA_002423265.1 Methylophilaceae bacterium UBA6140 | reverse complement strand
CCAGCAATGGCCGTGTACCCTCCTGTGTGACGGTGATGCAGGAACCGGCGACCTGCTCCGCATGATGCGAGAGGAACAGTGCGGACGGATTGCTGACTTCGCGCAAGCCTTTCTCGGTCATGGCAAACACGCCCAGTTCATTGACGGCACCGAAACGGTTCTTGAAGGCGCGAATCAGGCGAAAGCTGGAGTTGGGGTCGCCTTCAAAATACAGCACGGTATCGACGATATGCTCCAGCACGCGCGGGCCTGCCAGCGAGCCTTCCTTGGTCACATGGCCGACCAGGATCACGGTAATGCCCAGCTGTTTGGCAGCGCGGGTCAGCTGTGCAGAGCACTCGCGCACCTGGGCAACAGAGCCCGGCGCCGATTGCAAAACCTCTGAATAGACCGTCTGAATCGAATCGATCACGGCAACTTCAGGCTTGTGATTTTGCAGGGTGGCGAGAATCTTCTCCAGCTGGATTTCAGCCAGCAGGTCGATCGGACCGGCATCCAGCCCCAGACGCTTGGCCCGCATGGCGATCTGCTGCGCGGATTCTTCGCCACTGACATAGAGCGCCTTCCTTGCCTTGCCGACATGGCATAGCGCCTGCAACAGCAAGGTCGATTTGCCGATCCCGGGGTCGCCGCCGATCAGCACCACACCGCCGGGCACCAGCCCGCCGCCGAGTACGCGGTCGAACTCGCTGATACCGGAAGGTTGACGCGGGATTTCTGCCGCCTCCACATCCGCAAGCTTCTGCAAACCGGTTGTTTCTGCAAGCGCCGCATAGCGATTGCTTGCCGGCGCTTCTGCAACGCTCTCGACCAGTGTATTCCAGGCATTGCACCCGGGGCACTGCCCCTGCCATTTGGGCGACTGACCCCCACATTCGGTGCAGATATAAACCGTTTTCGCTTTAGCCATGGTTGAGCACCTTCACCGGCACGCGCGGCGATAACGCGCATAACAATTCATACCCTATGGTGCCGGACTTTTCCGCCACCGCGTCGACCGGCAGTTGTGCGCCCCAAAGTTCTACCGGGCTATGCAGGCCCGCTTCTGCGATGTCGGTCAGATCGACGAACAGCATATCCATGGAAACGCGACCGATGGTTTGCGTCATTCGCCCTGCAACCATGACGGGGGTACCGTTAGGCGCATGACGCGGATAGCCGTCGGCGTAGCCGCAGGCAACGATACCCACCCGGGTTTTTCTGCTGGCAGTGAATCGGTTGCCATAACCGACGCTCTCGCCCGGCAGGATATCCTGAATTGCAATGATTTCGCTCGTGAGTGTCATGGCCGGCCGCAATTGATAAGTGCTTGCTGGAATGCCGGCAATTGCCGTTGCACCGTAAAGCATGATGCCGGAGCGAATCCAGTCTGCATGGGTTTCCGGATGACGGAAAATTGCGGCCGAATTGGCCAGAGAAACCGGGTAAGGCATGCCTGCGGTGACTTGATGAAAAACCGCCAGCGGTGCTGCAACCCCCGGGCCTTCATCTGCCGTGGCGAAGTGCGTCATCAGTGTGATCCGGCCGACATTATTGCAGGCGGCCAAACGCGAGATAGCGCCTGCATAGTATTCAGGTTTGAAACCCAGGCGATTCATGCCGTTATTCATTTTGACGTACACAGCGACCGGCGAAGACAGCCTGGCGCTTTCCAGCATCGATATCTGCTCGTCGTGATGCACGACCACGCTGATACCGGCCGCTTCGACTTCGCTCAACTCATCTGCACTGAATACGCCTTCCAGCATCAGGATGTCCTGCCTGAAACCGGCATCGCGCAAAAAAACAGCTTCGTTCAGTCCAAGGACGGCGAATCCATCGGCGGCCGCCAATCCCTGAGCCGCGGCGAGAAGGCCGTGACCATAGCCGTTCGCCTTCACCACCGCCATTACTCTGGATTGCGGGGCGCTGCTTTTCACGATATTCAGGTTATGGCGCAAGGCGCCCTGATCCACCGTGGCGACTATCGGACGCATAGGGCTAATATGCGCCTGAAGAAATGAAGTTTTCGAAACGCGTATGTTCGCCGAGGAAAGTCAGCCTGACCCGGCCGATCGGGCCGTTACGCTGCTTGGCAATGATAATCTCGGCCGTGCCCTTGTCGGGTGTTTCCGGATTGTAGACTTCATCGCGATAAATGAAGAGGATCAGGTCGGCATCCTGTTCGATCGCGCCGGATTCCCGCAAATCCGACATCACCGGACGCTTGTCGGGACGCTGTTCGACACTGCGGTTAAGCTGTGAAAGCGCCACTACCGGCACATTGAGCTCTTTGGCCAGAGATTTCAGCGAGCGCGAAATTTCCGAGATCTCAGTCGCGCGATTCTCGCTTTGGCGCCCTGCCGCGCCTGCCATCAGTTGCAGGTAATCGACGACGATCAGACCGAGTTTGCCGGTCTGACGATGCAGCCGTCTGGCGCGTGCGCGCACATCGAATGAGTTCAAGCCTGCACCTTCGTCAATGAAAATGGGGGCTTCGTTCAAGCGTCCGAGCGCCGTAGTGAGGCGTACCCAGTCTTCATCTTCCAGCCGGCCGGTACGCATGCGATGCTGGTCGAGACGGCCCACCGAGCCGATCATCCGCATTGCGAGCTGAGTTGCCGCCATTTCCATCGAAAACACCGCAATCGGCAAACCGGTGTCGAGCGCCACGTTTTCGGCAATGTTGAGTGAAAATGCGGTTTTACCCATTGAAGGGCGACCGGCCACGATAATCAGATCCCCCGGCTGAAAGCCGGATGTCATCGAATCGAGATCTGAAAACCCGGTAGGAATGCCGGTGACGTCGCTCTGGTTGTCGCGCTGAAAAAGCTGGTCGATACGATCCGCCACCTGCGGCAACAACACCTTGATATCGAGGAATCCTTCCGTGCTACGCTTGCCGCCTTCAGCAATCTGAAAAATCCTCGACTCGGCTTCGTCCAGCAATTGCTGGGCATCTCGCCCCTGAGGGCTATAAGCGCTCTCGGCAATACCGGAGCCGACTTCCACCAGCTTGCGCATAATCGCACGCTCACGCACGATTTCAGCATAGCGACGTATATTGGCGGCGGTCGGAGTGTTTTGCGCCAGAGCGCCGAGGTAAGCGAGACCACCGACGGCCGACAATTCCGCAGCGTTATCCAGAGACTCCGCCACAGTCACGATATCCGCCGGACGATTGTGCTCGATCAGTTTGGCAATGTGCTCATAGATCAGCCGATGGTCATGCTGGTAAAAATCACTCGCCGCAAGCAGGTCGGCAATTTTGTCCAGGGCATCGTTCTCAAGCAGCAAACCGCCCAGAACCGACTGCTCGGCTTCTACGGAGTGCGGGGGGAGTTTTATCGATTCGAGTGCGTCATCAGCCATAACGACGAATTATATAGCACCTGACAAATGTGCAACGATTGCAGAAAATAAAAAAGGCTGCCTGAGGCAGCCTTTTATTACCGAGTCGCTATTTCAGCGACTTTGCTTCGACTCAGGCAGTCTCGCCCAGAACCGAAACAGTGATTTCAACCACAATATCATGATGCAGAGCGATGCTGACGGTATGATCACCGATCACCTTGAGCGGGCCTTCAGGCATACGCACTTCGGACTTCGCAACTTCAAAACCCTGTGCGGTCAGCGCTTCGGCGATATCGCTGTTGGTGACGGAACCGAACAGACGGCCATCAACGCCGGCTTTTTGCGAAACCTGCAACATGTAACCGGCCAGCTTTTCGCCACGGGATTTTGCGGCATCGAGCAAGGCGCTTTGTTGTTTCTCGATCTCGACACGGCGTGCTTCGAACTCAGCCTTGTTGGCTTCGGTCGCGCGCTTGGCCTTGCCTTGCGGAATCAGGAAGTTGCGGCCGTAGCCATCCTTGACTCTAACGACGTCGCCCAGGTTGCCGAGGTTGACGACTTTTTCCAATAAAATAACTTGCATTATCGTCTCCTCTTAGTGTTTGTCGGTGTATGGAAGCAAGGCGAGGAAGCGTGCGCGCTTGACCGCGGTGGTCAGCTGACGCTGGTAGCGTGCCTTGGTGCCGGTAATGCGTGCCGGGATAATCTTGCCGTTTTCAGTGATGAAATCCTTCAACAGATCCACATCCTTGTAATCGACTTCCTTGATGCCCTCTGCCGAGAAACGGCAGTAGCGGCGGCGTTTGAACATATCACGTGCCATGTTAGTAATCCTTCAAATAATCTCTAATGCATTTAAATGTAATACCAGTTGTGCGCTTTTAAGGCTTCGTTTTGCGATGAACCCGGCCAGCTTGATCTGACTCCCGGCCTGAACGGCTTTGGCTTTATTGGCGATGTCGCCAATCGCAACCACAGTCATCTCACATTCAACCTGGCGCCTTATTTCGGCTTCCATCTGCTCTGAAACATGGCGCACTACAAAACTCAACAACGGCAATCCTGCTGGCGTGAAGCGAAGCGGTTCAACCTGAACGACTTCACCACTCAAAACCAGCCTGTTCAATTAAGCTGAAGCTTCCTCTGCCGGCGCAGCTTCTTTCGCTGCATCCTTGCTCAGTACCGACTTCGATTTCTCTTCCTTCATCATCGGAGAAGGCTCGATCACTGCAGCCTTGGTCGCAATGGTCAGGTGGCGAAGCACGGCATCGTTGAATTTGAATGCCAGCTCAAGCTCATCCAGCACAGCCTGATTACATTCGATGTTCATCAGCACGTAATGTGCCTTGTGAATTTTCTGGATCGGGTAAGCGAGTTGGCGGCGGCCCCAGTCTTCCAGACGGTGCATGGTACCGCCGTTGGATGTGACCAGTGTGCGATAACGCTCGATCATCGCAGGCACTTGTTCACTCTGGTCCGGGTGGACGATAAAGACCACTTCATAATGTCGCATAGATTCTCCTTTTGGATTGGCAGGCTCTCATTTATGCGTAATGATGAGCCAAGGTTGAAAAGTCCGCGATTATAAGCGATTCCACCCGGAAAGGCTAGTCAAATCAATACTTTTGAATTGCGCTCCGGCAAGATCAAAAATCGCAGCTATTGACGCAACAGTTGTATGCTGAGAAACCCCAGCGCCGTCATCAGAAGCGAACCGAACAGATGACTCATGATATGCACCGAGGCCCAGCCATACTGGGCACGCGTCAGCAAATCGACCGATTCGGCAGAAAAGGTCGAAAAGGTGGTGAGCCCCCCCAAAAAGCCGGTAGTGATCAGCAAACGCATTTCCGGTGAAATACTGTGTTCTCCCGAAAGCACGGCCATGACGATGCCGATCAGATAACCGCCGATCAGGTTGACTGCCAGCGTTCCCAGAGGCATGGCCGGGTGAAGCGAATTCAACAGCAGCCCCAGCCCCCATCTCGACCAAGCCCCGAGGGCGGCACCAACGCCTATAGCGACAAAACTTCCGACCCCCATACCACCTCCCCTGAATTGACGCGCCTTGCTTGATTCACCGATAACACCTCAGTATGATGAAGTGCAATATCAACAGGCAAAGCTTACAGTTCGCCCCGCCCGAACATTCAACCCTTAGCCTAACATTCAAACAGAACAAGAATAATTCTTAACCCAGGTATTTTATCAGTGCGCATCCTATTCGTAACTTCCGAAGCTTATCCACTCATCAAAACCGGCGGTCTCGCAGATGTCAGCGGCTCGCTTCCTGCGGCTCTAAAGGGGCTGGGGGCAGATATCCGCATTCTGATCCCGGGCTATGCGGCCGTGCTGGAAAAGCTGAAAAACATTGAACACCTTGCCCGCATTCAGCATCTGCCGCTGATTGGTTCGGTCAATCTGCTGATTGGCACCATGCCCGATACGCACGTACCGGTAATTGTCATCGACTGCCCGAGCCTTTATCAGCGCGCCGGCGGCCCCTATGCCGACGCCAGCGGCCGCGAGTGGGAGGACAACGCGCTGAGATTCGGCATACTCTCCCGCGTCGCCGCCCTATTAAGCCGCAACGACAGCCCGGCCGGTGACTGGCGCCCCGACATCGTGCATTGCAACGACTGGCAAAGCGGGTTGGCACCGGCCTACATGCATTACATGCCGGAGAGCCATGCGAGGTCAGTCATCAGCCTGCACAACCTTGCCTTTCAGGGCTGCTTTCCGGCCGGCTGGGTCGAGCGTCTGTGGCTTCCGGCCGAAAGCTATCAGATGCATGGCGTTGAATATCACCATCAGCTCTCATTCCTGAAAGCGGCCATCTATTATTCCGATGCGATCACTACCGTCAGCCCGACTTACGCCAGAGAAATACAGACCAGCGAATTCGGCTTCGGCATGGAAGGCCTGCTGGCGGCTCGCGGTCATGAAATTCAGGGCATCCTGAACGGCATTGAAACCAATGAATGGAACCCGGCCACCGACCCTTATCTGACCGAAAACTACGACACCAACGACCTCTCCGGCAAGAAGCACGTAAAATCAGCCCTGCAACGTCAGCTCGGGCTTGCGGAAGATGAGCACACACCCTTGCTGGGCGTGGTCAGTCGCCTGACGCATCAGAAGGGTCTGGACATGTTTCTCTCGGTTGCCGAGAGTGTGCTCAAGGATGGCTGCCAGATCGCCCTGTTGGGCGGTGGCGAAGCTCAGCTTGAACACGGATTCCAGAGTCTGGCGCAGCGCTACCCGCAACAGGTCAGTGTGACGATCGGCTACAACGAACCGCTTTCGCATCAGATCATGGCGGGCGCAGACATTTTCATCATGCCCTCCCGCTTTGAGCCTTGCGGCCTGAACCAGATGTATGGCCTGCGCTATGGCACACCGCCCATCGTCACGCATACCGGCGGCCTGGCGGACTCAGTTCGGGATAGCAATGAAGAAAATCTTAAAAACCATGAAGCCACCGGCTTCGTCATGCCTTATGCCGATGCAGTTCAGCTGCTGCTCAGCATCGAACGCGCCATCGGCTATTACCGGAACGCGGAATTGTGGGCGCAAATTCAACGCAATGGCATGCGGCAGGACCTGGGCTGGAGCCACAGCGCACAGGCCTACGTCCAGCTATACGAATCACTGCTCAACCGGCCTCACCGCTGACATGAATTCGGCAACCTGACCGGCTTCGCGCCGTGCACAAAAGAAAAAGCCTGAAGTTTTCTTCAGGCTTTTTCTTTTTTCTGTCACAAGGCTTGTGTAAATTGGCGCACGAATAAAGTTTTGGCACGCTTAATGCTTATGTATCAGCGAGCTTTCTCCAAAGCTTTACTTCTCCTCCCTGGGGGTGCGCTAGCCGCACCCATTTTTTTGTCTTCACACATCCGGGCGAAGCGCTTCANNTCATGCTTGCTGGCCTTCTTGAAGCCAGCGTAAATCGCTGGTTTCCAGCGTCGCGCCAATTCCTTGAATACGCTGACATCGAGATTTCTATAATGAAAATACGCCTCCAATTGGGGCATGTAACGTGCCATGAAACGCCTGTCCTGACAGATGGAGTTGCCGCACATCGGCGATTTGCCTGCCGGCACGTAGTCCTTGAGAAAGGCAATCATTTGCTCTGAAGCGTTTGTTTCATCCAGGGTCGAGGCCTTGACCTTGTCGATCAAGCCCGAGCGGCCGTGAGTTCCCTTGTTCCATGCATCCATGCCATCCAGCACAGCATCGGACTGATGCACGACCAGTACCGGAGATTCGCCCAGCACGTTCAGTTCGGCATCAGTCACCACTGCGGCCAGCTCCAGAATGCGATCGTTTTCAGGCGATAACCCGCTCATTTCCATATCCAACCAGATCAGGTTGTCGTTATTCAGCGCCATCATGATTTCCATTAAAATTGGTCGATAAGCCGTGATCGGTGAACCTTCCACCCGGCTAAGCTTCTATAATGGCATTAGTTTAACTGAAAACCCTGTATCCATGGCCTCCACACTGACTACCG
>DIVE01000119.1:0-1888 GCA_002423265.1 Methylophilaceae bacterium UBA6140 | reverse complement strand
ATCAGTCTGGATGCGCACCAGAAAGCGGCCGACTACTCTTCAGCCAAGACCCATCTGATGATTGCGGAAAGCACGGCACAGGCCGTTCTGCTTGCCTTGCTGACCATAGGCGGCGGCCTCTTGTGGATAGACGAAGCCTGGCGCGGCGTCATGCCCGGGCATGAAATCTTCCGTGGCGCGCTGGTGATACTGAGCGCTTTTCTCGTCAGCTCGGCGGTTGAGCTGCCGTTCGATTACTACAAATCCTTCGTGGTGGATCAAAAATTCGGCTTTAACAAGATGACGCCGGGCATGTTTTTCAGCGACCTGCTCAAACACAGTCTCGTTGGTCTCGCACTCGGCGCCCCCATTCTTTTCGCAGCGCTATGGCTCATGCAGAGTTCTGGCGATTACTGGTGGCTTTACCTGTGGGTGGTCTGGAGCGTATTCAACCTCCTGATGCTGGCCATCTACCCGACCTTNNCTGTTCGTCATGGACGGCTCGGCTCGTAGCAGCCATGGCAACGCTTACTTTACGGGTTTCGGTTCCAGCAAGCGCGTGGTGTTTTTCGACACCCTGCTCGACCGCCTCGACGCCAATGAAATCGAAGCCGTGCTGGCGCACGAGCTCGGGCACTTCAAACACCATCACGTCATCAAGCGCATCGCGCTGATGTTCATCGTCAGCTTCATCGGTCTCGCACTGCTCGGCTGGTTGAAACAGCAAGGCTGGTTCTACGAGGGTCTGGGCGTGACGCAACCCAGCGATTATATGGCGCTGCTCCTGTTCCTTCTGGTGAGCCCGGTCTTTCTGTTCCTGCTACGCCCGCTGATGGCGAGCTACTCGCGCAAGAATGAATTCGAAGCGGATGAATATGCCGCCAATCACGCCGAGGCCAAATATCTGGTGGATGCATTGGTCAAGCTTTACCGCGACAACGCCTCCACATTGACACCGGACCCGCTACACTCGGCTTTTTACGATTCTCATCCGCCGGCCAGCATCCGCATTTCCAGGCTGGCAAAATTCACGGGGTAACCACATGAACACACACGCCACCAGGAGATTTGTTATCGCAGCCGGTCTGATTGCCTTCTCTCAAGCGGCAAGTGCAGAGCCGTTTGCCAAGGGCGATTTTGCCATCGGTAAAAGCATGGTTGAAAAGCAATGTATCGCCTGTCATGCCGAACGTTTCGGCGGCGACGGTTCAGCCATCTATACGCGCGAGAACCGCATGGTCAAGACCTCGCGCGGTCTGCTGGCACAGATTCGCAACTGCAACACCATGCTCGACCTCAAATGGTTCGAGGATGAAGAGCTGCATGTGGCGAATTATCTCAACAAGACTTACTACAAGTTTGATCAATAATTGAGCGGCACGCAGCAAGGTACGGTAACTGCCGCCTACGGCAAACGCTACGGCGTCGAGTTGGAGGATGGCCGGCAGATCAGTTGTGTAACGCGCGGCAAGAAAAATGACCTGGCCTGTGGCGATATCGTTGAAGTCAAGCTGACCGACGCGCATGAAGGCGTGGTTGAAAGCTTCAAACCTCGCAGCAGCCTGTTGTACCGCAGCAACGCCTATAAAACCAAACTGCTGGCGGCCAATGTCACCCAGGCCGTCATCGTGCTGGCCACCCAGCCCAGTTTTTATGAAGCCCTGCTCAACCGTTGCCTGATCGCGGCAGAAGCTGCGGGCATTCAGGCCCTGATCATCCTCAACAAATGCGATCTGGCGGAGAATGATGACGCCAGACGCGCATTGGAGCGCTATCGAAAACTGGGCTATCGCGTGCAACCGCTATCGGCAAAGCAGGACATAACGCCGCTGAAACAATGGCTCAATGGCCACACCAGCGTACTGGTCGGACAATCCGGGATGGGCAAGTCCACGATTGTCAATGCGCT
>DIVE01000039.1:1486-2716 GCA_002423265.1 Methylophilaceae bacterium UBA6140 | reverse complement strand
TTTTTTTACCGAACGTATCGCCGTCAGAAGCCATCTGTTCCAGACCGCCGACATGAGCGCGCATATCATGCAGGCCGCATTGATAGACCGCCACGCACCGGGGCTCGATCTGAAAGACAAATTCACCTTCTCCTGCGCACCGGTATCGCTCGATCGTCCGCATGAGCGCGATTACTTTCTGCAGTGCCTGCAAAGCTTCAGCACAGGCAGGGCAAGAAAATTGCCCTCCGCGCACAGCTGGCTCGATTCGACCAGCCCGCGTCACCTCGAAGAAGCGGAAGACCTGAGCCAGGACATCAGTCTTTACGCCTGGCTTGCCGGCAAATACCCGCAAATTTTCATCGAAACGGACGCACTGCCGGCCCTCAGGTCGCGCATCAGCCGCTATATCGAACGCGCGCTGCTGACACAGGCCGGATACGGCAACATTTCAAAAGAACTGCTGTACCAGTATTGATGTTTGCAGCGCAAAACTTGCAGGATTCTTTGTTTTAGCCACAGAGCGCACAGAGACCACAGAGTTGATGCTTCACCGCCATTCCTGAAAATATCCCGCCAGACGTCGTTTCGGAAACTGCGTAGCGGTTATCCGGAATCCGGTTTTTGGAAATTGTTGATTTATTCGTCATACCGGCGCAGGCCGGTATCCAGTGCTTTTGTTTCAACTCAATCTTCCAGTTTTTCTCTGTGACCTCTGTGACCTCTGTGGCTGATGGGTTTTTACCGCGTTTGAACTTTCACATAACCCATGCAGCAACACATCACATAAATACATTTGCGCAAACTATATTTGTATAAATATATTATTGATGGCATAATGCACAAGCCATGAATACACAGACTGCGCCCGCTGCCCTGCTTGTTCCCGACGATCTGCATGACCGTCTTGCCAACGATACACTGAAAAAATTCCGCATCATTTTCAGCTCGGTCAAAACGCATCTGGGCGAGATTGAGGCGCAATGCGGTATCAGCAGCTCACAATTGTGGGTGCTGTGGGAGCTGCACAAAACGCCCGGCCTCAAGGTCACCGAGCTCGCCGCCAAACTGTCGATCCATCAATCCACCGCCAGCAATCTGATTGAAAAGCTCTCCCGGCGGGCATTGATCGCGAAAAAACGCGAAGACATCGACCAGCGCGTGGTACGGCTCTACCTCACTGAAGCCGGCATATCGCTGGTCATGCAAGCACCGCCATCGCCGCGCGGCATTCTGCGCGATGCGCTCGAC
>DIVE01000039.1:215-1400 GCA_002423265.1 Methylophilaceae bacterium UBA6140 | reverse complement strand
TGACGAAATCCAGGCCAGGCGCAACGGCAAGAAAGTCGTCGCGTTATTCGGCGAAGTGCTGGCCGACATCTTTCCGGATCAAAGCGTGCTCGGCGGCGCGCCGTTCAATGTCGCGCGTCACTTGCAGGCTTTCGAGCTGCATCCGGTCATGATCAGCCGCACAGGCAACGATGCGCTGCGCGAAGACCTGTTGCGCGAGATGCTGCGTCTCGGCATGGACGCCAGCGGCATCCAGTGCGACCCGGTTTTCCCCACGGGTCAGGTACAGGTGCATGTCGAAAACGGCAGCCACCGCTTTGAAATCCTGCCCAATCAGGCCTATGACCACATCCATGCCGGCATGACGCACATGATGACCATGTCGCTGAAACCGGAACTGGTGTATTTCGGCACACTGGCGCAAAGAGAGATGGAGTCCAGGCTGGCGCTCGACCAGTTCATCGCCGACAGTCACTGCCTCAAGTTCCTCGACATCAACCTGCGCAGCCCCTGGTACGACAAACACACGATCAGGCGCTCGCTGCAGCGCGCCGACATCGTCAAGATGAACGAAGATGAACTGGACATCGTCGCGCATTTTTTCAGGATTGAAGGCGGAACACCTGAGGCGAAAGCACGGACGCTGCTGAAACAGTTCGCGCTTGAAAAGCTGTTGATCACTTGCGGCGAGCAAGGCGCATGGCTGGTGGATTCAACGGAGGAAATTATCGGCACCGGAGCTGTGGGCACGGAAGGCAGGCTGGTCGATACGGTCGGCGCCGGTGACGCTTTCGCCGCCATTTTCATCATCGGCCTGCTCTGCGGTTGGCCGGCAGCGCTCACATTGCAACGCGCCAACCGTTTCGCCGCGGCGCTTTGCAGCATACGGGGCGGCGCACCCGAAGATCATGGTTTCTACGCCCCATTCAAACAGGAATGGAAATCATGAGCAGCAAAACACCTCAAAAAAGCGAAAACCCGGTCTATATCCTGATTATCAGCATGCACGGCCTGATTCGCGGTCACGACATGGAGCTGGGCCGCGATGCGGACACCGGCGGCCAGACCACCTATGTGGTCGAACTTTCGCGCACACTGGCGCAGCACCGCGAGGTAGAAAAGGTCGATCTCCTGACCCGCCTGGTCGAAGACCCGAACATCAGCCCCGACTACGCAAAGGTCGAGGAAGACCTGGGCGGCGGTGCA
>DIVE01000039.1:0-136 GCA_002423265.1 Methylophilaceae bacterium UBA6140 | reverse complement strand
AAGTGCATACCGGCCATTCGCTCGGTCGCCCCAAGCTGGAGCGCATGCTGGCGAGCGGCCGCAAGCCGCAGACACTGGAAAAACAGTTCAACTTCGAACGCCGTATCGCCACAGAAGAAGAAGTCATCAAACATGC
>DIVE01000056.1 GCA_002423265.1 Methylophilaceae bacterium UBA6140 | reverse complement strand
ACGTTGACGATGATGCCGCAGCGCGCATAAGTGGATTTGCCGAGACAGACGGTCAATACGCTGCGCGGAATGCGGAAATATTCGACTGTACGTGCCAGTGCGAAGGAGTTGGGCGGAATCACGCAATAGCCTTTGCCGGAGACCTCAACGAAAGACTGCGGGTCAAAGTTCTTCGGGTCGACGACGGTCGAATTGATATTGGTGAACACACGGAATTCGTCGGCGCAGCGAATATCGTAACCGTAGCTGGAAGTGCCGTAAGAGACGATTTTCTCGCCGTTCTGCTCGCGAATCAGGGTTGGCTCGAAAGGCTCGATCATGCCGTGCTGCTCCGCCATCCGGCGTATCCATTTATCAGATTTAATGCTCATGCGATGCGGCCCGCTATAAAGTTAAAAGGCCCGTGCATTATAAGATGCACGGGCACGGATTGTGGAAAAAATCGAAAGCGTTTAGTGCTGGTCGCCGCCCAGCTCGATGCTGTAGCGCCAGAACTGATCTTCCGATTCGAAAATCACCTGGGATTCCTTGGGGTCGCGGCTACCGGCCGGGTATTGGTGCACCTGGCCCTTGTCCTCCATCCAGGATTTGACGATAGGATCGATCAGCTTCCACTGCGCCTCGACTTCGTTGATGTGCAGGAACAGTGAAGGATCGCCTTCCATCAGGTTCAGCAAGAGCGTTTCGTAGGAATCGATGCTTTCGTCGCCGGCCTGGCGCAGGGGCCCGTCGATGTTCAGGGTTCTGGTCGAAATATCGAGGCCCGGCACCTTGGTCTGGATTTCCAGCTTGATGGATTCCTTGGGCTGGATGCTCAGAATCAGCCAGTTCTGCTGCTGACCCTGCTTCAGTTCGACCGGTGCCTTTTTGAAGCGGATCGAAATCGCGGTGTTGCCTTCATGCATGCGCTTGGCGGTGCGGACGTAGAACGGCACACCCTTCCAGCGCGGAT
Organism: Methylophilaceae bacterium UBA6140; assembly: GCA_002423265.1. Taxonomy (GTDB): domain Bacteria; phylum Pseudomonadota; class Gammaproteobacteria; order Burkholderiales; family Methylophilaceae; genus UBA6140. Next base: position 9,145 of record DIVE01000056.1, on the reverse strand, counting down.
TGTCGATGAAGAGCTTGATGGCGGCATAGGTTTCCACCACGCTGTCGTGGCCGAGTTCTTCGAGATAGCCCGGCACCTTTTCCAGATGACCGTCACGCGCAGGCACCTTGCCTGCAGCGTATTGTGCCCGGAAAGCCTGCTTGTGCAGATTCTTGACATCGATAGGGCGGATGGATTCCAGTACCTTGATCTTTTCGGCGCGGATACTTTCCGGCGAGAGGTCTTTCGGTTTTTCCATCGCGACCAGTGCGAGTGTTTGCAACAGGTGGCTCTGCACCATGTCGCGCAGGGCGCCGGTGCTGTCGTAGAACTGCGTGCGGTCGCCAACGCCGAGCGTTTCGTTGTTGGTGATCTGCACGTGATCGATGTGCTCGCTGTTCCAGATCGGCTCGAACATGTGGTTGGCAAAGCGCGTCAACATGATNNGCCTGCAAGGCCTGTGCGCTTGGCAGATCGGTGCCGAACGGCTTCTCGATCAGAACACGGCGCCAGTATTTGCTTTCATCAACCAGGCCGACACCTGCCAGCTGGTCAACGATCATGGCGAAATCTGACGGACGTACGGAAAGGAAATAAGCAAAGTTCTGAGGGAATACGGTTTCGTCTCCCAGCGTTTTGCTCAGATTCTGGAATGCATTCGGATCATCCGGCGGGTTTGCGTGGTAATGGTTGCGCTCGATAAAACGCTTGAACACCGTTTCGTCGATGCCGTTGTAGAACTTGTCCCGCACCATCTTTTCGATTTCAGCCAACCAGGCTTCGCGCGATACCTGTTGCCGGCCAACCGACAGAATTTTCATGTTTGCCGGCAGTCTGCCCAGCGAGTCCAGGCGGTACAGCCCCGGCATCAGCTTTACGCGGGAAAGGTTGCCGCTGGCGCCGAAGAGTACAAGGGTGCAGGGGTCAATGGTCTTCATTATCGTCTCTTACCTTTTTAATAAAGTTGGCTGGCAACGATGCTTGACGCTGCCAGCCTGTTCCGGCTTATTTCGATTTTACAGCGTGGCCGCCGAAGGCGTTACGCATCATGGAAAGCAGCTTGTAGCTGTAGCCATGGTCGTCCTGGCTGGCAAAACGCATTTGCAGGGCAATGGTCAGCACCGGCGCGGCTACGCCTTGCTCCACGGCTTCAACCACGGTCCAGCGGCCCTCGCCGGAATCAGCTACGTAAGGTGCAACATCGCCCAGATCCTGGTCGTGCTTCAGCGCTTCAGCGGTCAGGTCGAGCAGCCAGCTGCGCACCACGGAACCATGACGCCAGAGTTCGGTGATCTGCGCCAGATCGAGATTGAACTCTTCCTTGCCCTTGATCAGGTCAAGACCTTCGGCCATCGCCTGCATCATGCCGTATTCGATACCGTTGTGGATCATCTTGGTGAAGTGGCCGGAGCCGATCGGGCCGACGTGAGCCCAGCCGCGCTCGTGGGCGGGGGCCAATGCCTTCAGTGCGGGCGTCATGACGGCAGCGACTTCAGGGGTAGCGCCGACCATCAGGCAATAACCGTTTTCCAGACCCCAGATGCCGCCGGAGGTGCCGCAATCCATGAAGCCGATGCCGTGTTCGGCCAGCATCTGGCCGCGGCGCATGCTGTGTTTGTAGTTGGAGTTGCCGCCGTCGATGACGATGTCACCCTTGTTCAGCATGGGGATCAGGTCAACGATCTGGTTCTCGGTGATTTCGCCGGCAGGCAGCATGAGCCAGACGATTTTCTGGCCGGAGAGCTTGCTCACTGCATCTTCAACGGAGCGGGCGCCGATCATGCCTTCCTTCGCCACCAACTGGTTGACCGTTTCGTGGTTGAAGTCGAAGCCGACGACTTCGATTTTGTTGCGTAACAGACGGGAGGCCATGTTGCCGCCCATTTTGCCCAAGCCAATCATTGCTAGTTTCATTGCATTTTCCTTGATGAGGATTGATGTACCATCACCTTATTGTGTAAGGTAATATAAATAAATTAAGAAAGCCCTGAATAAACCCTTGGTTGGGGACCTATTCAGGGCTTCCCGTTACAGCCCGTCAATTATAACTTAAAGGCAACAGATTCATGCAAAACTCCAGCCAGGTCACCGGCAAAAATCCCCAAATTTCCCGCTGGCACATGTTCGAAACCCAGGACGCCATCAACCGTGCTGCGCGTGATCGAATACTGGCAGCTGCGAACGAAGCGATAGCGGCGCGCGGTCGCTTCAATATCGTGCTGGCCGGTGGCACAACACCCAAACAGGTGTATGAATTATTGCGGCACGCCGAAGCCGATTGGAGCAAATGGCATGTCTACCATAACGACGACCGCTGTCTGCCGGCCGATCACGTTGAACGCAACAGCCTGATGGCAAGACAGGTCTGGCTCGACCATGTGACCATACCCGCAAATCAGATCCATGATATCCCTGCGGAGTTGGGCCCGGTGGAAGGCGCAAAAGCCTATGCCGAGACGCTGAAAGATGTCGGTGATTTTGATCTCGTTCTGCTCGGTTTGGGCGAAGACGGGCATACCGCCAGCCTCTTTCCCGATCACGTCTGGGATGACAGCGTCGACGCCTTCCCCGTATTCAACTCACCAAAACCGCCGGCAGAGCGTGTTTCGATCAGCGCAAGGCGATTGAGCCAGGCACGTGAAGTCATTTTTCTGGTGACCGGTGCCGGCAAACAGGAAGCAGTGGATAACTGGCGCAATGGCGTAGCGATTCCGGCGACTGCCATCAAGCCACAGACAGGCATCGATGTTTATGTATTTGGCGTCCGACTAGCCGCGCAAGCGGCGTAGCGAGGACGGACATGACCCACGCGGTTAAGGCGTCCGACTAGCCGCGCAAGCGGCGTAGCGAGGATGGACATGACCCTTGCGGTGGCGCCAAGGTCGCGACAATAGGAGCGGGCACTTGGCGGACATGACCCACGCAGATGATGCTTTGATTTTGCATGTGAAACATTTTTTGCAAAAGACAATTTAATGTAGTAATGTATCTACATTAATTGATTGACAGGAGGCTATTATGGCTATCACCACCATATCCAGCCGCGATTTCAACCATGATGCGGGCAAAGCTAAAAAGGCGTCTGAAGACGGCCCGGTCTTCATTACGGACCGGGGCGTGCCTAAACATGTCCTGTTGTCTGTAAAAGATTACAGGCGGCTGAGCCGTAGCGATCAGAGTATTCTGGATATGCTCGCCATGCCTGCAGCCGCTGATATCGACTTTAATCCAGAACCTCTGAGAAGCGACCTTATCAATCCAGTGGATTTCGATCACTGATGTATATTCTGGACACCAATGTTGTTTCAGAATTACGCAAGAGTGACCGAGCGGACAAAAACGTCGTTCGTTGGGCTCAAAGCGTAGATGCCAGCACACTTTTCATTTCACCAATCACCATCATGGAGATTGAAATCGGCATCCTGCGTCTGAACAAAGACAAGTCTCAGCAAGAAATTTTGCGCAAATGGTTTGAAGAGCAGGTTCTCATCACTTTCTCTGAACGCATCATTCCGATTGATCAGCAGGTTGCCAGAGCCTGTGCTCAACTTCATATCCCGGATTCCAAATCTGATCGTGATGCACTGATTGCCGCCACCGGTATTGCCCATCAAATGACCATCGTTACGCGCAATATTCAGGATTTCAATGGTACTGGTGTCAAACTTTTAAATCCTTGGGAACCTGTATAACAGCTTAACTTTGAGCGTTTTCTCGTTGTGGCAAGCGTAAGCGATGCCGGCAGGGTTTGTGAGGCGCAAGGGCATCTTGGCCCTCAGCAATATTGTTTATCGTGCCTGACCCGATATTTAACCCGTTTATGTATTTGGCGTCCGACTAGCCGCGCAAGGTTTGTCATTCCGGACTTGATCCAGAATCCAGTATTTCAAAAGCCTGCGAAGGCGGGTATCCAGGCAAGATTCAAGCTGGTAATTCAGCGGATGCTAACCGGCCAGCAGCTTACGGGAGGAACCTGAAGCTGCTGGCCGGTTGATTTAACGATGATCAGGTGCTCTGAATCACGATATTCGGGAACTTGCTGCTGTGATCCAGCGCTTGTTGCGAGAGTTTGATGCCAACCGTGCGGGCGATCTGTTTGTAAATTGCGGCAATTTTGCTGTCGGGCTCAGCGATGACGGTGGGTTTGCCGCCATCGGACTGTTCGCGGATTCTGATATCGAGCGGCAGGCTGCCGAGCAGGTCGACGTTGTAGTCCTTGCACATCTCTGCACCGCCACCGGCGCCGAAGATGTGTTCTTCATGGCCACAGTTGGAGCAGATGTGGGTGCTCATGTTTTCGACGATGCCGAGAATGGGGATACCGACTTTTTCAAACATTTTCAGCCCCTTGCGCGCATCGAGCAGCGCGATGTCCTGCGGCGTGGTAACGATGACGGCGCCGGTCACGGGAATTTTTTGCGACAGCGTCAGCTGGATGTCGCCGGTGCCGGGCGGCAGGTCGATGACGAGGTAATCGAGGTCTTTCCACTGGGTTTCGCGCAGTAATTGTTCGAGCGCGCCGGTGACCATCGGGCCGCGCCAGACCATGGGGGTGTCGACATCGACCAGAAAGCCGATGGACATGGCCTGCACGCCGTGCGCCTGCAGCGGCTCCATGCTCTTGCCGTCGACGCTTTCCGGGCGGGCGGAGATGCCGAGCATTTGCGGTTGCGAGGGGCCGTATATATCGGCATCGAGAATGCCGACGGTTGCACCTTCGGCCGCGAGCGCCAGTGCGAGGTTGGCTGCGGTGGTGGATTTGCCGACGCCGCCTTTGCCGGAGGCGACTGCAATGATGTTCTTGATGTTGGGCAGTAGCTGCACGCCGCGTTGTACGCTGTGCGGCATGATACGGCTGCCGACGTTGACGGTGATGTTGCCGATCTCAGGCAGTGTTTGCAGTTTTGTTGTGACCAGCTGGCGAATTTCATCCTGCACCGATCTGGAAGGGTAGCCGAGAACGATGTCCAGCGAGACGTTACTGCCATCCACGCGGATGTTTCTTGCACACTTGCTGCTGATGAAATCCTTGCCGGTGTTTGGATCCTGAATTTCCTGCAGCGCTTTTTGAATCTGTGATTCCGAGATGGCCATGCTGTAATCCTGCTCATGCTTTGAATAAATTGAGTCTGCAATTCTAGCCTATGCAGCAAAGTGGTGCATGTGAAATACGGCAGATTTTTCGCGGCGGCAACGATCTGCCGCCACACCGAGATAAGCTGAGCGCAAGCACGCGGCATTTGTTAAAATGCCGTTCTTGTTCTGTCACTTAAGCCTGCATTCATGTCCGATACAAAGCCGCGCAAAATCCTTGTCACTTCTGCCTTGCCTTATGCCAATGGCAGCATTCATCTCGGGCATCTGGTCGAATATATTCAGACGGATATCTGGGTGCGCTTTCAGAAAATGCAGGGGCATGCAGTTCACTATGTTTGCGCGGATGACACGCACGGTACGCCCATCATGTTGCGCGCGGAAAAAGAGGGCATCACGCCTGAGCAGTTGATCGAGCGCGTACATGCCGAGCACAGCGCCGATTTTGCCGGATTTCTGGTCGAGTTCGATAACTACTATTCCACCAACTCGGAAGAAAACCGCGAACTGGCGAGCGGCATCTACAAGGCGCTGAAGGCCAACGGCAAGATTGCCACCAGAACCATCGAGCAGTTTTTCGATCCGGTCAAGAGCATGTTCCTGCCCGACCGTTTCATCAAGGGCGAGTGCCCGAAGTGCCATGCCAAGGATCAGTATGGCGATTCCTGCGAAGTCTGCGGCGCGACCTACAACCCGACCGAGCTGATCAATCCGTTTTCGGCGGTTTCCGGTGCGGCGCCGGTGCGCAAGGAAACCGAGCATTACTTTTTCAAGCTTTCCGAGTGCGAGGATTTTCTCAAGGCCTGGACCCGTTCCGGTACCTTGCAGCCGGAAGCCGCCAACAAGATGGGCGAGTGGTTCGAATCCGGCCTTTCGGACTGGGATATTTCACGCGATGCGCCGTATTTCGGTTTCGAGATTCCCGATGCGCCTGGCAAGTATTTCTATGTCTGGCTCGATGCGCCGATCGGCTACATGGCCAGTTTCAAAAATTTGTGTCAAAAGGCCGGACTTGATTTTGATGAATACTGGAAACCGGACAGCACCACCGAGCTTTATCACTTCATCGGCAAGGATATCCTCTATTTTCATGCCTTGTTCTGGCCGGCGACCTTGCAGTACTCCGGCTATCGCACGCCAACCAAAGTGTTTGCCCACGGTTTTCTCACCGTCAACGGCGAGAAAATGTCGAAGTCGCGCGGCACGTTCATTACCGCCGGCAGCTATCTGGAACATGTGAAAAATCCGGAATACCTGCGCTATTACTATGCCGCCAAGCTCAACAGCACGATGGAAGACATCGACCTCAATCTGGAGGACTTTGTCGCGCGTGTGAATTCCGACTTGGTCGGAAAATACATCAACATCGCCAGCCGCACGGCGGGTTTCATTAACAAGCGTTTCGCTGGTGAGTTGAAGCCTTCTTCAGCCAATGCTGTGGTTCTGGAGATGCAGGCTCAGGCAGGCGTCATTGCGGAGAGCTTCGAGCAGCGCGATTTCGGCCGAGCCCTGCGCGAGATCATGCGTCTGGCGGACATTGCCAATGGCTATGTGGCAGAAAAAGCGCCTTGGGTTATGGCAAAGGATGAGGCACAGTCGGAGGCGTTGCAGGAAGTCTGCTCCGATGCGTTGGAAATGTTCCGTTTATTGACTCTTTACCTCAAGCCGATTTTGCCGCAGCTTTCCGCGGATATCGAGGCATTCCTCGGTATCGACGCCCTGGGCTGGCATTGTGTCAGCCGGTGTTTGCCTGCCGGCCATGTGATCAAGCCTTATGAACATTTGATTACCCGTATCGACCCCAAACAGATAGAAGCCATGACCGAAGCCAACAAGGAATCCCTGCAACCGGCAGCACAGGCGCATTCACAAACCCGCCATGCCGAACATCAGCAGAACGAAGCCAAGCCTGCAAGTGAAGCCAGCTGCATTTCCATCGACGATTTTGCCAAGGTCGATTTGCGTATCGCCCGTATCGTCAACGCCGAGCATGTCGAGGGCGCGGAAAAGCTGCTGAAATTGAGTCTCGATATCGGTGAAGAGAAGCCGCGTCAGGTGTTCGCCGGCATCAAGTCGGCCTATGATCCGGAAACGCTGAAGGGCAGATTGACGGTGATGGTGGCTAATCTGGCGCCGCGCAAGATGAAGTTCGGCATGTCTGAGGGCATGGTGCTTGCTGCCAGCGACGAGCACGGCGGGCCTTTCATCCTCTCGCCGGACAGTGGCGCCCAGCCGGGCATGCGGGTGAAGTAGCAATTCAACCTCTACCAGATGAAAAAGCCCCGGTTTTTGCCGGGGCTTTTTCATGCGTGCAGCGGGCTGCTATTTTTTCTCGGTTGCCGCCGCTTTTTTCGCTTTGGTTACCGTCAGATCAGCGCGCATCTTGTCGATGCTGGCCTTACCCAGACCCTTGACGTTCTCCAGATCATCGACGGATTTGAATGCGCCATTTTTCTTGCGGTAATCGACGATGGCCTGCGCTTTTTTCGGGCCGATGCCGTTGACCGCCTCCAATTCGGCAACGGTCGCCGTATTGATGTCGACGGCGGCCCAGGCCGGGGTCATGGAAAAGGCCATAAGACTTGCAATAACTAGTAGCAGTTTCTTCATTTTTATTGCTCCTACATAGAATTGAAAAACCGACCCGAGAGAGCCGGTAACGTTTGCAAAACCTATTCAAAAAAAAGTTATGCAAACGAACAATACACCAATTTCTAGCGGAGTTGAAGTTCCTGATGGATGGCTTGCAGGGCGGACAGGGGGTCTTCTGCTTGCGTGATGGGGCGGCCGATGACGAGATAATCAGCCCCATTGGCGATCGCCTGTGCCGGGGTCACGACGCGGGATTGATCGTCGAGGCTGGCGGTTTTCGGGCGTATGCCGGGGGTGACCAGACAAAAACCGGCACCGATTTCGGCGCGCAGCATTTCGGCTTCCTGCGCTGAGCAAACCACGCCATGCAGGCCGGATTGTTTGGTCAGACGGGCAAGGTTCAGCACCTGACTCCTGAGGTCGCCGGTAACGCCGACCTGGTTCAGTGCTGCCTGATTCATGCTGGTGAGTACAGTCACGGCAATCAGCAATGGCGAGCGGCCGCTCCTGCGAACCCCTTCGAGCGCGGCCTTCATCATATCGCTACCGCCTGAAGCATGCACATTCAACATCCAGACGCCGAGGCGGCTGGCGGCTTCGCAGGCCTTGCCGACTGTAGTCGGAATGTCATGGAATTTGAGGTCGAGGAATATGTCGTAGCCGCGCCCGACCAGTTGTTCCACCAGTTGCGGGCCTGAGGCAGTAAACAATTCCTTGCCGATTTTCAGCTTGCAGAGTGACGGGTCAAGACGCGCGGCGAGTGCGAGTGCATCCTGCGGCTTGGCGTAGTCCAGCGCGACGACGATGCGCGCGTCATTATTGGCGGTGTTCATGAGACGGATTCGCTTGGTTCTGAAGGCAGGGATTCCCAGGCGTTGCAGGCCGGGCACTGCCAGTGATAATGCTTTGCGCGGAAACCGCACTGGCTGCAGACATAGGCACTGCGATTACCGAGTGCGTAACGCACTGTCTGTTGAATCACATGGGCATCCTGAGGCGAGTCGTCCAGAATCAGGCGCGCCTGCAACAGTTGATCCAGCGTCTGCAGACTGGGTTTTCTGACCAGTTCATCACGTGCGAGTTTGGCGGCTGCTTCTGCATCCTGTTGTGCGATGGCTGCTTCATAAAGCACATTCAGCAGGCTGTGCAGTTTGTAGGTCTGCAGATAGGTCTTGAGCAATTCCAGACCTTCTTCCAGTTTGTTCAGTGTGCGATAGCTGGCGAGCATCTTGGCAGCTATCAGGCCGAGGTATTCCGGTTGCTGAAACTCGATACGTTTCCAGAATGAGATGGCGGCCTCGTGGTTGCCGGCAAGCGCCTCGGTCTCTCCCAGCATGACATTCGCTCTCACGCAGTTCTTGTTGGCATCGAGCGCGTCTTCCAGGTGCTTTCTGGCGGCATCCCGGTCATTGCCAAGCTGTGCCAGAACAGCTTGCTCGCAGTGATACTGAGCGATTTCCTTGCGGAACGGCACCCCGGA